>JBAVJZ010000045.1:0-17696 GCA_049688015.1 Candidatus Deferrimicrobiaceae bacterium | reverse complement strand
GTCATGTTCCTCGAGAACGGCGAAGGAAGGATTTCGGTCACCCGCGGTCCCGCCGCGAGGGAGTTTCCGCCGGATACCATCCGCCCCGTCGATGCGGGACCGGTGTCGCTCGGGCGCATCCTTTCGGGGGGGGCGGGGTATCCCGTATCCGGCGGAGAGACCGGCAGGACAGCGGACGGGGAGTGGGTGTATGCGGGGAGGGGACAGACGCTTTTTTCCGATCCGTCGAGGCGACTGCTCTCCCGGGCGGAATATGATATTTCTGGGAAGCGTGTCACCGTGACATACCCCGGGAGGGACACTCCCGGACCCCCCCGCAGGGTGGAGGTGGAGGTCATGGGGAACAGGGTCGTTTTCCAGAGGGATACGGAATGAAGATCGCCCGGATCATCGCGGTCGCGGTAGCCGTCGCCCTGGCGGCGGGGTGCGCGAAGAAGCAGGATGCGGCAGAAACGTCTGCACCCTCTTCCGATGTTGCGCCCGCCTACGGAGACGCCATCGTCGAGGGAAGCATCGGGGATGTCAGCGGCTTTCTCACGGCGGTAACGAGCGACTCGGCATCCCACACGGCGGCGGGCTATGTATTCAACGGTCTTGTCCGGTACGACAGGAACCTGAAGCTCGAGGGGGAGCTGGCCGAGTCCTGGGAAGTGTCCCCCGATGGCAGGAAAATCACCTTTCACCTCCGGAAAGGGGTTACGTGGCACGACGGCAAGCCGTTCACGTCCGAGGACGTCATGTTCACCTACCGCAAGATGATCGACCCGAACACGCCGACCGCCTACGCGGAAGACTTCAAGCAGGTAACCCGTGCGTCGAACCCGGACCCGTACACGTTCGTCGTCGAGTACGAAAAACCCTTTGCTCCCGCCCTCGCCTCCTGGGGGATGCACGTCCTCCCGAAGCACCTGCTCGCAACGTACCCCGACATCTCCCGCAGCCCGCTGAACAAGAAGCCGGTGGGTACCGGCCCGTTCCGGTTCGTCGAATGGAAGACGGGGGAAAAGACGGTCTTCGAGGCGAACCCGGACTACTTCGAGGGGAGGCCGTACCTGTCCCGGGTCATCACCCGCGTGATCCCCGACCCGGCCACCATGTTTCTGGAGCTGAAATCCGGCGGCATCGACATGATGGGGCTCACCCCCCTCCAGTACACGAGGCAGACGAAGACGGAGGAGTTCCGCAAGTCGTTCAACAAGTACCGCTACCTCTCCTTCGGGTACACCTATCTGGGGTTCCGGCTCTCCCATCCGCTCTTCTCGGACCGGCGGGTCCGGCAGGCGTTCGCCTATGCGATCAACAAGAAAGAGATCATCGATGGCGTGCTGTTCGGTCTGGGGCAGGAGGCGACCGGGCCATACAAGCCGGGGACCTGGGCCCACAACCCCGACGTGAAGAGATACCCCCATGACCCGGAGCGTGCGAAGGCACTCCTCGCCGAGGCGGGATGGAAGGACGCGGGCGGAGAAGGAGTGCTGGAGAAGGGGGGGAGGAAGTTCGCGTTCACGGTTCTGACCAACGCCGGAAACGAGAGCCGGGCGAAGACCGCGGCGATCATCCAGCAGAACCTGGCCGCCGTCGGTATCCGGATGGAGATCCGGACGCTGGAGTGGTCGGCGTTCATCAACGAGTTCGTCGACAAGAGGAAGTTCGACGCGGTGATCCTCGGCTGGAGCATATCGCAGGACCCCGACCAGTACGACATCTGGAGCTCGAAGAAGACGGGCCCGAAGGAGCTCAATTTCGTCGGCTTCGCCGATGCCGAGGTGGACCGGCTCCTGGAGGAGGGTCGGCGCACCTTCGACATCGAGAAGCGCAAGAAAGCGTACTTCCGGATACAGGAAATCCTCGCGGAGGAGCAGCCGTACGTCTTCCTCTACTATCCCGACTCCCTTCCGGTGGTCCAGAAGCGCATCCACGGCATCGAGCCGGCCCCCGCGGGGATCTCCTACAATTTCATCAAGTGGTACGTGCCGAAGGGGGAGCAGAAGTACACCTCCTTCCAGCCTTAGGGGATCGATGCTCCGGTATATCGTTCGAAGGCTGCTGCAAACGATCCCGCTCCTGATCGGGATCAGCCTCATCTCCTTTCTCGTCATCCACGCCGCCCCCGGCGGGCCGGTGGAAATGTCCACCGACCTGAACCCGAAGGCCACGGCGGAATACCGCCAGAGGCTCGTGGAGTATTACGGCCTCGACAAGCCCCTCCACGTCCAGTACGTGCAATGGCTCGGCCGGATGGTGACCCTCGACTTCGGCCAGAGCTTCTCGCGCGACGGGAGACGGGTTTCGGAAAAGATCGCGGAGCGGATTCCGGTGACGCTTGGCATCAACGTACTGTCCCTGGGGCTTATCATCCTCGTCGCCGTGCCGGTGGGGATCTATTCGGCCGTCCGGAAGGATTCCTGGTTCGACAGGATCTCCACGGTGACGGTGTTTACGGGGTATGCGGTACCCGCCTTCTGGCTGGCGCTGCTTCTCATGATTCTCTTCGGCGTCCATCTCGGGTGGCTCCCCATCTCGGGGCTCGTGTCCCTGGAGCATGATTCGTTGTCCTTCGCGGGAAAGGTGGCGGACCGCGCGAGGCACCTCGTGCTGCCGGTCTTCGTGTCGGCGTTCACCGGGCTGGCGGGCTTTTCCCGCTACATGCGGTCGAACATGCTGGAGGTGATCCGGCAGGACTACATCGCCTCGGCGAAGGCGAAGGGGCTTCCCGAGCGGAAGGTCGTTTTCCGGCATGCGCTGCGCAACGCCCTTCTCCCCGTGATCACGATTCTCGGCCTCTCGGTGCCCGGCCTTCTCGGGGGATCGGTCATCTTCGAGTCGATTTTCGCCATACCGGGGCTCGGACAGCTCTTTTTCCAGGGGGTGATGGCGCGCGACTACCCGCTGGTCATGGGATCGCTTGTGATCGGCGCATTTCTGACCCTCCTCGGGAACCTGCTGGCCGACGTCGGGTATGCGCTGGCCGATCCGCGGATCAAGACGGAGTGACGGGATGATGGCGGAATCGACCTCCATGTTTCGCGATTTCCTTCGGCGGCTCGCGAAAAACCGGCTGGCCGTGGCGGGGGGGACCGTCGTTTTCTTCCTGTTCCTCGTGGCGGCGGTTCCGTCCGCGTTTGCGCCCCACGACCCGAGCCGTATCGATGTCCGGAATATTCTGGACCCGCCTTCCGCCGATCACCCGTTGGGGACCGACGAGCTGGGGCGCGACGTCCTTTCGCGGATGGTCCACGGGGCGAGGATCTCCATGGAGGTGGGGTTCGTGGCGATGGGCATTGCGACGGTCATCGGACTGATGATAGGGCTCATCGCCGGTTTCTACGGGAGGTGGGTGGATGCGACCCTCATGCGGTTCGTCGACATCATGCTCTGTTTTCCCTCCTTCTTCCTGATCCTCGCGGTCATCGCGTTTCTCGGGCCGTCGATCGTAAACATCATGGCCATCATCGGGCTCACCTCCTGGATGGGGGCCGCGAGGCTCGTCCGGGCCGAGATGCTTTCTCTCAAGGAGAGGGACTTCGTCGCGGCGGCGCGGGCGCAGGGCGCCGGGGACCTGCGGATCATCTTCCGCCACATCCTCCCCAATGCGATCGCCCCCATCCTTGTCTGGGCGACCCTGGGGGTTGCCGGAGCGATCCTCGTGGAGTCGAGCCTCTCCTTCCTGGGGATCGGTGTGCAGCCTCCGACGCCGTCCTGGGGAAACATGCTCACGGCCGGGAAGGACAACATCGAGACCGCATGGTGGCTCTCCGTCTACCCCGGGATGGCCATCCTGGTCACCGTCCTCGGGTACTACCTCCTGGGCGAGGGAATCCAGGACGCCGCCGACCCGCGGCTCAAGGGAAGGTGAGGGATGAACGAACGCTCCGGCATGCTCCGCACCCGGCGCCTTCGCAGCAGTCGGGGACCCCGCCTCGCGGGGGGCTTGCCCTCCGCTACGCTCGCGACCTCCGCCCGCTCGCTGCCGGTTCCGCTCGCTGAAGCCGGGACCTCGCTCCACAGGCCGCTGTGGGCAACCCCCCGCATCGGCATGGGGTCCCCGGCCACGGGCGCAGCAGCCGCAGGAGGGGGGTGGAGTGAGGTTAAGCGCAGCCGTGCGGGTTTATCGCACGGCGAGCCACGAACGGAACCCCCCTCCGAGGCAGCGGAGCCTCTCCACGTGGTCGCCGTACGGGAGGCGCCGTGCGCGGGGACGGCCGGAGGGTATCGCCATGAGCGCTGACCTCCTCTCGGTCCGCGATCTCTCCGTCTCCTTCCGCACGGAGAAGGGGAAGGTGCGCGCCCTCTTCGGCGTCTCCTTCTCCCTGTCCCCCGGGGAAACGCTCGGGCTGGTGGGGGAATCCGGATGCGGCAAGACGATCACGGCGCTGTCCATCCTGACCCTTCTGCCCTCACCGCCGGCCGTCATGGAAGGGGGGAGGATCCTGTTTCGCGGAAGGGATCTGGCGCCGCTGTCCGATGCCGAGATGTGCTCGGTGCGCGGGAAAGAGATCTCGATGATCTTCCAGGAGCCGATGACGTCGCTCAACCCCGTTCTCACGGTAGGAGAACAGGTCGCCGAGGTCTTCACCGCCCACCGGGTTTGCGGAAAGGCGGAGGCCATGGAGCGGGCGGTGGAATGGCTGCGCCGGGTAAACATGCCCGACGCCGAGAGGAGGGTGCGGGAATATCCGCACCAGATGAGCGGGGGGATGCGGCAGCGGGCAATGATCGCGATGGCGCTCGCCCTCGAGCCGGCGATTCTCATCGCCGACGAGCCGACCACGGCGTTAGACGTCACCATCCAGGCGCAGATCCTTTCCCTTCTCAAGGAGATGCGCGAGCGGCAGGGGATGGCGATTCTCCTTATCACCCACGACCTCGGCGTGGTTTCGGAGGTCGCCGACCGGGTGGCGATCATGTATCTGGGCCGGATCGTCGAGATCGCGCGGACGGCGGACCTTTTCGCACGCCCGATCCACCCCTACACCGAGGGGTTGCTGCGCTCCCTGCCCGGGCAAAGGACGGGGGAGCGGAGGCTCCCCTCCATCCCGGGTGCTGTCCCCGGCCTCGACGCCATTCCGCCGGGTTGCCCTTTTTCCGACCGGTGCCCGTTCCGGCAGGATGCGCGGGCCCGGTCCCGCGCCGGGGAAACGGATACGGACGAACTTGCGGTCTGCGACCAGGTGGATCCTCCCCTGGAGGAATATTCCCCGGGCCACCGGGCGGCGTGCCATTACCGGAGAATGCTTTGGAAGGGGAAGGAAGGATGAACCGGCCAAACGGCGCTCTCCTCTCCCTGAGGAACATCTACAAGTTCTTCCCGGTCCGGAAATCGTTCTTCTCGTCCGAAACGCAGCGGGTGCATGCGGTCGACAGCGTGTCGATCGACGTGCCACCGGGGAAGACGGTCGGACTCGTCGGGGAGTCGGGGTGCGGAAAGACGACGCTCGGCCGGGTGGCGATACGCCTGATCCCGCCCGATGCGGGCAGAGTCCTCTTCGAGGGGCAAGACATCACGTCGCTCTCCGGGGAGGAACTCCGGCGGATCCGGAGGAAGATGCAGATCATCTTTCAGGATCCCTACTCTTCCCTGAATCCGCGGATGCGGGTCCGCGACATCGTGGGGGAAGGGTGGCGGGTTCACGGGATGGCCCGCGGCGATGAGCTCAGGGAGAACGCCGAGCGGCTCCTCCTGCGCGTGGGGCTGTCCTCGGATGCCGCCGACAAGTACCCGCACGAATTCTCGGGAGGCCAGCGACAGCGGATCGGAATCGCCCGGGCGATAGCGCTTTCCCCCCGGCTTATCGTGGCGGACGAGCCGGTGTCGTCCCTCGACGTATCCGTGCAGGCGCAGATCCTGAACCTCCTGCGCGACATCCAGGAGGAATACGGGATGGCCTACCTGTTCGTCTCCCATGACCTGCGGGTGATCCGCCACATGAGCGACACCGTCTCCGTGATGTACCTGGGGAAACTGATGGAGGTCTCCCCGGCCGCCGACCTGTTCCGCGAGCCGCTCCACCCCTACTCGAGGAGCCTCCTCTCTGCGCTGTCGATGCCCGGCGCCGCGCCGCGGGAACATATCGTGCTCGCGGGGGAGATTCCCAGCCCCATTCACATCCCCCCCGGGTGCCGGTTCCACACTCGCTGTTTCATGGCGGAGAAGATATGCGAAGAGGTCTGCCCCCTGCTGCGCGAGGTCGCGCCGGGACGTCACGCCGCCTGCCATTTCGTCTGAGCGGTGTCACTTCGGCTGCACCGCTGATCACCGGGGACCCTGGCTCGCGGGGGGATTCCCCTCCGCTACGCTCGCGACCTTGCGCCCGCTCGCTGCGGGTTCCGCTCGCCGAAACGATCCCCGCTTCGCGGGGAAATCTTCCCTCGCTCCACACGCCGCTCCGGGGAACCCCCCGCATCGCCTAAGGGTCCCCGGAGTCCCAGCGAACAAGCCATGTGGCGCCTTTCCGGTATGTGCCCTGCACCGGGGCGCCATCGGCGAAGCAGCCGCAGGAGGAGGGGCGCAGTGAGGTTAAGCGCAGCCGTGCGGGTTGATCGCACGGCGAGCCACGAACGGAGTCCCCCTCCGAGGCTGCGGTAGCCGGCAACGTCCCGCTAAGCGAACGAGCGGCTCCGGGTCTCTTCCGAGAAGCTGTTACGGCAGTAGGGACAGAACTTCCAGTGCGGGGAGACCATCTTCCGGCACGACGGGCAGCTCGAGACGAGGGAGTGGCCGCACCCCGGACAGACCACGAAGTCGGCCCCCAGGGACGTGCCGCAGTGCGGGCAGCCGGCGCCGAATTCCTCCTCCGTTTCCACGACCCGGTACAGCTCCGACAGCGTCGTCACGCCGGCTTTTACCTTGGCCAGCGCCGCCTGGCCGAGCGTCGCCATTCCCTTGGCCACCGCGAGCTGGCGGATGTCGGTCTCGGAGCCTTTGCCCATGATAAGGTCGCGCATCTGCTGGTGGAACGGCAGGATCTCGAAGATCCCGGTCCGGCCGCGGTATCCCGTCCCCGCGCACGCCGGGCATCCCTCCCCCTGGAAGAATGTGATCTCTCCTTTTTTCGCCTTCCCCAGCCCGATCCGGGCGAGGTCGAGATCGGACGGTTCGTTCCTGACGCGGCACTTCGGACAGATGACCCGCACCAGCCGCTGGGACACGATTCCGATCAGGGTGGAGGCGATGAGATAGGACGGGATCCCGAGGTTGCGAAGCCGGGTGATGGTTGCCACCGAGCTGTTGGTGTGCATCGTCGAGAGGACCAGGTGCCCCGTAAGCGACGCCTGCATTGCGATCGTGGTCGTATCGAGGTCGCGCATCTCCCCCAGCATGATCACATCGGGGTCCTGGCGGAGCATCGCGCGCAGGGTCGAGGCGAAGGTGAGCCCGATCTTCTCCTGTACCGCCACCTGGTTGATGCCGGGAATCTCGTATTCGATGGGGTCCTCGATCGTCGTGATATTCCGCTCCACGGACTTGATCTTGTGGAGAGATCCGTAGAGAGTGGTCGTCTTTCCGGATCCGGTGGGGCCGGTGACGAGCAGGATCCCCTGCGGCCGGCGGATCAGCGTCTCCAGGTGCCGGAGATCGGTTTCGGACATCCCCATCGACTCGAGCGGGATCTGGGCGTTGGCCGAGTCGAGGATCCGGACAACCACCTTCTCTCCGTATGATGCGGGCATCGTGGACACCCGAAGGTCGAGCGACTTCGCACCGACCCGGACCCCGATCCGGCCGTCCTGGGGAAGCCGTTTCTCCGCGATGTCCATCTTGGCCATGATCTTGATCCGGGAGATGACCGCTCCCTGCACCCACTTCGGCAAGTCGAGGGATTTCCGGAGAACCCCGTCGACCCGGTTTCGGATCTGCAGGATGGTTTTCGAGGGTTCCACGTGGATGTCCGAGGCCCCCTGGTCCACCGCCTCGGCGACAAAAAGGTTCACCATCCGGATGATGGGGGCCGCCTCGCTCTTCTTCCGCAGGTCCTCGGTGTCGCGCTTTTCGGTCTCCCCGTTGTCCTGCACGATCTCAACCAGCCGTTCCTCGGCGATATCCTTGACGATTGTGCTCAAGGACGACCCCAGGTGGTAGTGCTGGTCGATCGCCCAGAGAATCCCCGAACGGGTGGCGATGGCGGGCTTGATGGTATAGCCGGAGGCGAACCGGACGTCCTCGAATGCCTCGAAGCTCAAGGGGTCGGCCATGGCGATGTGGAGGTCCCTGTCCTCGATCGAGATCGGCACGATCAGGTGCTTCCGTGCGACCTTCTCGGGGATCAGCTCGATCGCCTGGGGCTCGACGGGCGTGTTGGTCAGGTCGATCAGCGGAATCCCGAGTTGCAGGGAGAGGGCCTGGGCGATCTCGTCCTCGGTGGCCAGCCCCAGGGCGACGATGACGTCGCCCAGTTTATCGCGCCGCGTACGCTGTTCGGAAAGTGCGCGGGTCAGGCTCTCTTCGGACAAAAGCCCGGTCTCCACGAGCAGTTCGCCGATACGCTTCCTTGCGGCCGCCAAGAATTCTCCTCCCCCGCGTGATTCGGGAATCCTACCAGTACTCTTTCGGCAAACCCGGGAGAAACTTGCGTGTGAAACCGGGTTCTTTCCGGGGCATCATAGCGGTGTCGGGAGGTAGAAATGGCGCGACGACACGAAAATCGGTGCCCCCGTTGCAATGGGGCGATGGTATACGAGCGGTTCCAGGATTTGCTGGACCTCTTCTACGCCTGGAGGTGCCTCAACTGCGGCGAAATCGTCGACCCCGTTGTGGCGCGGAACCGGGAACCGGAAAAGAAATTCAAGAAAAGGGCCGCGGGGTAAGATTCCCCCTGCATAAAGCAGGATTGCCTCTCAATAGGGCGGGTCCCCTCGTTGACACCGTAATCGTACCTATGGTACGGTACCTTCTGCTTTTTTTGGGTTTGGGGGGCCAGGGAAAAGGTGGGGGAGCGTTTCACATTTTCCGTCAGGTTTGGTGCCACCGGACGGTCCCGGGAATTCCGGGTCGGCAGGACCGGGATGGCCGTGATCACGGGTATCCTCGCCTTGTTTTTCGTTCTGGCGACACAGTTTATCTATGACTACCGGGAGAATCTGGCGAAAGTGAGGGAGCTTGCGAGTCTTCGGCACCGGGTCAGCGAGCAGAACCTTACGCTCTACAACCTCTATGCGAAATTCGAGAGTCTGGAGACCGAGGTGGAGCGGATCCGGACGCTGGACGCCCGCGTCCGGTCCCTCGTCAACATCAACGAGGCGCTGCTGCCCGGCAAGAGAAAGACCGCGGCGAGGATGGGGATCGGGGGAGCGGAAACGCCCGAGACTTCTGCGAAAAACCGTCTGGACAGCCTCCTCGATCTTCGGTGCGACCAGCTGAAGGAATCCCTCCTGGTGGACGGGAAAAACCTCGAGGTCATATGCGAAAGGCTTGACGCCCAAAGGACCTACCTGGAGAGCCTTCCTTCCCTGTGGCCGGTCCATGGACTGCTTGCGTCGGGTTTCGGCGTCCGGGTATCCCCCTTCACGGACACCAAAGTCTTCCATCACGGGATGGATATCGATGCCCCGAAGGGGAGTCCGATCCGGGCGGCGGGGGGAGGCAAGGTGGTCCGGTGCGGTTTCGAGTCGCGGTACGGAAACCTCGTCGTCATCGACCACGGGAACGGCTACCGTACGATCTACGCACACCTTTCGGAGCGGATGGTCGAGTTGGGCGACACCGTCCGCAGAGGGGATCTGATCGGGAAGGTGGGTGACACGGGACGGACAACCGGCCCTCATCTCCACTACGAGGTCCACGTGAACGGCCTCCCGGTGAACCCGGTCCGCTTCCTGAATTAGGAGTAGGAGGGAAAGGGCGCAGTCGCCGAGTACTCCCAATCATAGAACGGGAAGCGGCGTACTTAGTGCTCCCGGGGCGCCTCCCCGTCGGAGCGTTTTTTTTTCGGGCCGGCAGCCAATATAAGGACCTTTTCGATGCTGGAAAATATCTTCAAGAAGGTGTTCGGCACGGCCAATGAGCGGGTGCTGGAACGGATGGCCCCCATCGTCGACCGGATCAATTCCCTCGAGGCCACGGTGGCGAACCTCCCGGACGACCGTCTTGCGGCGAGCACCGCGGAGTTCCGGCAGCGGTTGACGAATGGGGAGTCCCTGGACCAGCTCCTCCCCGAGGTCTTCGCTACCGTCCGCGAGGTGAGCAGGCGCGTTCTCGCCATGCGCCACTTCGACGTCCAGCTCGTGGGCGGCCTGGTGCTGCATGAGGGGAAGATCGCCGAGATGCGGACCGGCGAGGGGAAGACCCTGTCCGCCACCCTCCCCGTCGTTCTGAACGCCCTGACGGGGCGCGGCGTCCATCTCATCACCGTGAACGACTACCTGGCGAAGAGGGACGCGGAGTGGATGGGGGAGATCTACCGGTTTCTCGGCCTGTCCGTGGGAGTGATCGTACACGGGATGGACGATCCGGAGCGGCAGGAGGCCTACCGGTGCGACGTCACGTACGGGACGAACAACGAGTTCGGTTTCGACTACCTGCGCGACAACATGAAGTTCCGCCGGGAGGATATGGTCCAGCGGGATCTCCACTACGCGATCGTGGACGAGGTGGATTCGATCCTGATCGACGAGGCCCGGACCCCCCTCATCATCTCCGGCCCGGCCGAGGAGTCGACGGACAAGTACGCCAGGATCAATTCGATCGTCCGCTTCCTGAAGGAGGAAGAGGACTACAAGGTGGACGAGAAAGCACGCAGCGTCATGCTGGACGAGGACTCGGGGATTCCCAAGATCGAGAGCCTTTTGAACGTGGACAATCTCTACGACCCGGGCAACATCGAGATCCTCCACCACGTGAACCAGGCGCTGAAGGCCCACGTCCTCTTCAAGCGCGACGTCGATTACATGGTAAAGGACGGGCAGGTCGTCATCGTGGACGAATTCACGGGGCGGCTGATGCCGGGACGGCGCTGGTCGGACGGTCTGCATCAGGCCGTGGAGGCGAAGGAGGGGGTGAAGATCGAAAACGAGAACCAGACTCTCGCCACGATCACCTTCCAGAACTACTTCCGCATGTTCGACAAGCTGGCGGGCATGACCGGCACCGCCGACACGGAGGCGGTCGAGTTCAAACAGATCTACAACCTCGACGTGGTGGTCATTCCCACGAACCAGCCGATGGTCCGGGAAGACCTCCGGGACCAGATCTACCGCACCGAGAAAGAGAAGTTCCAGGCTTGCTACGAGGAGATCATGGCCCTTCACGAGGAAGGCAGGCCGGTCCTCGTCGGAACCGTATCGATCGAGAAATCGGAGCGCCTGTCCGGCATCCTCAACCGCCATGGCATCCCCCACAATGTCCTGAACGCCAAGCACCACGAGCGCGAGGCGCAGATCATCGCCGAAGCGGGACAGGCAGGCAAGGTGACGATCGCCACGAACATGGCCGGGCGCGGGGTGGACATCAAGCTCGGCGAAGGGGTGGTGGGGAAGGGAGGCCTTCACATCATCGGCACCGAACGGCACGAGTCGCGTCGGGTGGACAACCAGCTCCGCGGCCGCGCGGGGCGACAGGGGGACCCCGGATCGTCCCGGTTCTACCTGTCCCTCGAGGACGACCTCCTCCGGATCTTCGGATCGGACCGGATCTCCCCTCTCATGGAGAAGCTCGGGATGGAGGAAGGGGAGCCGATCGAGCACAATCTCATCAACAAGGCGGTGGAGAACGCGCAGAAGAAGGTGGAGAGCCACAACTTCGACATCCGGAAACACCTCCTCGAGTACGACGACGTGATGAACAAGCAGCGAACGGTCATCTACGACATGCGCAGGGACGTTTTCTCGGGAGAAAGCCTGCGGGACGTAGTGATGGAAATGGCCGGGGAGATCGCCGAGGATCACATCGAGCGCTTCACGGAGGAGAAAACGCACCCGGAGGAGTGGGACCTCGCCGGCCTGCGGGACGCCGTCTTCGCCCAGTTCGGGTACCGGCTGGAGATTCCGGAGGGCGAGGTGCAGGGGCTGGTCCGGGAGAAGCTTGCCGCCCGGATCGTGGAGGAGGCCCGGTCCGCCTACCGGAAGAAGGAGGAGGAGTACGGCGAGGATGCGATGCGGTACCTCGAGCGGATGTTCCTCCTCTCCACGATCGACGCCCTGTGGAAGGACCACCTGCTCTCGATGGATCACCTCAAGGAGGGGATCGGTCTCAGGGGGTACGGACAGAAGGACCCGCTGAAAGAGTACCAGCGGGAAGGGTTCGACATGTTCGCCGATATGGTGTTCCGGATCAAGGCGGAGTCGCTCAAGCGCCTCTTCCACGTGAAGGTTCAGCGGGAGGAAGAGCCCCAGAAGGCCGCGCGGCCGATGCCTGCGCCCACCCGCCGGGTCAACCTCTCCCGCGGGGACATTTCCCGCGCGGGGGTGACGACCCAGCGTCACTCCTCGAAGAAGGTGGGGCGCAACGATCCGTGCCCCTGCGGGTCGGGGAAGAAGTACAAGAAGTGCTGCGGCATGGGGGCGTGACAGGATGCCCGTCGCGGGGAAGATCGTGGTGCCCGGGTTCCGGGGGGGCGGACTCTGCTGCGGGATCCGGAAGAACGGAAAGCCCGATCTCGCGATCGTGGTGAGCGACCGGCCGTGCACTTCCGCCGTTCTCTTCACCCGGAACAAGGTTGCCGCGGCGCCGGTCGAATGGGGCAGGGACCTGCGGTCCCGGTCGGCCTTGCGCGGCGTGATCGCGAACAGCGGCAACGCCAACGCGTGCACGGGCAAGGAAGGGCTGTCGGCTGTCCGGAGGATATCCGCAAAGGCATGCGGGACGCTCGGGCTCCCGGACGGTTCCCTTCTCGTATCCTCCACGGGAGTGATCGGCGTGCCCCTTCCCGCGGGAAAAATCCTGGAGGCGATCCCCCGGCTGTGCGCCTCCCTTTCGCCCGAGGGGATTCCCCGGGCGAACGATGCGATTCTCACGACCGACGCGTACCCGAAGCGCGCGGTGCGGAAGCTCCGGGTCCGCGGAGGAAACGTCACGCTGGGGGGGATAGCGAAAGGGGCCGGTATGATCGCCCCCGGCATGGGCACGATGCTCGCCTACGTGTTTACGGACGCCGCTGTCCGCGCGGCCGACCTCCGGAAAGCCTTCCGTGGGGCCGTGGATCTGTCGTTCAACCGGATTGTGGTGGACGGCGACATGAGTACCAATGACACGGCGGCGATTTTCGCCAACGGCGCCAGCTCCCTTCCGCCGCTCGAGGGAGAGGATCTCGGCGGTTTCGCCGGGGCGCTTCAGGAATTGCTGCTCGACCTGGCGCTGATGATCGTCCGCGACGGGGAGGGGGCGACCCGGGTCGTGCGGATATTGGTGGCAGGGGCAAGGAACGACAGGGACGCGGAATCGGCCGCTCGTGCCGTGGCGACCTCCCCGCTGGTAAAGACCGCGGTTTTCGGAGCGGACCTCAATTGGGGGCGCGTGATCGCCGCCGTCGGGCGGTCCGGGGCTGCCGTCGACCCGGGCCGCGTCGAGGTGTCCTTTGCGGGGGAGAAGGTGATGCGCCGGGGCATGAAGATCGACCGCCAGGCGGTGCGTCGGGCGGCACCGAAGATCCGGAAACAGGCGTACGGGATCGACGTGGACCTCGGGCTTGGCAAGGGGAGCTATTTCGTCTTCTTCTCGGACCTGGGGCACGACTACGTCCGGATCAACGCCGGTTACCGGACGTGAGACGCGACCATTAATCCTTGAGAATCCCGAATCGTTTATGATACATATAGCAGGTTAGCCGTTTATCTCCCACGGGCGGGACTTTCCCCGGGGTGCCCCGGTTCGAGCGGGGTGGATGGGGAGGGGCGGAACGCCCGGAGGAACAACCCCGAAACGAGGAGGAAAGGAAGACATGGCAAACGGGCAAGGTTCGGTTATCACGATGAAGCAGCTGCTGGAGGCGGGGGTCCACTTCGGACACCAGACGAAGAGGTGGAACCCGAAAATGAAGAGGTACATCTTCACCGCCCGCAACGGGATCTACATCATCGACCTCCAGCAGACGGTTAAAATGTTCCGTAACGCTTACGATTTCGTCCGGGACCTGGCGGCGGAAGGAAAGACGGTCCTGTTCGTGGGCACTAAGAAGCAGGCCCAGGAGGCCGTCGAGGAGGAGGCGAAGCGCGCGGGCACCCCGTACGTGAACGTCCGGTGGCTGGGAGGCATGCTCACCAATTTCCAGACGATCCGCAAGAGCCTCGACCGGCTCCAGAAGCTTACGGACATGACGGTGGACGGCACGGCCGACAAACTCCCCAAGAAGGAAGTGCTCAAGCTCGCCAAGGAGCGCATCAAGCTGGAGAAGGTACTGGGCGGCATCAAGGATCTGCGGCGCATTCCCGACGCCATCTTCGTCGTCGATCCTTCGCGCGAGGAGATCGCGGTCCTGGAGGCGAGGAGGCTTTCGATACCGATCATCGCCATCGTCGACACCAACTGCGACCCGGACCTTGTGGATTACATCATTCCCGGGAATGACGACGCCATCCGGGCGATCAAACTGTTTTTGGGAAAGGTCGCGGACGCGATTATCGAGGGGAAGGCGGCCTACGAGGAGAAGGCGGCGTCGGCGGCGGACAAGGAAGCCGAAGCGCCGGAGGTCACGATGGCGCTCATCTCCACAGAGGAAGAGACTGCGGAAGAGAGCGCAGCCGGAACGATTCCCGCCGCCGCGGAGGAATAAGTACCTCCGCAAGACCGACACTCGAACGAGAGAGGACGAACGATGCAGATATCCGCGGAAATGGTACGCGAACTGCGCGAGAAGACCGGCGCGGGGATGATGGATTGCAAGAGGGCCCTCACCGAATCGGGGGGGGACGCCGAGGCCGCTGTCGACGTGCTTCGGAAGAAGGGGCTTGCCGCAGCGGCCAAGAAGTCGTCGAGGATCGCTTCCGAAGGGACCGTCGCGGCCTGCGTCACCGTGGAATCCGCGACGCTTGTCGAGATAAACTGCGAGACCGATTTTGTCGCCAGAACCGACGATTTCCAGGAGTTTGCGAGACAGGTGGCCGCGACGGTGAACGAGAAGGGACCGAAGGACATCGAGGAATCGCTGCTCCTCCCGGCGGCGGGGGAAGTCCCCCTGGAAACCCTGCTTAACGAGAAGGTGGCGAAGATCGGGGAGAAGATCTCGTTCCGCCGCTTCGCGCGCTTTGTCTTGCCGGCGGGATCCAGGGGGGTGGTCGCTCCCTACATCCACGCGGGGGGGAAGATCGGGGTTCTGGTGGAACTCCTCGGTGCAGGCCAGGACGATGCGGAGTTCGTCGCGCTCGGCAAGGACATGGCGATGCAGGTCGCCGCGGCGAACCCCCTGTACGTTTCCCGGGAGGATGTCCCGGGGGCGGCGGTCGAGCGGGAGAAGGCGATCTATCGCGAGCAGGCGCTTGCTGCAGGAAAGCCGGAGAAGATCCTGGACCGTATCGCCGAGGGGAAACTCGAGAAGTACTACGGCGATTTCTGCCTTCTGGAGCAGCCCTACATCAAGGATCCCGAACGCTCCGTGAACGACCTGCTGAAGGAGATGGGCGGGAAAAAGGGAGTCGCCGTCCGCATCGGCCGGTTCGCCCGGTTCCAGGTGGGGGAGGGGCTTACGAAGCGGTCCGACGATCTGGCCGCGGAAGTGGCGAAACAGCTCAACCGGGGGTGATCCCCCCCTGTGCCCGGAGGGCCCGTGGGAAAACCGGTATACCGACGCATCCTGCTGAAGTTGTCGGGCGAGGCCCTCTTGGGAAAACATGCGTACGGGATCGATGACGTCATCCTGAGTGGCCTGTCGAAGGAGATCCGGGAAATCTCCTCCCTGGGCGTCCAGGTTGCCCTGGTGGTGGGAGGCGGGAACATCTTCCGGGGGATACAGACGAGCCGCGAGTACGGCATCGACCGCGTCTCCGCCGACTACATGGGGATGCTCGCGACCGTCATCAACAGCCTGGCGCTGCAGGAGAGGCTGGAGCGCGACGGGGTGATGACGCGTGTCCTCTCCGCCATCGAGATGCGGTCGATCGCCGAGCCGTACATCCGGCGGCGCGCCCTGCGGCACCTGGAAAAAGGGAGGGTGGTCATTTTCGCCGCGGGCACCGGCAACCCGTATTTCACGACGGATACCGCCGCGGCGCTCCGCGCGATGGAGATCAACTCGGACGCCATTCTGAAGGCCACCCGGGTCGACGGGGTTTATGACAAGGACCCAATGCTCCACAAGAAAGCGAAAATGTTCAAGGAGCTTACCTATATCGATGTCCTCCAGAGAAACCTCAAGGTGATGGACGCCACGGCGATCTCCCTGTGCATGGACAATAACCTTCCGATCGTCGTCTTCAATCTGACGAAACGGGGGAACATCCGGAAGGTGATACTGGGGGAGAAGATCGGCACCGTGGTCCGGGGTGGTAACTAGTGGAAGCGCTTTTCAAGGACACGGGCGGAAAGATGGCGAGATCGATCGACGCCTTCCGGAAAGAACTGGGGAAGATCCGGACGGGGAGAGCGTCTTTTTCCCTTCTGGACGGAATCAAGGTGGACTATTACGGGACCCTCACCCCGCTGGCGCAGGTCGGCACCCTCTCCGTTCCGGAGAGCAGGATGATCACGATCACCCCCTGGGACGCCAAGATCATCGGTCCGATCGAGAGGGCAATCCAGGCGAGCGGCCTGGGGCTCAACCCTTCCAGCGACGGGAAGATCGTCCGCATACCCATCCCCCCCCTGACCGAGGAACGGCGCAAGGACCTCGTCAAGGTGGTGAAAAAGATGGCCGAGGAAGCGCGTATCGCGGTCCGGAACATCCGGCGTGATTCGATCGACCGGATCAAGGAGAGCGAAAAAAAGAAGGAGATCTCGGAGGATGAGATGAAGCGGTGGCAGGACCGGATCCAGAAGGAGACGGACAGCTACGTCAAGAAGATCGACGAGATCCTGAAGACGAAGGAACAGGAGATCATGGAGGTCTGAACGCATCGCGTCAGGCCATTTCCGTCAACCGGACACAACGGAAGGAGGAACAACAGCATGGCCATCATCATCAACGACGAGTGCACTGCCTGCGGGGCCTGTCTGGACGGCTGCCCGGCCGGAGCGATCGTCGAGGGCGAGAAGTACAGGGTGACCGATGAATGCACCGAGTGTCTTGCCTGCGTCGATACCTGCCCGACCGGGGCCATCGTCCAGGTCTAGTGCACCGTTTCACAAATACCTTGGCATTCGAGCGCCGCTGCAGGGGGCCTGTCCCCGGAAGGGTTTCGTCGCGAGACAAGGGAGACCCGAGGCGAGGCGGGCAAGCGCAGGAGCGAGCGCGGAGGCGTACGGTCAGTACGCCGCACAAGCGAGCGGCGAGCACGCTCGCCGCAGCCCGGGGATCGCCTGTCGCAGCAGAAAAGGCACCCCTGGCGACCGGCGCCTGCGGCTCGGTCTGCACCACCAGTCCTTTGTCGGACTCCCTGCGCCCGGCTCGGCGTACCGCAAGTACGCCTGCGCCGTGCTCGGTCGTCCTTCGCGGTCTGACGGCGCATCCGCTTCGCCTCGGCTGCCGACCCTTCCGGGGACAGGCCCCTCGCTCCCGCTTCGTTGCGCTTCTTCACCATACTCAACGGTATGCCTCAGTCGCGCGCCTTGCCGGCGCGGCGCATCGACGCTCTCGGTGCGTCAAGCTATTTACGAGGCGGTACACTCGGACGCT
>JBAVJZ010000044.1:0-4269 GCA_049688015.1 Candidatus Deferrimicrobiaceae bacterium | reverse complement strand
GTTTGCCGGTGAGGATCTCCACTGAGGGGCGGGGGACGTCGAGCGAGGCAGACAGGAAGCGCACGAGCGCCTCGTTGGCCCGGTTCTCCAGGGGCGGAGCGGTGAGACGGATGCGGACCGCATCCCCCAAAAGGCCCGCCACGCCGGCCCGCGAAGCGCGCGGCATCACCTGGATATTTACGGTGACGGACTCCTCCTTCGGGCCGGGTTTCCCGACGGACCTGCCCCTCACGACATCCTCGCCGCCAGGTCGAAGAGCGTCCTCACGAGGAAGGCCCTCAGGAAATAGATGGCGAAGATCACCACCAGCGGGGAGAAGTCGATCGACCCCGCCATCAGGGGGAACCGCCGCCGAAGCCAGGAGAGCACCGGCTCCGTGATGGCGTACAGGCTCCGGACGATGGGGTTGTACGGGTCGGGGTTCACCCAGGTCAGGACCGCCCGGATGATGATGATCCACATGTAGGCGGTCAGGGTGATGTCGAGAATGCTCGCAAAGGCAAAGATGAGGTTTTTCGCGACGAACATCGTGGTCTCCTTACGTGGAAAGTTCGCGGCTTCTCTGCCAGGCGGCGAACACCGCCGACAGCACCGTTCCCCGGAACGCCCCGGTCTCGAGCGCGGCGATCCCTGCGGCCGTCGTTCCCCCCGGCGAGATGACCATGTCTTTTAATTCCGCGGGATGCCTGCCGGTCTCCCGCACCATCCGGCCCGCCCCCTCCACGGTGGCCGCGGCCAGACGTATCGCCTCCGCGCGCCCCATGCCGGCGCGGACCGCCCCTTCGGCCAGCGCCTCGATGAAGAGGAACGCGTAGGCGGGGCCGGATCCGGACAGCGCCGTGACGACATCCAACAGTTCCTCGCGGGGGAACTCGGCCACCTCCCCGAAGGAGGAGAAGATCTTCCGGACCCACTCCTTCTGCTCCCGCGCAACCCCCCTGGCGAAGTAGATCCCGGTGCTCCCCATGCCCACCTGCGCCGGGGTGTTCGGCATCGCCCGGACGACCCGGGCGTCTTCCCCCAGGGCGGAGAGGAAGGTCCGGGTCGGGACCCCCGCCGCGATCGATATGACAAGCTTCCCCTTCGCGGCGTCCGCGGGCACCTGGCGGAGCACGTCCCCCACCCCCTGCGGCTTGACGGCGAATACGATCGTATCGCATTTTTTAAAGAGGTCCGCCATCCCTTTCGCGACGGAAACGCCGAACCTCTGCCCGAGCTCTTTCCCCCGCTCGGGACGGATGTCCAGGATGACCACTTCCCGGGGCGGGACGAGTTTCGCCTTGAGGATGCCCCGGATCATCGCCTCCCCCATGTTCCCCGCCCCGACGAACCCCAGTCCCTTCATGTCGCTCTCCTTACCCGGCTGCCGAAGATGGCCGTGCCGACGCGCACCATCGTCGCGCCCTCCTCGATCGCCGCCTCGAAATCGTTGGACATCCCCATCGACAGCTCCGTCATCTGCGGCCCGGCCCCTCCCCGGGATGCGCATTCGGCCAGCAGCTCCCGGAGACGGACGAAATACGGCCGGCTCTCCTCGGGATCTTCCGTCCACGGGGGAATGGCCATCAGGCCTCGCAAGCGAATGCCGGGAAGGCCCGGGGCCGCCTCGATCAGTTCCGCAAGCGCCTCCGGGTCCATCCCCGCCTTGCTCTCCTCCCCCGCGAGGTTTACCTCCGCCAGGACGGGAAGGACTTTCCCGGCTTCCCCGGCGCGGCGGGAGATCTCCTCGAGAAGCGAAAGGGAATCGACCGTCTGGATCCACGAAAAGAGCGAGACGGCTTTTTTGACCTTGTTCCTCTGGAGCTTCCCGATGAAGTGCCACTCGGCCTGCGGAAAGGCGCGGATCTTTTCTTCCGCCTCCTGGACGTAATTCTCCCCGAAGACGGCAAGGCCGGCGTCGATCGCCTCTCCGATCAACTCCACGGGCTTGGTCTTTCCCACCGCGATCAGCCGGATCTCCTCCCCTTTCCGCCCGGATCTCTCCGCGGCCTGCGCCACCCTGGAAAGGACGTGCGCCGCGCGCTCCCGTATCGATTCCACGCCGGTCACCTCGTTTTACGCGAACCCGTAAAAGCCGGGGCCGTTCCGGGACACACCTATGAGCTTCGCCCGGAGGAGCATCTCGACCACCCGCGTCATGGGAAGGCCGACGACGTTGGTGTACGACCCGACGATCCGGTCGATCAGCAGGTTGCCCTTCCCCTGCGCGGCGTACGCCCCGGCCTTGTCGCCCGTCTCTCCCGTCCGCAGATACGCCGCGATCTCCCGCCGGGACAGCTTGCGGAACCAGACGCGCGTCGTCACGCACGCCTCGTCCCGGTAACCGTTTCGCCGTCGCAGCAGGCAGACCGCCGTCTGCACCCGGTGCTCCCTGCCCGCGAGCTCCTTAAGCATCCGGGCCCCGTCTTCCGGGTCCTTCGGTTTCCCGAGGATCTTCCCGGAAGCGACGACGATCGTGTCCGCCGAGAGAACGAAGGAGTGCGGAAACCTGCCCGCCACTTCCTCTCCCTTCTCGCGCGCGGCCCTCCGGACGAAGCGCCAGGGGGGCTCGCCCGGCGCGGGAACTTCCTCCACGCCTGCGGGAACCACGCGGTACGCAACCCCCACCGCACGCAAAAGCTCCCTGCGCCGGGGCGAAGAGGAAGCCAGTATCAGTCTCGGGATCGGCGCCACGTCTTCCCCATTATATCGGCAACCCAATTCCTTGACCCACGGAAACTTCTCGTGCTACAAAAGGAAAATAGCGTTTCGGGAGAGGAAGCCATGGGGCTTAAGACCATCACGGTTAACACGGAATCCCCCCAACAGTTCATCGACATCACCCATACCGTCCGGCTCGTCGTCCGGGAAAGCGGCGTCACCCGGGGGACGTGCCAGGTGTTCGTCCCCCATACGACCGCGGGGGTGACGATCAACGAGAACACCGACCCCAACGTGAAGCAGGATATTCTCGACATCCTCGAATCGATCATCCCCTCGAAGGGCAAATACCTCCACACCGAGGGGAACGCGCACGCGCACGCGAAAGCGAGCCTGATCGGCTCCACCATCACGGTGTTCATCGAGTCCGGTCAGCTGGTTCTGGGAACGTGGCAGTCGATCTACCTCTGCGAGTTCGACGGCCCCAGGACCCGGAACGTCCTCTTCCGGGTCATCTCCGGGTGATGCGCTCGTAGCGCTCGCGCAGCGCCTCCCGGGGCAGGCCGCCTGTAACGACGTCCCAGGGAAACACCTCCGTCGCATCCTTCTCCCGGAAGACGACCTCCGACATCGCATCTCCCTTGGGAAGCCTGGTTCTCCCCCCTGCCGCCTGCCTCAGGACCTCTTCGACGCGCCGGTCCGAAAGCCCCAGGTAGCCCTGGAGCAGGGAGGAACGGGGAGAATCGGCGCGAACGCGCACGTTCCGCAGGGATCTTACCCCCTCGGACACGCACCGCTGGCGGAGCTTCAGATCGTCCTCCCGGGCCATGGGAGACCACTGCAGCGGGGTGAAGGGCTTGGGCACGAAGGAGGACAGGACGGCGGTGATCGTCCCCATCCGCCCGACCGACTTCGCCTCGCCGAGGACCTCCTCGCGGAAGGCGGAGAGAAAGTCGACCGCGCTCCCCACCTCCTCCTCGACCCCGGCGCCCGGGATCCCCAGGAGAAAATAGAGCTTGAAGGAGACGATCCCGGCACGGACCAGGGTCCGGGCGGCCGAGAAGAACAGTTCGTCCGCGACCCCTTTGCCGATTCGCGCCCGAAGCGTTTCGCTGCCGGCCTCCGGCGCCAGGGCGACGGTTTTGTGGCCGCTTTCCGACAGGATCCTGGCGATCTCCTCGTCGACGAGGTCCGCCCGCACGGATGCGGGGGAAACGGAACCGCCCCGGGCGAGGATCTCCCGGGAAAACCCCCGGAAGTGCCTCCAGTCGAGCACCGCCGCGCCGACCAGTCCCACCGTCTTTCGATGCGGCCAAAGGGCGTCCACCGTCGCGCGCACGTTTGCCAGAGGAACCTCGCGGAACTGCGGGCAGGCGTGCGCCGCCGCGCAGAACCCGCACCGTTTGGGGCAGCCGCGCGACGTCTCCACCAGCACCATCCTGCCCAGCTCCGCGTCCTGGGCAAGGACGGGGAGAACGGGGGGGAGCCGGTCGAGGGGAATCGTCTCCCGGACGACCCGTTCCGGGAACCCGGGACGGGGCAAAATGTTGGCGAGCCGCCCCGGAGGCACCAATCCCCTCCCCTCATGAGGGCTGTACCCGAGGACGTACCCGTCCGGCACGTAGACGC
>JBAVJZ010000043.1:0-15395 GCA_049688015.1 Candidatus Deferrimicrobiaceae bacterium | reverse complement strand
CGCAACGGAGAGGGGCTCACTCCCCGCCAGATGAGCCGGGCGGTCCGGCGCGCGGAGCGGGAAGCGCAGAAGCTGGCCATCCGGCATGCAGCCGGGGAGATAGGGTTCCCCGGCCTTCCGTTCCTTGGAAAAGAGGCGCGCGCTCTTTCCCGGTTCGCCACGGAGATGCAGAAGCGGTTTACCCATCTCCTTGTCCTGGGGATCGGCGGGTCCGCGCTGGGGACGAAGGCTGTTTCCGAGGGGGTGGGAAAAGAGGGAGACCGGAAGGGGCTTCGCCTTGCGGTTGCCGACAATGTGGACCCCGACGGATTCTTCCCGTTGCTGCGTTCCCACCCGATGAAGACCACCGCGGTCTTGGCCATCAGCAAGTCCGGCGGAACCGCGGAGACGAACGCCCAGCTCGCGCTCGCCATCGAGGCCCTGAAACGTGCCAACGGGAGGAAGTGGAAGGACCACCTGGTAATTCTCACCGATCCCGAGAAGGGTTCCTTCCGCCGGCTCGCGGACTTACTGGGTGTCGCCTCGTTTCCCGTTCCGCCTAATGTAGGGGGGCGGTTTTCGGTCCTGTCCCCCGTGGGTCTTCTCCCGCTGGCCGCGGCGGGTATTTCCATAGAGAGACTGCTGTCCGGCGCCCGGTGGATGGAGTCGACGTTCCGCGGGAAAAAGGGAGAGAAGAACCCCGTCCTGTCCGCCGCCGCCGTCTACTCCCACTATCTGATCGACAACCCGAAGCCCGTGCACGTCTGGTTTACGTACGGGGAGGGTCTGGCACGCGTGGCGGAATGGTGGCAGCAACTCTGGGGGGAGAGCCTGGGTAAGCGGAAAACCACAGGAGATCCCGTGGGGCAGACGCCGGCCCGCGCTGTCGGAGTGACCGACCAGCACTCGCAGATGCAGCTCTACCAGGACGGTCCTGCAGACAAGGTCTTTACCTTCGTGAAGTGGATGGCCGGCAGGGAGAAAGGGAACGTCCCTTCCGGCGGGTTTGCCCCCGGGATGGAGTCCCTGGGGAAAAGGCCCCTGCGCGACCTGTTCGATGCCGAGTTCGAGGGAACGATCGGCGCCCTCTGGGAGGCGGGCCGCCCCATCGTCCGGATGGAGGTGGGAAAGAGGGACGAGGCCCACCTGGGAGCATTCCTGCACTTCTGGGAGTGGGTGACCGCCATCGCCGGAGAGTGCGCGGGGATCGACCCCTTCGACCAGCCCGGCGTGGAGGGAGGGAAGATCATAACCCGTGCCCTCATGGGCGAAAAAGGATCCGCGAAACGACGGACAGAATTCCTGCGCAAGAAGCGGAACCGGGTGAAGGCCGAGATCCATCTCCCGGGGGGAAAGCCCCCCCGGGGGAAGCGCCGGCGCGGAGCCGCCCCCGATACCGTTCCGGGAAGGAGGTAGACGATGGGGGGAAGGATCCACTTGCTTCCCGACGGCGTGATCGACCAGATCGCTGCCGGGGAGGTGGTCGAGAGGCCGTCCTCCCTCCTGAAGGAACTCCTGGAAAATGCCGTCGACGCCTCCGCGGACAGGATCGAGGCGGAGGTCTTCGGCCCGTTCCCCTTCTCGCTCCGGGTCTCCGACGACGGCATAGGCATGACGGCGGATGAGGTCGAAGCTGCCGTCCGCCGCCATACCACGAGCAAGATCGCCTCGGCCGAGGATCTCCAGAAACTCTCCACCTACGGGTTCCGTGGGGAGGCTCTCCCCTCGATCGCCTCGGTGTCCCGGCTCCGGATCCTCACCCGTCCGTCCGGCCAGGACCTCGGTACGGAAATCGTCGTGGAGGGAGGGAAGATCCAATCGATTGGGGAAGCCGGCGCCACGCGCGGAACGACCGTCGAAATGACGAACCTCTTCGGGAACATCCCCGCCCGGCTGAAATTCCTGAAGACCCCCCGGACGGAAATGGTCCATCTGTGGGAGGTGTTCCACGGCGTAGCCGTCCCCGGCGAGGGGATTTCCTTCCGGATGGGAGATGGAAGGACGGAGGTCTTCTACGAGAGGGGGGAATCGCGCCTGGAACGGGCAACACGGCACGCGGGCGAGGGGAGCAAGTACCTCGTTCCGCTTTCGCTTTCCTCGGCCTTTTTCCGGATCACCGGCTGGGCCGGGCTGCCCCACCTCTCCCGGATCGGCGCCTCGGGAGTCCACTTCTTCGTCAACGGCCGGCATTTCCGCGACAAGGGGGTGTTCGCCGCGGTTCGGGAGGCGTACCGGGGGATTCTGCCTCCCGACCGGCATCCGGTGATCTACCTGTTCATCGAATGCGATCCCTCCGAGGCCGACGTAAACGTCCATCCTGCCAAGATGGAGGTGCGATTCCGGTACGGGAAGGACCTGTTTGCACTGGTGCGTCATGCGATCGGTGAAGCACTGGGGGAGATCCCGGCACCCTCTCCCGCCGTATCCTCCCTGCCCGGAGCCGAGGTCCGGCTGGGAGCTCCGCTCCATCCGAATGCCGGCGCACAGGCGTGGGAGAACCTGTTCAGCAACTCCGCGTCGCAATCCCGCCTGTTCCGCGCCGGGGGGGACGCCTCCCCGGTTTCGGAGATCGAGGGGGGATTCGGGGGCTTGCGGCCCGTCGCCCAGATTCTGGGAACGTACATTCTCTGCGAGGGGATGGGGGGAATGGTGATCATCGACCAGCATGCGGCCGACGAGCGGATCGTTTTTTCCCGGCTGAAGGATTCCTACCTCGGGAAGAACGCGCCCGTTCAGCGGTGGCTGGTGCCGCAGGTCGTTTCCCTCCCGGGGGCGGGAAGGAGGGAGCGCGTCGAGGTCGAAAGGTTTCTGTCGGCGGTCGGATTTCTTTGCGAGTCCTTCGGTGATAATACGTTCAAGATCTCCGGGGGCCCCGCCATCCTGGAACGTTTCGACCTTCCGCGCTGGTGGGAAGACCTGGGCGACTTTCTCCTCTCCCAGAGCGCCGTACCGAAAGGGATCTTCGATGCGGACCGGGAGTTGTGGCGCATCGCATGCCATGCCTCCCTGCGTGCCGGGATGCCGCTCGAAAAGGAAGGGATGCGGGCCCTTCTTTCCGACCTCGACCGCGCTTTCGCATCCCACAGCTGCCCGCACGGGCGCCCCGTATGGGTGAAGATTTCCGCCGCCGAGATGAAACGGATGTTCGGCCGTACGTAACCTTCTCATGGGTGATAACCGGATCCTCGTCCTGTCAGGTCCTACCGCGTCCGGAAAGACGGCCATCGCGCTCTCCCTCGCGCGCGCATTCCCTCTGGATATCGTCAGCGCCGATTCGATGCAGGTCTACCGAGGAATGGACATCGGGACGGCGAAACCGACCCTTGCCCAACGGGCGGAAGTCCCCCACCACCTCGTGGACGTGGCGGATCCGGACGAGAAATTCAGCGCCGGCCGTTTCGTGGCCGAGGCCGAGGAGGCGATCATCGGCATCCGCAATAAAGGCCGCCTGCCGCTCGTTGCAGGGGGGACGGGGATGTACATCCGGTCGCTCCTTCGGGGGCTCGACGCGCTTCCTGCCGATCCGGCTGTCCGGGCCCGGCTCACCCGCCGCTGGGAGGAAGACGGGGGGAAAACGCTGTATGGTGAGCTTAAGCGCATCGACCCTGTCTCCGCGGAGAAAATCCATCCTTCTGACCGGGCCCGGATAGTGCGGTCCCTCGAAGTGGCGGAGATAACGGGAGAGCCGGCCAGCGCCCGAAAAGCGAGCTGGGCTTCCGGGGGAAGCCGCTACCGGGTCCTGTTTCTGGTGCTTTCGATCGAGCGGGAGGAGCTGTACCGTAGCATCGACAGGCGGGTGGAAGAGATGTTTTGCGCGGGGCTTGTCGAGGAGGTGAACGGACTCCTTGCCAGGGGGTATGGCCGGGACCTTGCGAGCATGGGGGCCCTCGGATACCGACATGTTCTCTCCCATCTTCTGGACGGGATCCCCCGGGGCCAGGCGGTCGATCAAATGAAGCGGGACACCCGCCGGTACGCGAAGAGGCAGGTCACCTGGCTGTCGGGGGAGACCGGGGTGGTCCGGCTCAAGGGGGGGGAGGCGCAAGAAGCGGCCGCGGAAGAGGCCAGAAAGTTCTTGTTTTGAGCCTCTTTTTTCAATAAATTACATATTTACCCTATACAAGGAGCTCGGATGATTCTCCAATACCTCGACTTCGAGAGGCCAATCGTTGATCTGGAAAGCCGTTTGGAACAGCTCCGCCGGCTCGACGACGGGACCAACAAGACCCTGCGCGAGGAGGCGGGGAAGTTGGAGAAGAAGATCGTCAAGATCCGCAAGGAGACCTTCTCCAACCTTACCCGGTGGCAGATCACCCAGCTTGCCCGTCACCCGAACCGCCCCTACATGCTCGACTATGTGAACCATTGCTTCAAGAATTTCCTCGAAATACACGGGGACAGGTCGTTTCGCGACGACCCGTCGATCGTGGCCGGCTTTGCGGAGCTCGATTCCGAAAAGGTGATGCTCATCGGCCAACAGAAAGGGAGGAACACCACCGAGAAGATCGGCCGCAACTTCGGGATGGCGCACCCGGAAGGGTACCGGAAGGCGCTCCGACTGATGAAACTCGCCGAGAAATTCCGTATTCCCGTCGTCACATTCATCGACACGCCCGGTGCTTTCCCGGGGCTTGGCGCCGAGGAGCGCGGCCAGTCCGAGGCGATCGCCCGGAACCTGCTCGAAATGGCGAGACTCGAGACGCCGATCGTGGTCATCGTGATCGGCGAAGGGGGGAGCGGCGGCGCACTGGCGCTGGGGATCGGGGACGAAATCCTCATGATGGAATACGCGATCTACTCGGTCATCTCTCCCGAGGGATGCGCGTCCATCCTGTGGCGGGACACGGCGAGCGCGGAGACCGCCGCGGAGATGATGAAGATCACCGCGCCGGATCTCAAGAAGTTCGGCATCGTGGACAGGATCCTGCCGGAGCCGGTGGGGGGGGCGCACCGCGACCACAAGGCGGCCGCCGATACGGTCCGGGCGGCCCTCCTGGAGTCGCTCGCATCGGTACGGTCCATACCCGTCCGAAAGCTTCTCGACCGCAGGTACGCCAAGTACCGGGAGATCGGCCGAATCAAGCGGAAGGCGGGCGGGTCCTAGTGCTCCGTCTCGCAAATCCCCCGGCATTCGAAGGCCCCCGCAGCAGCGAACCCTTCGTTGCGCTTCTTCACCACACTCAACGGTATGCCTCGGTCGCGCGCCTTAGCAAGGCCGGCGTATCGACGCTCTCGGTGCGTCAAGCTGTTTACGAGGCGGTACACTAGGTGACAAAGGAACGGATGAAGGAGCTACGCGAGGAGATCGACGCGCTGGACGACCAGATCCTCACCCTCCTTAACCGACGCGCAGAGGCGGTGATCGAGGTGGGGAAGATCAAGGTGGACCAGAATCTGAGGTTCTACGTCCCGGAGCGCGAGATCGAGATCCTGCGCCGGCTCACCGGGATCAATCCCGGGCCCTTTCCGAGCGACGCGCTCAAGTCGATCTACCGGGAGATCATCTCGGCTTCCCTCGCTCTCGAGAAACCGTTGAGCGTGGCGTTTTTGGGCCCCCGTGCGACGTTCACCCATCTGGCATGCCTCAAGCACTTCGGGGAGAGCGCCGACTATGTCCCGCAGATCAACGTCTCCGAGGTGTTCGAGTCGGTGGAGCGCGGCAACGCGGACTTTGGCGTCGTACCGATCGAGAACTCGAGCGAGGGGATCGTGAGCAACACTCTCGACATGTTCGTCGACCACTCCCTCCTCATCAGCGGCGAAATCCTGATCGAGGTGGCCCACGATCTCCTCTCGGTAACGGGTGACATGGAACACGTGAAGAAGGTCTACTCCCATCCCCACGCCATCGCCCAGTGCCGCACGTGGCTCGAGCGGAATTTGCGCGGCGTCGCGGTCTTCGACGTCGAGAGCACCGCCCGTGCAGCGGAGCTTGCGGCCGACGACCCGTCCGCGGCGGCGATCGCGGGGGACGCGGCCGCCAAGATCTACGGGTTGAAATGCATCCGGAAACGGATCCAGGACAACGCGAATAACTTCACGCGCTTCATCATCATCGGAAAGATCGCCCCGGAGCGGACCGGGAACGACAAGACATCGGTCCTGTTTTCCGCACGGGACGAGGTGGGCGCGTTGCATCTCATGCTGGAGCCCTTCTCCCGCCACCAGATCAACCTCACGAAGATCGAATCCCGCCCCGTGAAGAAGAAAGCGTGGGAATATCTTTTCTTTCTCGACATGGAGGGGCACATCACGGGCGATAGGGTGGCGCGTGCCCTGGAAGAGCTCCGGATGCGCGCCTCGTATCTGAAAATCCTCGGATCCTACCCCCGGGCGATCTGATCCCGTAAAGACGACGAAACGGCGGCAGGGACGGCGGAAGACAAAAAAGGGAGGACAAGTACATGATCATCGTGCTGAAGGCGGGCGCCACCGGCCAGGAGGTCGACCTGGTCGAGGAGAAGATCAGGGCGTACGGCCTTGCGGCGCACACCTCGCGAGGGGTGGAGCGCACCATCATCGGTGCCATCGGGGACGAGCGGAAGATGCAGCCCGAGGCGTTCGAGGGAATGGAATGCGTCGAGAAGGTGCTCCGCATCCTCAAGCCCTTCAAGATCGTCAGCAGGGATTTCCAGAAGGAGGACACCGTCATCACGGTGCGGGGGCAGAAGATCGGGGGCGGCACGGTCGCGCTCTTCGCGGGGCCGTGCGCAGTCGAGGGGAGAGAGATGATGCTCGGGATCGGGGCGCAGGTCGCCTCGTGCGGGGCGTCGTTTCTCCGCGGGGGGGCCTTCAAGCCGCGCACCTCCCCCTACGCGTTCCTGGGATTGGGGGAGGAGGGGCTTAAGTATCTTGCCGAGGCGCGCGAGGCGACGGGACTTCCGGTGGCCACCGAACTCATGGACCCGCGCGACATCGATCTCGTGGTCAAATACGCAGACGTAATCCAGATCGGAGCCCGGAACATGCAGAACTTCCGGCTTCTGACCGAGGTAGGCCGTCTCGACAAGCCCGTCATCCTCAAGCGGGGATTGAGTGCGACGATCATGGAATGGCTGATGTCGGCGGAATACATCGCCGCGGAGGGGAACCGGCAGATCATCTTGTGCGAGCGCGGGGTACGGACGTTCGAGCCGTCCACCCGGAACACCTTCGACGTCTCGGCCATCCCCGTCGTGAAGAGTCTCTCCCATCTCCCGGTGATCGCCGACCCCAGCCACGCGGCCGGGAAGATGAGCCTGGTCGAGCCTCTCGCTGCCGCGGCGATTGCCGCCGGTGCGGACGGTGTCATGATCGAGGTTCATCACGATCCCGAGACGGCGCTGTCCGACGGGCCGCAGTCGCTTCGGCCCGATACATTCCGGGAGGTGGCCGCGCGGCTCAAGGGGATCGCTGCCGCCGTCGGGAAGACGATGGGGAACGCGTGAACGCGGAACGAATCGGCATCGCGGGGCTGGGGCTCATCGGAGGGTCACTCGCCCTGTCACTTAAGGGCAAGCCGGGGGCGCCCGAGATCTGGGGGTACGACCGGCGCAAGGAGACGGTACGGATGGCACGGGAAGGAGGCGTCCTCGCCCGCGCCTGCACCGAAGCCGAGATCGCGGCATGCGACATCGTCGTGGTGTGCGTGCCCGTGATCCGTTCCGTCGACCTCATCCGCCGCATCGGGAAGAGGATGCGGCCGGGGACGGTTCTCACCGATGTCGGAAGCGTCAAGTCCGAGATTGTCCGTGCCGGGCAGAAGAGCGTGGCGAGCGGAGCGGAGTTCGTCGGCGGGCACCCGATCGCGGGAACGGAGAACTCGGGATACGCGGCGGCGGACCCGTTCCTGTTCCGCGGAAGGACGTCGGTCGTCACCCCGTCGGCAAAAAACAGCGAGTCCGCCCTTCGACGCGTTGAGGCACTGTGGAGGAGGACGGGAGCCCGGGTGCTGCGGATGGACCCGGAAACGCACGACCACGTGTTCGCCTATGTCTCCCACCTGCCCCACGCCGTAGCCTACGCCCTGGTCCACTCGGTGGCGACCCTCGATTCCCGGGTCCCCCTCGGGTACTCCGCGGGCGGCTTCCGGGACTTCACGAGGATTGCCTCGAGCAACCCGGAGATGTGGAAGGACATCGTACTTCAGAACCGGGATGAAATCCTCCGCGCCACCGAGCACTACCGAAGGAACTTCGCCCAACTCGAGGGACTCATCCGGCGAGGGGACGCAAAAGGGCTGCTGGGCTACTTCCGGAGGGCGAAGCGAACGAGAGACCGGCTGTAGCAGGAAGAAAATGCAGAATATATCGGGAGCCATATCCGTTCCCGGGGACAAATCGATCAGTCACCGGGCCGTGATGTTCGCCGCGATGGCAGAGGGGCAAAGCCGCATACAGGGATTTCTTCCCGCGGAGGACACCCTGCGGACGGTCGGAATGATGATCGCTCTGGGGGTAGACATCCAGGAAAGTTCCCCGACCGAGATCCGCATCGACGGTCGCGGGATGCGGGAGCTCAAGGAACCCCAGGACATCATCGATGCGGGAAACTCCGGGACCACCATCCGCATCGGGTCCGGGATCCTCGCCGCCCAGCCGTTCCTGTCCATCGTGACGGGTGATCCCTACCTGCGCCGCCGGCCGATGGGGCGTATCGTCCGCCCGCTCGCCCAGATGGGCGCAACGATCACCGGACGGAAGGAAAATACGTTGCCGCCGCTTTGTATCCGGGGGGGAGACCTGCGCGGGATCCGGTATGAGATGCCCGTCGCCTCCGCCCAGGTGAAGTCGTCGATTCTGCTCGCCGGCCTTTACGCCGACTCCCCCGTGACCGTGGTCGAGCCGCTCCCTACGCGGGACCACACCGAGAGGATGCTCGCATCGATGGGAGCGAGGGTTGTCCGGGACGGCAGGAGCGTCACCATCCACCCGGCCTCGCGGCTTCATCCCCTTGCGATCACCGTTCCCGGGGACATTTCGTCGGCGTCGTTCTTCATGGTTCTGGCCGCCGCGGTTCCCGGCGCGAGTCTTTGCATCCGCGGGGTAGGGGTCAACCCGGGCCGTACCGGGGTGATTTCCGTGTTGCTCCGGATGGGCGCGGACGTCCGGCTCGAATCTCCCCGGAAGGAGGGAGGCGAGCCGGTGGCCGACATCGTGGTTCAGGGGCGCGGGCTCACCGCTGCGGATGTCCCTCCCGAGGAGGTACCCTCACTGATCGATGAGATCCCGGTACTTTGCGTGGCTGCCGCCATGGCGGAAGGGCGCACGGGTATCCGGGGGGCGGCCGAGCTTCGGGTCAAGGAATCCGACAGGATCGGCGCGATGGTGAAGGAGCTTACCACCCTCGGCGTTGCGTGCGGCGAATACCCCGACGGACTCTGGGTTCAGGGGCCGGCCCGGATCACCGGGGGACAGCGGGTCGATAGCTACGGAGACCACAGGATCGCAATGGCGCTGATGATCCTCTCCGCGGCGTCGGGCATCCCGGTGGTGGTCTCCGACACCGCGTGCATCGCCACCTCGTATCCCGGGTTCCCCGAAACGTTGCGGGAGGTAGTCCAGTGAGGGAACGGCCGATCGTGGCGATCGACGGTCCCTCCGGTGCGGGGAAGACGACGGTCTCCAAACTTCTCGCGCGGCGGGCGGGCCTCACCCGCCTGGACACGGGAGCGATGTACCGGGCGTGCGCGCTCGCCGCCCGACGGTCGAACATCCCCTGGTCCGACGGGAAGCGTCTCGGGCGGATGTGCGTGGGACTTTCGATCGGATTCCGGCGGGAGGGGGAGGAGATGCGGCTCTCCCTGGCCGGTGAGGACGTGAGCGACGCGATCCGGACCCCGGAGATCAGCATGGGGGCTTCGGAGGTCTCGGTCCACGTCCCGGTACGCGAGGCCATGGTAGCGCTCCAGAGGAAGATGGGAGAGGAAGGCGGCATCGTTCTCGAAGGGCGCGACACGGGAACGGTGGTCTTTCCGGACGCCGAGGCGAAGTTCTTCCTCGATGCCCACGCAGCGGTACGTGCCCTTCGAAGGTATCGGGAATGGGCCGCGGCGGAAGGGAAGACGTACGAGGAAGTCCTCCAGGACGTACTCCGGCGTGACATCCAAGATAGCACGAGGCAGCACTCCCCGCTCCGGATGGCGGAAGAGGCGACCTACATCGACTCGACGACCCTCACTGCGGAAGAAGTGGTCGAGGAGATGCTTCGCAACATTCCCTCTCCGATGCCCCGGACGAGCGTGGGAGAAAAGTCGTGAGGCGCATCCTCATCGCCCGCAGCGCGGGATTCTGCTTCGGCGTGAAAAGGGCGATCTCCATCGCCAACGAGACCGCCGCAAGCGGGGAGGGCAACGCTCCCGCCGAGGTCCCGATCTACTCCCTCGGGCCCCTGATCCACAATCCCCAGGCGGTGGAAGAGCTCGAACAGCGCGGTGTGCACGTCATCCAGTCGGTGGATCAGGTCCCCTGCGGAAAGGTCATCGTCCGCTCCCACGGCATCACGCGGACCGATCATGAGTCCCTGGTCGAAAAGGGGGTGCGGATCATCGACGCCACCTGTCCTTTCGTGAACAAAGCGCAGGAGCACGCGGGGTCGTTGAGCCGCGAAGGGTACGCCGTGATCGTGGTTGGAGACCCTAACCACCCGGAAGTAAAGAGCATTATTAGCTACATCGAGCCCGGAGTGCCGATCCTTACCTCCCTTGAGGACATCCGGCGCGCTGCCGTGGTCAGGAAGGCGGGCATCGTGGCGCAGACCACCCAGTCGTTCGAGAATTTGATGCATTTCGTCTCCGCAGCGCTCAAGAAATTCCCCGAAGTGCGCGTTTTCAACACGATTTGCCACGCCACGATCCTCCGGCAGAAGGAGTCCACCGCGGTGGCCGGGAAGACGGATGTCATGATCATCCTCGGCGGCTACAACAGCGCGAACACCCGCCGCCTCGCGGAAATCTGCCGGGAAATCAACCCCCGGACGCTCCACATCGAAACGGACGCAGAGCTTTCCCCCGACCTGGTGGCCGAAGCCGCCTGCATCGGTGTGACCGCGGGCGCCTCCACGCCGCAGTGGATCATCGACGACCTGGTGGAAAAAATCCGGGGAATGTGGCAGGGGGAACAGATCGACGTGGCGTACTATAAGTGAGAATATGGGGAATTTCTTCTAATGGTTTGCATCAATTACGGGTTATGATATACAAGCAGATCATACCAAGAGGAGCTACTTGATGGAGGAAAAGCCAACGAACTCCGACCTTCCCGAAAAGAAAAGCGGGGAAGAGAGCAAGGAAACAGCAGGAGAAGTAAAGGTTGAAGAAGTAAGGCCCGAGGACGATTTCGGAAAGATGTTCGCGGAGAGCATCGAAAACCCCGAGGAAGGTGAAATCATCCACGGGGTGGTGATCAAGGTGCTAAAAGAGTACGTGGCGATCAACATTAACCGGAAGTCCGAGGGGATGCTCCCCCTCACCGAACTCACCGAAGAGGAGAAAGAAACGTTTTCCCCCGGAGATTCCATCGATGTCATGGTGGAGCGGTATGACTCCTCGCAGGGATTCGTCCTTCTCTCGCGGGAGAAGGTCCTGCGGATCCGGGTATGGGACGATCTGCAGAAGGCCCAGGAGGAAGGGACCGCTGTCCCGGGAACGATCGTAGCCAAGGTAAAGGGCGGTTTCACGGTCGACATCTGGGGCGTGAAGGCCTTCCTGCCGGGAAGCCAGGTGGATATCCGGCCTGTTCGTGACAACGACAGCGTGATCGGACTGGAGGGAATGTTCAAGGTCCTGAAGTTGTCCCGCAAGAAGGCCAACGTCGTAGTTTCCCGGCGGGCCTATCTTGAGGAGGAGCGGGAGAGCAAGAGGAAAACCCTTCTCGATAGCATCAAGGAAGGCGACGAGGTCGTGGCGAAGGTAAAGAACATCACCGACTACGGCGTCTTCATGGACCTGGGGGGCCTGGACGGACTGATGCACATTACCGACATGAGCTACGGCAAGGTCGCCCACCCGTCCCACGTCTGCAAGGTAGGCGATACGCAGCACGTGAAAGTCATCCGGTTCGACCGGGAGAAAGGACGCATCTCTCTGGGACTGAAGCAGATGCGGCCGGATCCCTGGCTCGATATTGATGAGCGTTACCAGGTCGGTGCGAAGCTCTCGGGACGGGTCACGAACATCACCCGATACGGAGCGTTCATCGAGCTCGAGGAAGGCGTGGAGGGGCTCCTTCACGTATCCGAGATGTCCTGGAGCAAGCGCCTCAAGGACCCGTCCGAGGTCATGAAGTCGGGGGACAACGTTGACGTCGTGGTCCTCAAGCTCGAAAAAGAGAACAAGAAGATCTCCCTTGGGTACAAACAGCTCCTTTCCAACCCCTGGAACGAGCTCCGGTCGGCGCACGCGGAAGGAACGGTGGTCGAGGGTGTGGTGAAAAACATCACCGATTTCGGCGCGTTCGTCGACATTGGCGAGGAGATCGACGGCCTGATCCACATTTCCGATCTCTCCTGGAACCAGCGGATCAAGCACCCCGGCGAGGTGCTTAAGAAAGGCGACCGGGTCCAGGCCAAGGTCCTCAAGATCGATCCGGAGGCGCATAAGTTCTCGCTCGGGGTAAAGCACCTGTCCCCGGATCCGTGGGAAGGGGTCGAGCGGCGTTTCAAAAAGGGGGACTCCGTGAGTGGCCGGATCACCCGGGTTGCCGACTTCGGTGTCTTTGTGGAGCTCGCCGACGGGGTCGAAGGGCTCGTACACATCTCCGAACTCTCCCGGGAGAAGGTCGACACCCCGAACGCCCTGTTCAAGGAGGGGGACGAAGTCGGGGCCGTCGTGCTCTCCGTGGACCGCAACAACAAGAAGATCTCGCTAAGCATACGCGCGCACCAGGACGGAGCGGAACGCAAGGACATGGAATCCTACCTGTCTCCCTCCTCCGACCCGCCCGAGGAGACAACCGCATTTGGAGAAGCTCTCCGGGCCAAGCTGAATATCGACGGGGATTGAATCCGGGAGTCGGATGAGCGCTGAGAGGTTTTCCTACAAACCGCCGAGGGCCCGGCACCCGGTCCTCCGCGGGTGTCTGGTCATGGTCCTTGTCCTGGCCGGGTTCTTCGTCCTGCTCGTGGTCGTATCGAATATGGAGTGGTTCACCTTCGCTCGTGGGAATAAGGTCGCGGTGCTCCCGATAACCGGGGTGATCATCGACTCCGAGGCCACAATCGAGCAGCTCAAGAAGTTCTCAAAGGACGACTCGGTGAAGGCGATCGTCCTGCGGCTCAATACGCCGGGAGGGGGCGTGGGGCCGTCCCAGGAGATCTTCGAGGAGGTCAGGAAGGTTGGCGGAAAGAAGGTGGTCGTCGCGTCCATGGGAACCGTGGCCGCATCGGGAGGGTTCCTCATCGCATGCGCCTCTGACAAGATCTACGCCAACCCCGGGACGATCACCGGCTCGATCGGCGTCATCATGAATTTCGTGAACGTGCAGGACCTGATCGAGAAGATCGGGGTGAAGGGGGTCGTGATCAAGAGTGGCAATTTCAAGGACATCGGCTCTCCGCTCCGGGAGATGAAGCCGGAGGAGAGGAAACTCCTCCAGAGCGTCATAGACAACGTCTACTCCCAGTTCGTGAACACCGTGGCCGAGAGGCGAAACCTCCCGCGCGACGACATTCTGGCGATCGCGGACGGACGGATCTTCTCCGGGGAACAGGCCAAGGAGCTGGGACTGATCGACAACCTTGGCAATCTGGAGGACGCTGTTGCCGAGGCGGGGATTATGGCGAAGATCGAAGGGGAGCCCCAGGTCGTCACCCCGCCGAAAAATAAGTATTCCATTCTCGAATTGCTAAGGGGTGAGGCGAAAAGTATAATCGATGAGCACTTGACCCGAACGCAGATCCGGCTCGACTATCTGGCGCAATAACATAATCGGAGGGATAGGGTATGACGAAGAGCGATCTCGTGCAAACGCTGTCAGAGAAAATTTCCACCTTGACCAAGAAGGAATGCGAGGTCATCGTGGACACGGTCTTCCAGAACATGCGATCTGCCCTGCATCGGGGGGAGAAAATCGAGATCCGGGGGTTTGGCAGCTTCACGGTGCGCGTCCGCCGGGCCAAGGAGGGGCGCAACCCCAAGACCGGGGAGAAAGTCTCCATCCCCGAAAAGCGGATCCCTTTCTTCAAAGTCGGCAAGGAACTGCGAGAACTGGTCAATAGCTGACCTCTTCCCATGGAAAGGATGTTCTCCCCCTGGCGGATGGAATATCTCCGGGGGGGAGGTACGGGCGGCCCCCGCTGCATATTCTGCATAGGGGAGGAGGATCGGCGGGACCCCGAGCGTCTGGTCCTGGGTATTTATCCGAACACCGTTGCGATCTGCAACCGGTACCCCTACAATAACGGGCACGTGCTCATCGCACCCCGCCGCCACGTCGCCGATCTGATGAAATTGTCGGGGGAGGAGCGCGGAGAGCTTCTCTCCCTCGTCGCGCTGGGTACGAAGGTTCTGAAGGAGGAGTACTCCCCCGAGGGGTTCAATGTGGGGATGAACCTGGGCAAGGTTGCCGGGGCGGGGATTGCAGATCACCTCCACGTCCACCTCATTCCCCGCTGGGGCGGGGACACCAACTTCCTGACCTCCGTCCTGGAGACACGTGTTCTCCCCGAGTCGCTCTTGCAGACTCACGGGCGGCTGTCGGCCCGGTTCGAAGCGCTTACACCCTGACGTCACACGGTTTTCCGGAAGGAAGATGTCGACCCAGCTCACTCCTGCCATGCGGCAGTACGTGGAGATCAAGTCCCGGTACCGGGACTGCATCCTTTTCTTCCGCATGGGTGATTTCTACGAGATGTTCTTCGAGGATGCGATCCGGGCATCCCGCCTGCTCGACATCGCACTGACCTCCCGTGACAAGGAGGCGAACATCCCGATGTGCGGTATCCCCCACCACGCCCGCAACGCCTATCTGTCGAAACTCATCCGGCAGGGGTGCAAGGTGGCGATCTGCGAGCAACTGGAAGAGCAGGGGGGCCGGGGGCTGTTCCGCCGGGAAGTGACCGAGGTGGTGACACCGGGCCTGGTCTTTCACGAGGAATGCCTCGACGCCCGGGGAAATAATTTCCTGGCTGCCGTACGGACCGTTCATCCCTTCGCCTACGCGGCCCTCGACGCCACGACGGGGGAGTTTTTCTACGAGGGTTGCGGCTCGGGAGAGGCGCTGGCGGATGCCTTGTATCTGCTGTCCCCCGCCGAACTCGTTTTCCTGGAAGGAGAGGGGACGCCTCCGCCCGAGGCGGCCGGCGGGACGAAGGGGAGGCTCGGGCGGATCCTGGAGGGAAAGCTCGCCACGTCGCTGTCTCCCTCGGCCGTGGGGGACTTTTCCGTCCCGGAGGGGATCGAGGGAGTGCCGGAGCGGGATCATCCGGCGCACGGCGTGGTG
>JBAVJZ010000042.1:0-1827 GCA_049688015.1 Candidatus Deferrimicrobiaceae bacterium | reverse complement strand
ATCCTAGGATGCTCGCGTGTGAGGTATAAACAAATATTCCCTGAAACTATAGAGTACTGCGTGTCGACATTGATGCAGGCGAATATATCGGATTGTAAATTATCGTAATATATAGTATTTTTCCATCATGGAAGTCATCACCACCCACATCAACGCGGACTTCGACACCATCGCCTCGATGCTGGCGGCCCGCAAGCTTTATCCCGACGCCATCCTGGTGCTCCCGGGCGCGAAGGAGGAGACGGTCAAGGGGTTCCTCCTCCAGTCGGCCCTGTACTCGGTCGAGATGAAAAAGCTCCGCGAGATCGATCTGGAGAAGGTAACCCGGTTGATCCTCGTCGACATCCGGAAATCATCGCGGATCGGCGCGTTCCGGGATCTGATCGGCAAACCAGGCGTGGATGTCCACGTCTACGATCACCATCCGGAGGGGGAGGCCGACATCGAGGGGAGCCTTGAGGTGATCAAGAAAGTCGGATCGACCACGACGATCCTCGTGGAGATCCTCAAGGAACGGGGGATCCCGATCACGCCGGACGAGGCGACGGTGATGATGCTGGGGATCTACGAGGACACGGGGTCGCTCTCCTTCCCTTCGACGACGGTCCCGGATTATTTCGCGGCGGCGCACCTTCGGTCCTGCGGAGCCGACCTGGGGGCGGTGGGGGACATCCTCGCCAAGGATTTTACTGCCGAGCAGGTTTCGCTCCTGTACGACCTCATCCAGTCGTCGAAGACATACACCATACATGGGGTGGAGGTGGTAATCACGGAGGCCCGGCGGGAGGAGTACGTGGGGGACCTGGCTGTCCTGGTCCACAAGCTGCGCGACATGGAGGCGATCAGCGTCCTCTTCGCCGTCTGCCAGATGGGGGACCGGGTCGTGCTGGTCGCGCGCAGCCGCAAGCCCGAGGTGGACGTCGGTGTATTGATGCGCGAGTTTGGCGGCGGCGGGCACCATTACGCGGCGTCGGCCACGGTCAAGGATGCAACGATCTTCCAGATCCGCGAGAAGATCCTTTCGACCCTGGCGGAAAAGATCATACCGCGGCGTACCGCGGCCGACCTCATGGCCTCCCCCGTGCGTCACGCCACGGTCGATAACACGATAACCGATATCCACTACCTCCTGACCCGCTACAACATCAACGCCGTCCCGGTGCTGAAGGGAGGGGAGGTAATCGGCATCATTACCAGGCAGGTAGTAGAAAAGGCCCTATTTCATGGGCTTGGTAGCGAAAAGGTAGAGGAATACATGAATGACGATTTTGACACCGTATCACCCGAGGACGGGATCGAGCGGGTACAGGAGTTCATCATCGGGAAAAACCAGCGGCTGATTCCGGTCGTCTCCGAGGGCCAGATAAAAGGGATCATCACCCGGACCGGGTTCCTGCGGTTCCTCCACGACGTGCGGGACGTGGTGCACCCGGATACCGGAGAGGACATCCCCGCGGAAGGGGCGCTCGCCCGGCGCAAGATGGTCCACAAACTGATGCAGGAGCTCCTTCCGGCCCGGGTGTTCGACCTGCTGGTCGGCGCCGGGGAGGTGGCGGAGCGTCTCGGGATGATGGCGTACGTCGTCGGCGGGTTCGTGCGGGACCTGGTGATGCGCAATCACAACCTCGATGTCGACATCGTGATCGAGGGGGACGGGATCGCCTTCGCGGACGCTTTTTCGCAGGAGTACCCGTGCCGGGTGCGGCCCCACCACAAATTCGGGACGGCGGTCCTCGTTTTCCCGGACGGCTACAAGATCGACGTCGCCACGGCGCGGGTGGAGTATTACCGGGAGCCGGCGGCGCTTCCCACCGTTGAGTACAGCAG
>JBAVJZ010000041.1:0-6919 GCA_049688015.1 Candidatus Deferrimicrobiaceae bacterium | reverse complement strand
GGGTGTATCCACAGAGAGCCCGCAAGAGGCGGAAAAGACCGGGGTTGCACCGATCGCGGAGGAGCCGGTGGCGGGGAAGTCCATGGAAGGCGCCCCGGCAGCTCCGCAGGCTGTTCCTCCCCCGCCGATGCCGACGCCGCAGCCCCCCGCGCCGTCCGGAGCTCCCGGCTTTCTCGTCAAGTTCAACAACGCCGACCTCTACGAGGTGATCCACACCCTCGGACCGATGGCGGGGATCAACTATCTCATCGACCCGCGGGTCCGCGGCCTGGTGAACGTCCACACGCAGGGGACCGTCCGCAAGGAGGGTGCGCTGGATCTTCTCTTCTCCATCCTGCGGATCAACGGCGCGACGGCGGTCCGCGAGGGAAATCTTTATCACATCGTTCCGATGGCCGAGGCGAAGATGGAGCCCCTGCTCCTCGCCATGGAAAGCCGGACGGAGGACCGTTCCTCCCCCAACCGGCCCGTCATGCGGGCCTTCGCGCTCCAGCACATCTCGGCGACCGAGATGGCGAAAGTGCTCAAGCCTTTCCTTTCCACGGGCGGAGACGCGACCGAAGTGCCGCGGGCCAACATGGTGCTCGTGACGGACACGGCGGCGAACGTGGAAAAGCTCGCCCATATCGTAAGCCTGTTCGACGCGGATGCGTTCCGCTCGGCGGGGGTCAAGCTGTTCCCGCTGAAGTTCCTGGACCCCGAGGAGATGGGGCAGAGCCTGGAGACGATCTTCGGGGCGCTCGATTTCGGGACGGAGGGCGGGAAGCCGGCAGGGATCCACTTCGTTCCTCTCCCGCGAATGAACGCGCTCCTCGTGGTGTCCGCCTCCCCGAAGTCGATGGAGGACATCGAGCGCTGGATCGGCGAGCTCGACAGGGAACCATCGGGAACTTCCCGCGCCGTGCACCTCTACCGTGTCCGGCACGGCAAGGCGGATGACATCATGGCCATTCTCGAGAAGCTCTACCCCGGGAAGACGGTCTCCCAGCCGGGAAAGGCGACGGAATTCAAGGCCAAGGTCAACGAGCCGGGGCAAAAGTCGTTCCCGACCAATCCCACGACCCCCGCCCCGCGCGTCGAGTCGAATGTACCCGCTTTGCAGGAAGGGACGTTCGACATCATCCTGGACGAGCCGCTGAACGCCCTCATCATCCGGGGAAGCGCCTCCGAGTACAAGGCGGTCCTGGAGACGCTCCAGACGATCGACGTCTATCCCCGGCAGGTGCTGCTCGAGGTGCTGATCGCGGAGGTCCAGCTCGACGATGGGCTGAAGATGGGGATCGACTGGACCTACGTCAATAAGGGGAGCGATTGGAAGCAGGTGGCCTCGGTGTCCACAGCGGCTGCGGACATCACGTCCGGGTTCAAGTACGTCGTGGACAAGACGGACCGCCTCACGGCGGCGCTGCGAGCGCTGGCAAACGACGGGAAGGTGTCCATTCTGTCTTCCCCCAGCGTGATTTCGACGAACGGGAAAAAGTCGAAGATCGACGTCGCCGACCAGGTTCCCATCGTGACGGGGACGGTCACCAACCCCGGTCCCGACGCCTTTGTCACCGAGACGGTGGAGTACCGGGACGTGGGGATCCTGCTCACCTACACGCCGTACATCAACGACGAGGGGATCGTCACGCTCGAGATCGAGCAGGAGGTGAGCGACGTCAAGGCGACCACGGTGGGGTCCTCGGGGAACCCCAGCTTCTTCAAGCGGAGCGTCACCACCAACCTGGTCGCCACGCAGGACCGCAGCATCGTCCTCGGGGGCCTGGTCCGGGAGAAGAGGGAACGGGCGAGGGAAGGCATACCGTTTCTCTACAAGATTCCGATCATCGGGTGGATATTCGGTTACGAGTCGAACACGGTCGCCCGGACCGAGCTCCTGTTCTTCATCACGCCGCGGGTAATCGGAAGCATCGAAGAGGGGACGCGCCTGAGCCAGGAGTTCGAGAACCGGGTGGAGGAGCTCAAGGCGCGGATCGGGGAGGTAAAGGGGATCACCGCCGGAAAGGAGGAGCCCCCCCGGGAGTAACGGTTGCAGGCAAGGGGTATCCCGCCCCTAAGGCAGGTACCTGGCGATCTCGGGAAGCTCGTAGCCCCGGAACACCACGTTGCCGCTCCGGTCGATGAGGAGGTACGTGGGGATGCCGACCACGTGGAACTTCCGTGCGACGGCGCCGCGCCGGTCCATGAGGACGGTGTAGGCGATCCGTTTCGCCGCGATGAACGCGGTTACCTTTTTTTCGCTCTCCATGTAGTCCAGCGCCAGGATCTGAAGCTTCCCCCCGGGGGAGAGATCCGCGTTCATCCGGTTGATCCTGGGAACCGCTTCGACGCAGTGGGGGCACCAGGTGGCCCAGAACGCCAGGAGCACCGGGTTCTTTCCGATGAACTGGCGCAACGATACCTCCATCCCGTTCTGGTCCGGCAGCGTGAAGTCCGGCAGGGGCCCGGAGGGGTTTTTCGTGGAGGATGCCGGGGCACTTTCGCTTTGCGCCGGCCTTTCCGCGAACGGGGGCGTTGCCGCCAGCAGGAGCAGGGCAAGGACCGCCAATACACCGCCCGCCGTTCTCGTTTTTCGGGTATCCCGCCTCCTCATAGGAGCAGTTTCCCCGCCTCGAGGAGGAAATATTCCCCCACCAGGATCAGGAGGAACCCGCACACCTTCTTGAGGCCTTCCGTCCACCATCCCGATTTCGGCAGGTTGGCCATCAGGCCCGTGAATGTCCCGATGACGAGGAGGAGCGAGCCCATCCCGAGGGCGAAGACGAACAGGAGGGAAGTGCCGAACAGGACGTTCTGCTTCGCACCCACGTAGACCAGCAGGGCGCCCAGGACCGGAGCGGTGCACGGCCCCACGACGAGCCCTGAGGTGACCCCGATCCCGAAAGCGCCGAGTATTCCTCCGCGCTTCTTGCCGGTCGCACTCCCCGAAAAAAAGGCCGGGGTCGGCACGTGGAAGACGTCGAGCAGGGAGAGCGCCATCAGGATGCAGATGTTCCCGACGACGACGTTGGTCACGGGGTTTGCCGCCACCTGGCCAAAGACCTTTCCCGACGCCGCCGCGAGGGTGCCCAGCGCCGCGTACGTGATCGCCATCCCCAAAACGTACGACAGGCTCAGGAAAAAGCCCCTGCCCCTTGCTCCCTGGCTTCTCCCCCCGATATAGCCTACCGTGATGGGGACTACGGGATAGATGCAGGGCGTAAAGCTTATGAGAACCCCCCCGACGTACACGGCGGCGTAGGACAGGAGGGACCCCGCCGCAAGGTATGTATCGAGGGAATCGAGCAGGTTCTGCATCCGGGACATGACCTTTCTTTTCCGGCAACAGGTGATTTTGATAGGATGACATCGGATGATTTCTTCTTCAAGGTTTGACTGTATGCCCGATTGCCGGGACGGGTGACGATACCCGTTGGGCGGCAATGTCGTCAGATTTCCGGTAATTGGCGTGTAAATCATCCGCAGCTCCTCATCCATTACAAAACACATTGCTTTTTCAGGGGATTCTGCGGGTAGCCATTGGTATGTACGTTGCCGGGCAATAGTGAGGTGTATTATCATATAGGAAGCCGTCTGTTTTTACGTCCGGACAGGCAAATGGTACATCCGCAAAGGATTCGGGGGGTCGGTATCCAGGCATGCCGGTCGCGAAGGCAAGAGATTTTCTCCAGGAGATGCTGTCGCCGAAAGGGAGGGTGAGCAGGCTCCCCCTGGCGATCAGTATCCTGTTTTTCTTCGCGACGGCGGCGTGGATCCTGTTCGAGCATGAGTTCCTCGGCAGCTGGGAACCGATCACGAAGGACATCTTCTGGGCCATCCTGAGCACAGGGTGCCTCTTCCTTCTCCTCGGGTACGGGATTTCGGTGATCCGCAGATCGGAGGCGGCTCTCTGGCAGAGCGAGAACATCCGGTCCCGCATCCTGGAGACCAGCACCTCGGGGATAATCGGGATGGACACGGGGGGCGACATCACGTACGCCAATCTCGAGGCCGCCAACCTGCTGGGCATCCCCCGCGGCGACATCGTCGGGAAACATTACCGCGACCTCCCGTGGGAGATCACCACGGGCGGCGGCAGGCCGTATGCGGAAGAGGACCTCCCCTTTTCCCGGGTGGGCAGAACGGGGGAACCGGTGCGCGGCGTGGAGCTTGCGGTCAACCGCGGAGACGGCACGCGCATCATCCTCTCGGTCAACACGGCGCCGCTGCGCGACGGCGCCGGGACCATCGCGGGGAAGATCGCCTCTTTCTTCGATATCACCGACCGCAAAGAGGCGGAAGACCTTCAGCTCCGGAATCTCCACCTCGCGGTGGACCAGAGCGTAAGCGCGATCGCGATCACGGACGCGGCGGGCCGGATCGAATACGCGAACCCGGTGTTCGTCCGGATGACCGGATATCCCCGGGAGGGACTTCTCCAGGCGGCCAAGCCCTGCCCCACCGATATCTCCCCCCGCGAATGCGAGCAGATACGCACCGCGATCGCCTCCGGGACAGGCTGGAAGGGGGAGTACTGGAACCGGCACAGGAACGGCAAGCTCTACTGGGAGTCCGCCGTTCTCACACCCATCCGGAACGTCGGGGGCGGCGTCAGCAATTTCCTGTGGGTGGCCGAGGACGTGACCGAAAAACGGCTGGCCGAGGATGCGGCGGGCGAAACCCGGGAACGGTACCAGAACCTGGTGGAAAAGATCCATGACCTGGTGTGGGAGATCAACGCGGATACGTATTACACCTACCTGAGCCCCCGGTCTCACGACCTGTTGGGGTATTTCCCGGAAGAGTTGCTGGGGAAGACTCCCTTCGACCTGATGCCGGAATCCGAGGCGAAACGGGTGAGGGCGGCGATCGCCCCCGTGCTCGCGAGGCGACGAAGTTTCGAGCACGTCGAAAGCATGCTCAGCCACCGGGACGGCCGGGAAGTCGTTCTCACCACGAGCGGGGTCCCGTTTCACGATCCGGATGGAACGTTCCGCGGCTGGCGCGGCGTATCGCGCGACATCACCAGCCTGAAGAAGGGGGAGGAGGAGCTGCATCGGAGCGAGGAGCGATTCCGGCAGATCTTCGAGCAGAACGAGGAGGCGGCGATCTTCTTCCGGTCCGGCACCACCGGGGTCCTCGACGCCAACCCGGCGGCCCTCTCCCTCTACGGCTGCGACCTCGAGGAAATGCGGGACGGAGAGTTCTCCCGCTTCATCGACCCGGAGGAACGGTCCCTGTTCGAAGAGCATGTCCGGGAGACAATCCGGGAAGGGACGTTTGCCATCGAGGGGGCCCGGCACGTCCGGAAGGACGGGAGGCAGATCATCGTTTCCGTCCGGGGGAGATCGATCCTGCTTCGGGAGGGGAAGGTTTCCTACTGCACGTTCCGCGACATCACGGCGCGGGTTCGTGCGGAGGAAGAGGCGAGAGCCCGGCAGGCGCAGCTGATCCACGCGAGCCGGATGGCTTCTTTGGGCACCATGGTCTCCGGGGTCGCCCACGAGATCAACAATCCCAACAACCTGATCATGGTCAACGCCCCGATGATCCTCCAGGCGTGGCGGGACGCCGACAGGATCCTGGAGTCGCACCACCGGGAGGACCCGCAGTTTTCGCTCGGCGGGCTTCCGTATTCCGAAATGCGAACGATCGTCCCGAGGCTTCTGCACGGAGTTTCCGACGCGTCCCACAGGATAAAGGGCGTCGTGGAAAACCTGAAAGGGTTCTCCCGCCCGGGGCCGCGGGACCTGGAATCTCCGATCGACGTCCACCAGGCGATCCATACCGCCGTTGGGATCCTCCATCACGAAATCACCAAGGGTTGCCAGGATTTCCGGGTGGACTACGCGCCCGATCCCCCGATCGCGAAGGGATGTCTCCAGGAATTGGAGCAGGTGCTGATCAACCTGATCCAGAACTCCCTGCAGGCGCTCCCGGACCGGGCCCGCGCGATCCGGATTTCCGCCTCGACGGACCGGACGTCGGGCACCGTGGAGATCGTCGTGCGGGACGAGGGCGCGGGGATGACGCCGGACGTCCTGCAAAACGTCACGCGGCCGTTTTTCTCCACGAAGCGGGCTTCGGGGGGATTGGGCCTGGGGCTTTCCGTCTCCCGTTCCATCATCGAGGAGCACAGGGGCAAGCTCCTGTTCGAATCCGATGTCGGCAAGGGAACGACGGCACGCGTCCTCCTTCCCGCGTTCGACCCTTCGAAGGACGGCGACGGGAACTCCACGTAACCGGTACAATGGTTGAACGTTTCGGTGGGGATCCCGGCCCGGGGCCGGCGAAGACCAGGAAAGCGGAGAAGGAGGGGCGCGCAGGACGATGAACCGGTCAGGCAGGTGGGGAGTACTCTTCCTTGCCGCTTCGCTATTCTTCGGATGGGAGACGTATCGTGCCTGGACCGCTCCGGTCGGCTCCGGCTCGTCCCCGGCAGCGTCCTTCTCCCCGAAGAAGTGGCAGGCCGGATCCCGGGACAGCGACCCGCGCGAGGCCGAGGTGGCGGCAGGGTTGGCGGCGGTTCTCGCCAGGCCGGTCTTCCGCCCCGACCGTCGGCCGTTCAAGGACGAGGGGGCCGTCGGTGTGCCGATGCGCAATTACGAGGCGGAGCTTTCCCGGTTCCGTCTCGTGGGGGTCATCCTCCAGGGGGAGAGGAGCACGGCCGTGGTTGTCGGGAAGACCTCCGGTCCGGCGGAGCGCTGGGAGGTCGTCCCGGGGGACATGCTTCCGGGATTTACCGTCAGGACGGTGGGGGAGGAAGGGATTCAGCTGGCAGCGGACGGCAGGGAGTTTCTCCTCCCGATGTACGAGGGACAGCCGAAGTCCGGGGGTTCCGGTCCTCTTCGAACGGAGGTGGCCACACCCCCGAAGGCGCCGCCAGCGGCGCCCCGGATGCAGGCGGCGGGAAGAACCGGCGCGTCCCCCCCGCAGC
>JBAVJZ010000040.1:0-27668 GCA_049688015.1 Candidatus Deferrimicrobiaceae bacterium | reverse complement strand
CCTGTGGATCGCCTTCCGCCTTGCCCGCAAGAGACCGAGCGACCGGTTCACCTACGGGTATGGACGCGTAGAGGATCTGGCAGGGGTCATCGTGGTCGCCGTCATCCTGGCGAGCGCCATCGCGGCCGCGGCGGAGTCGATTCACCGGTTCGTTGCGCCCGTGCCGGTACGGCACCTGTGGGCAGTCGCCGCCGCCTCAGCGGTCGGATTTCTCGGAAACGAGGCGGTGGCGGTCTACCGGTTGCGTGTCGGTAAGGAGATCGGGAGCGCCGCGCTCGTGGCGGACGGAAGACACGCGCACGCCGACGCGCTGACGAGCCTCGCGGTGACCCTGGGGGCAGGGGGGGTCTGGCTGGGATATCCCGTCGCGGATCCGGCAGTGGGACTTGTGATCTCCGCCATCATCCTGAGAATCGTGTGGCAGACGGGGAATGAGGTTTTCCTCCGGCTTCTTGACGGGTCAGACCCTGCGGTGGCCGTCGAAATCCGGGAGACTGCCTCCGCCGTGCCCGGTGTCGTTGATGTGTCGGACGTGCGGGTTCGCTGGGCGGGCCACCGGATGTACGCGGAGGTCAATCTTGCCGTGAAAGGAAACCGGTCCGTAAGCGAGGGGCACGCCATCGCCAAGGAGGTCCGCCACAGGATGCTCCACGGCCTTCGCTACCTGTCGGACGCTGTCATCCACGTGGACCCCGCGGAAGCCTCGGGAACCAAAAACCACAGCGTACCGTCCCACAGGCACGACGACCTGCCGGGTCATTCACACTGACGAACCCGGTACGTTGCCCCGCTAGGCGACGTCCAGGACCGCGACGGGCAGCTTTTCCAGGACCGACAGGAGGAGCTCCTTCCTCGTGATCATCTCCTCCCGTGTTCCCCGATCCCTCGCAGCGGCGATCTCCATCTGCAGATTCGCTATCTCCGCCCCAAGAGTTTCCTTAAGCGCCCGCATTTCCATGTTGGTCAGAAGGAGTTCCATGGGATTCCTCCTTTCCCCTCGATTCCGTCGACCTTCACCGGGATGAACGTATGTATTATTATATCACCTATACCGACGCGCACGGGAAAACCACACCTCCACTCCTCTTTCTGTAATCAACTATCCGACAAGTATGGTATTTTAAAAAATTGTCCGGAGAAACCGGGAGAGGCACCCCCATGCGCTGGCGTCGTCCCGACAAGAAGAAATTTCTCGTTTTCCTAGCCGTGCTGGGCCCCGGGATCATCACGGCCTCGGTCGACAACGACGCGGGGGGGATCGCCACCTACTCGATCGCAGGCGCCCATTTCGGGTACACCCTCCTCTGGACGCTCATCCCGATCACCGCCGCGCTGATCGTCGTTCAGGAGATGGCGGCCCGGATGGGGGTGGTCACCGGGAAAACGCTGGCGGACCTCATCCGGGAGAAATTCGGCGTACGCCCGACCTTCTTCCTCCTGGTGGCGCTCCTCCTTGCGAACCTGAGCAACACCGTCGCGGAATTCGCCGGATGGGCGGCGGCCCTGGAGATATTCGGCGTCAGCAGGTACATTTCCGTCCCCATCGGGGCAATCGCGGTCTGGTTCCTCGTGGTGAAGGGAACGTACCGCATCGTGGAGAAGATCTTTATCATCGCCAGCACCGTGTACTTCACCTACGCCGTGTCGGCCTATTTCGCGCACCCCCAGTGGGGATCGGTGGCGCGTAACCTGGTGACGCCCGTGCTCAATATGGACAGCGCGTACGTCGTCATGCTCATCGGCATGGTGGGTACGACGATCGCCCCGTGGATGCAGTTCTACCTGCAGTCCGCGGTGGTGGAAAAGCACATCCCGGCGGAACATTACAGCCTGTGCCGGGCCGACGTCATCGTCGGCTGTTTCGTCACCGACATCGTAGCGCTTTCGATCATCGTCGCCTGCGGCGCTACGCTGTTCGTGGAGGGGATCCAGATCAACGACGCGAAGGATGCGGCCATGGCGCTGGCACCGCTCGCGGGAAAGTACGCCTCCGTTCTGTTCGCCATCGGGCTGGCCAATGCCTCCCTGTTCTCCGCATCGATCCTCCCGCTGGCGACCGCCTACTCCGTATGCGAGGGAATGGGGTGGGAATCCGGGATCGACAAGGACTTCCGCACCGCTCCCCACTTTTTCTGGCTCTACACGGCGATCATCGTGCTGGGCGCACTGTTCGTCCTCTACCCTGCCGCCCCGCTGATTCTCATCATGCTCTTCTCCCAGGTGGCCAACGGCATTCTCCTGCCGTTCGTCCTCGTGTTCATGCTGAAGCTGATCAACGACCGGGAGCTGATGGGCGAGTACGTCAACTCGAAGGCGTTCAACGGGATCGCGTGGGTGACCACGGTCGTCATGATCGTTCTCACGGTCTTTCTGGTGATTCTGACGCTCTTCCCGGGGCTCCCGGGGATGCTCGGGGGCGAGCCATGACAAGCGGACGGACATGCGGTGCCCTGGAGGGAAGTGCGGCTTACCTCCTTCGGCGGCGCCTCCGGGAGGCGGGGGGCAGCAGCAGGTCCACGACGTCGTCCACCGTCACGATGCCGAGAAGGCAGTTTTCGTCATCGACCACCGGCAGGGCGAGCAGATTGTACTTGGAGATCAGCTCAGCGACCTGTTCCTGGTTTGCGTCCGCCCGAATGGTGATCAACTTCGTGTGCATCACCTCGCCGAGCGTCTTCGATTGATCCTCGAGGATGAGATCCCGCAGACCGACTACCCCCAGGAGCTTTTCCTCCTCGAGGACGTAGAGATAATAGACCGCCTCGATCTCTTCCGCCTCCTCCCGGAACCTGCCTACCGTTTCCCGCATGGTGATCCCCGGAGGATAGGCGAGGTACTCGTTCGTCATGAGCCCCCCCGCGGTGTCCTCCTCGTGCCCCAGCAGTTCGTGGATATCCTGGGCCTCCTCCTTCTCGATCAGGCCGAGGAGCTCCTGGGCCTTCTCGAGCGGAAGATCGGCGATCACGTCCGCGGCTTCGTCCGGGGGCATCCGCTCGATGACGTCCGCCGCCTGTTCCTTGTCCATGTCGCTGATAAGATCGGCCTGCACCTCCGGCTCCAGTTCGTGGAGCGCCTCGGCGGCCATCTCGAGATCGAGCTTGCCGAAGAATCCCTTCCTCTCGTCCGGGGAGAGCCCGCTGATGATCTGGGCGATGTCCGCGGGGTGGATCTCGGAGAGGGCCTGCCGCGAGACGGCCAGGGTGAGGCGGTCGAGTTTCTCGTGGAGGGGCTGGATCAGGGACCAGGAGATCATCTGGTGGCGCAGGGGGTGGCGTATCATCCGGAAGAAGGCCTCCCCCCGGCGCTCCACACCGAGTCGGCGCAGAATTCCGCGCACCCCCACGTCCACGTCCGTGACGCAGGCGCCCCCGCCTTCTTCGGCGAGCTTGACATCGTTGACCCGGACGACCTTCGCTCCGTCGATGTCGACAATCTGCTTGTCCAGGAGGTCTTTCCCGATGAGCAATTGATCGTGGGCGGGGGTAAATTCCGACAGCTCGGAATCGCGTTTCCGCGAGGAGATGATTCTCCGGTTGAAGATGCTTATATCCTCCCACGGGAGGAAAAGAACCGTCTTCTTCCTCTCCAGGAGAAGACCCGAGGCGCGGGGAAAGGAGCCGCCGCCGACCACCGCGATATCGCGGAGCTTCCCGATCTCCTCGCCCGACGGGTCGAGCACCGGTTTCCCGAGGACGTCGGCCACGAACACTTCCCCCACGAGGGCCATCCCGCACACTCCTTCCGTCGAAAGGACAGTCGATTTCAGTGTATGGAGGGGTTTGAGATAGGTCAAGGAAGAGACGGCGGGGATGGGGGAGCATGATACCAGTGTCCGTTTCGATCCATACTGCGGAAAACGGGAAATCGGAACCCCCCGTGACGCCCGGACGGGAAGCGTCGGGATCCGTGCTCTGGCGCAACCCGTACGCAAATCTTCCCGGGCTGCGCCGGCTTGTTCAGGGGCTCTACCTCCTCTTTTTCGTTTTCGTCGGTATCGAGTTTGCCTCCTTCTATCGGCAGATCGTCGCGGGAGGACCGATCACCGCATACCGGCCCCCGGCGGTGGAGGGCTTCCTGCCCATCAGCGCCCTGGTGGGCCTGAAGCGCTTCCTGCTCACCGGGTCCTACGACACGGTGCATCCGGCGGGGCTCACCATCCTGATCGCGGCGATCCTATCCTCGTTCTTCGCCCGCAAGGTCTTCTGTTCCTGGGTTTGCCCGGTTGGGGGGATTTCCCGAGCGCTGGAGTGGGTGGGGAAAAAAACGCTTTGGAAAAACCGGAAACCTCCTGTGCTCGTGAACCGTGGGGTCGACCTCTCCCTCTGCTCCCTCAAGTACCTCCTGCTCGCTTTCTTCGCCTGGGCGATCCTCTGGAAGATGGACGTTGCGGCGATCGAACAGTTCCTGCAAACCCCCTACAACTATGCCGCCGACGCCAAGATGCTCCTGTTCTTCACCGGCATCTCGCGAACCGCGGGCGTGACCCTGGCAGTTCTCGTACTGCTCTCGGTCGTCGTCAAGCATTTCTGGTGCCGGTACCTTTGCCCGTACGGGGCGCTCCTGGGCCTTGTCAGCTGGATGTCGCCCCAGCGGGTCGTCCGCGACGGGTCGACCTGCATCGATTGCCGGGCGTGCACCCGGTCCTGCCCCGTGGAGATCACCGTCCACCGGAAAGCATCGGTGTGGACCCCCGAGTGCACAGGGTGCATGACGTGCGTGACCTCCTGCCCGGTAGAGAACTGCCTGACGGTCACCCGCAAGGGAGAGCTCTCCCTCTCCCCGTACTTCATTCCTCTTGTCGGCCTGGGAACAATCTACCTGCTATGGGGAATTGCCCGCCTGACCGGGCATTGGTACACGTCCCTTTCCCAATCCACACTAACCGAGGTCTACCGGATAGCCGCCTCCCTGGCACACCCGTAACGGTTCCTTCCCGTGAGCCACCGAAAATCCCCTCCCGCGGAAAAGCAACGCCCCCGATTCCCTCCCGTGCCGTTTCCCTCGGCGCAAGGCGGCATGGGGTCCCCGGCCATGCTGCTCTCCCTCGGCAACAGCGTAGTGCAATGGTGAAAAGCGTCGCGACATCGATCGGTCGACCTTCGCGTGGTGTGAAGAATCCGGTACCGGCTTGACGAGGCAAATCCCTATCTATACAATAGGGTTTGTAGATAAAGGGGTAGGGTAGAAGATGCGACTGTCGAAAAAAGCAGAATACGCCTTGACGGCGCTTATTTACGCGGCACGCCACCCGGAAGGAACGACGTTCCAGATCAAGGAACTGGCGGATCGAAACGGGATCCCGAAGAAATTCCTGGAGCTGATCCTGCTTGAGCTGAAAAACGCCGGTATCGTCCGGAGCCGGCGCGGCGTCGGGGGCGGATATCTCCTTGCCCGCCGACCGGAGACGGTCCGCTCCACCGAGATCATCGAGGCCATCGAAGGGCCTGTTTCCCCGATGAAAGCACAGCAGGGCAGGGGGAGAAAACCTCCCGGAGAGGAGTTGTCTCTCGCCGTTTCCCGGCTCGTCCGGGAGACCTCCGAGGCGATCGAGTCGGCGCTCGACCGGTGGACGCTCGCCGATCTTGCGCGGGAGGAGCAGGACGCGGCGGAACGCCGGCAAAGAAATCTCATGTACATCATCTGACCCGGGGGGGTACCCGTGGGGCGCAAGCGGAAACGTTCACTCGAAACGCTCGCGGCGCAGGCGGGAGTCGGAGCCGACCGGGCGTTCGGCTCGGTCAGCGCCCCCATCTACACGACGGCCATCTACCGGTACGAGGAATTCGGCAGACATCGCGGGTTCGACTACTCCCGATCGGAAAACCCGACGCGGCAGGCGGCGGAACAGGCGATCGCCGACCTCGAGGGGGGAACGCGTGCGGTCGCCTTCTCGTCCGGTATGGCGGCCATCTCCGCAGTGATGACGCTCTTCCGGTCGGGCGACCATATCCTCTGCTCCGACGACCTGTACGGAGGCACCTACCGGCTGTTCGAGCAGATTCTCAAGAACTATGGACTGCGGTTCGGCTACGCCGACATGGGAAACCCCGGGCAGATCAGGAAACGGATCGGAAGGAAGACCCGGGCCGTCTTTATCGAAACGCCGACCAATCCCCTCATGAAGATCGCGGACATCCGGGGAGTCGTCCGGGTCGCCCGGGAAAGGGGAGTCCTTTCCATCGTGGACAACACGTTCATGTCGCCGCTCCTGCAGCGCCCCCTGGCGCTTGGAGCCGATGCGGTGGTCCACAGCGCAACCAAGTTCCTGGGCGGGCACAACGACCTGATCGGGGGCGCGGTGGTAACCGTCGATCCGGACCTGGGGGAAAAGATGCACTTCGCCCAGAAGGCAGCAGGGGCGGTCCTGTCTCCCTTCGATTCCTGGCTGCTGCTGCGGGGAATCAAGACGCTCGCCGTCCGGATGGCCCGGGCCCAGCGGAGCGCGGAAGTCCTTGCGGGCTTCCTCGGAGCCCACCCGTTCGTCCGGAGAGTATTCTACCCGGGACTTCCCGGCCATCATCGGCGCGACCTGCATTTCTCCCAGTCCGACGGCCCCGGGGCGATCATCTCCTTCGAACTGGGCAGGAAATCGGCGGTCCCCTCCTTCCTCAACGCACTGAGAACCGTCCTGCTGGCCGAAAGTCTCGGGGGGGTGGAGTCCCTCATCACCCACCCCTCCACGATGACGCACGCCGACATCCCCCTCGCGGAGCAGGCCGCAGTGGGCCTCACCCCCCGGCTCGTGCGCCTGTCCGTTGGATTGGAAGATCCTGACGATCTCGTCGCGGACATCGCGCAGGCGCTCAGGAAAGCGGGGCGTTTCCGGTAAAAAAAAAAAGGTGCGCCCGGAAGGAGCCGGCGCGCACCCGTCAATCCTGTTTCGATCGTGCCCGGGCCGATGACCGGACGAACCGGCCTGCCGCATGAAATTCGAACCCGGCGTGGAAAATCAGTAGTTCAGCGTCGCCTTCGCCTCGAGGCACTCCTGAACGACCCGCGCGGCGGCGATCGCCTTGGCGCCCTCGATGAGCAACTCCTCGCCGATCTTCCGCTCCTTGATGCACGGGGTGCAGACCAGGATCTTTCCCCCCTGGCCGAAGTAGTTGTCCATCAGTTCCTTGAGCGGCGGCAGTCCCCCGGCGAAGATATGCTCGTTCACCCCTTTCTGGACCAGGGTGACGGCGTACCCCTGCAGGATCACGGTCACCTGCACATCCATCGCCAGCGCCGCGTTGGCCACCACGAACGGCAGGGATGCGCGTTCCGGATCCTCTCCTCCGTGCGTTGCGATGATGACGATCTTTTCTACGTTTTCGGCCATTGCTGCCTCCTTGTACGGGATATGGAACTGCTAGGCTGCTTCCGCCACCCGGTCAGCGGATTCCTTTGCTTTCTGGCGTACTTCGCTGAGGTAGGCCGCAAAGGGACGGTACAGCATGTGCGCCCACTTTCCGAAAGGAACCTCGACGACGAGGAACGGCACCGCGATGGCAAGGTGAACGACGTATGTGACGTAGGTCGCCATCGGAAGCCCCGCCAGGCGAAGACCGTGCACCAGAATGCCGGTGAATGCGGTAAGAAACATGAGCACCAGGAAGATCCAGTCGCTGGCTTCGGAAAACCTGTAGATCTGACCGCGTTTCTTCAGGCGCCTGACCAGGAAGTCGGCCGACACGTACAAAAGGACCGCCGTCGCGTAGTACCCGAACAGGCGCGTGGGGTGGTAGAGGGGAAGGATCTCGTCCGTCTGGAACCACCGCAGGAAAATCACGATGAGCACGATCATCGTGAGGTACCCGCTCATCATCAGGAAATGCTTCAGCCAGCGCGTCTTGTCCTCGTTGCAATCGTGCCATCTCTTCTGGGTGGAGAAATGCCGGAAAAATGTTCCCGCCTCCCGGACGAGCAGGGAAAACGGGATGGGTCCGTTTCGTTCCCCGCGCGTCGCGAATCGAACCATCCGGGAGAGATTTATGAGGAGAAGGAGGGCCAGCACCCCCCCCATCACCCAGTCGCCGAGCTCCACCCATTTCACCGGCGCGAAGGTATTGAGCTCCACCCGGTCCGTCACCACGGGGCCGTGGAACAGGGCAAAGATCGCGACGACGAAAAAGCCCACGAGCAAGACCGCCGCGATCTCCCACGCGGCGGAGGTATAGAACCTCCGGCCCAGGCCGGTCCAGTCGTACCGGGACGTGAGGTACCGGCGCGCAGCCATCATCGTCTCCGCAGGGTTGGCGTCCCTCGGGCAGGTGTCCGAGCACTCGCCGCAGTAGTAGCAGAGCCATGGCTCGAGGGATTCATCGACCTTATCCGTGTATCCCACCTGCAGAAGATGGATGATCTTTCGGGGGAATCCTCCCGTTTCCATCGACTGGGAACAGGTGACCGTGCAGTTTCCGCAGTTCATGCAGGCGGTGACGTCGCCGCCGCCGAACTTCGCGATCTCGCGGTGCAATCCCGGGATAACGCGGTGCGCCATGCCTTTCTTCCTCCTCGCATTGTCCGGCGAATCGGCCCGGGGGCGGACCGCCGTTTTACGTCAGCGGGCCAGTCGGTACCGGAAGTAATCATCCGCCTTGGGCTTTGGCAGCTCCTCCAGGGAGCCGTACCGGCGCATCGCCATCACCCAGAGGGCGACTTCCCGGACCGGGCTTGCAAGCGCATCGGCAATTTCCGGGATCGTCCTCGCCTCTTCCCGAAGCAGGGAGATGATCCGGTCCTTCATGACCATCTCGTCGCGGATCACTTCCCCAAGATCCCGTTTGCCGCCTTCCATCACCCGGCCTCCCGGGCCATTGCGTCGATCATGGCCCTCACCTGGGCGTCGGTATAGCCTTCGAGATCGATCGCCTCGGCCGGGCATACCGGGACGCACCCGCCGCACCCCTTGCACAGGGCGGGATGGACATACGCGATCTCCCTGTCCCCCACGCGCACCTTCTCTATCGCCCCATCGTACGGGCACGCCTGCGCGCATTCCCCGCACCAAGCGCACCGGTCCGCATCGACCAGGGCGACATACGGCGGAAGATCGACGTAACCCTTCATCAGCAGCGCGGCGCATTTTCCGACGGCCGCCATGGATGAGGTCACGCTTTCGGGCAGCGTCTTCGGCCCCTGTGCGGTACCGGCGATGAATACGCCGTCGATCACCGTCTCCACGGGGCGCAGTTTGGGGTGGATCTCGTTGAAGAACCCCCCCTTGTCGACGGGGATCTTGAGGCATCCAAGGAGCGCATCGTTTTCCCTCGGGACCATGCCGGTGACCAGCACCACGAGGTCCGCGGGAATTTCGATCTCCTCTCCACCGAGGAACTCGTCGCGGGTCCTGACGAGGAGCAACCCGTCCGATCGCTCCACGGAGGGGGACGTCCCGTCCGGAAACTTGAGGAACACGGATCCTTTCCTGCCCGCTTCCTCGAAGAGGATCTCGCTCTTTCCGTAGGTGCGCATGTCCCGGTAGAGGTGGTACTGGGAAAGCGAGGCGTCCTTGTCCCGGGCCTGGAGCGCCGCGTGCACGGCCGTCGCGCAGCAGGCGCGGGAGCAGTACCGGTTGGGGGAGGTATTCTCCTCGCAGGCGCCCTGCCGGCTGCCGACGCAATAGATGTAGACGATCGTTTCCACGTCCCGGCCGCCGCTCCGGAGCTTTCCCGGGGACGTCGCCAGAAGCTCCTTGAACTCCGGAAGCGTGATCACCCCCTCCTGCCCGTACCCGTACTCTCCCTCCCGGGGAGTGTAGGGATCAAATCCCGTGGCCACGACGATCGAGCCGACCGTAAGCCTCACGGTCTCCCCGTTCCCGACGTGCACGCTCGCCGTGAAATTCCCCACGCTGCCGCGCTTTTCCAGAAGCTCCGCCCCCGTAAAGAGTGTGATGTTCTCCCGCTCCCGGATTTTCGCGCGGAGGGTATCGACGGTCTGCGACCCCTCCCGGTCATGGGGAAACATCCTGCCCCATCCCGCTATGCGGCCTCCGACTTCCGGGGACCTCTCGATGAGAACGACGGCGATCCCCAGGTCGGCGAGGGCGATGGCCGCGCGCATCCCGGCAACTCCCGCGCCGATCACCAGCACCTTCGGAATCGTTTCGACCCTGAGGTCCGTCAGGGGTCTGCCGAGCCGGGTCCTGGCGATTCCCGCCCGGACGAGTCGAACCGCCTTGTCCGTGGCCCCTTCCCGGTCGTGCCGGTGCGCCCAGGAACACTGCTCCCGGATGTTCACCTGGCTGTACAAGTACGGGTTCAGGCCTGCCCGAAGAGCCATGGCCCGGAAGGTATTGAGGTGGAGCTTGGGAGAGCAGGAGGCGATCACGACGCCGTCTAGCTCCTCCTCCCGGATGGCCTTTACCATCTCCTCCTGGGAGGCGTCCGAGCAGGCAAACAGGAAGGTCCTGGCCACGACGACGCCCGGTTCACTCCCCGCCGCTTCGCAAACCCTCTCCCCGTCCAGGTAGTCGGAGATGTTCCCGCCGCAGTGACAGAGGAAAGCGCCGATCCGTTTTTCCGTCACCGTCTCGCTCTCCTGCCTTCCAGATAGGCCGCCACCTGCACGGCGGCGGCTCCCGAGTGGAGGATGGTGTCCGGGATGTCGCGGATGGCGGAGGCGGTGCCGGCGACGAACACTCCCTCAATGCTTGTTTTTCCCGGTTCGAGATCCTCGTCGACCTCCCGGACATAGGCGTACGGATCCGCTGCCAGCAGATCCCCCCGGAAGAGCCGGAACGCCTCGGGGTTCGCGGAAAGACCCACCGAGAGGACCACCAGGTCGTGCTCCGCCCGCCTCGGCTGTCCGTCCACGGAGATGTCCTCGTACTGCACCAGGAGGTTGTCCGTTCCGTTCCCCTCGATCTTCCCCACCTTTCCCTTGACGAACCGCACCCCCATCCCCTTGGCCTGCTCGTAGAACTCCTCGTACCCCTTTCCGAAGGCCCGTATGTCGATGTAGTAGATCGTGACGTCGGCCAGGGGCAGCGCCCCCATGAGGAGCTGGGCCTGCTTGATCGAGTACATGCAGCAGACGCGAGAGCACAGGCGGTTCTCGATGGTGCAGTCGCGGGAACCGGTGCAGAGGACGTAGGCGATGTTGGACGGCGCCATGCCGTCCGAGGGCCGCATCACGGCGTTGTACGGCCGAGTGGGGGACAGGATGCGGTCCATCTGCATCGCCGTAATGACGTTCGGATACCGCCCGAACCCGTACTCGGGCTTCCGCACGGGGTCGAAGAGCTGAAATCCCGTGGAGACCAGGACAGATCCCGCTTCCACCGTTTTCTCCTCGGGCCGCATGTCGAAACGGATCGCATCGGCGGGGCAGGCTTTCACGCACTGCAGGCACTCCGAACAGACCCCGCAGTCCAGGCAGCGGTTGGCGCTGTAGCGCGCTTCCTCCTCGGTCAAGGGAAGTTCGATCTCGTCCATGGACCGGAAGCGCTCCCCCGCGTGACGTTCCCTCACCTCCGACGGCGCGCGCCGGGACGGCCCGGCCGAAGCGCGATCCAGCACGGCTTTCTGCTCCACCGCGGGAAGACGGGCGTCGAACGTGATCCCGGAAAGGGGTTTTCCCTCCAGGTGGCGTTCGATGTAGAAGGCGGCGCGTTTCCCCTGGGCGATCGCCTCAATAATCATCGAGGGGCCTGTCACGTCGTCCCCCCCGGCAAAAACAGAGGGGACGGAGGTGGCAAGGGTTTCCGGATCGGCCTTGATCGTTTCATCCCCGTTTCGCTCGATCTCGTCCGCGAAGGGGCGCGTACTGGGGCGCAGGCCGACGGCCAGAACCACCACGTCGATCGGGCGGGTCTTTTCGGAGCCTCTCACGGGGACGGGACGACGCCTCCCGCTGGCATCGGGTTCGCCGAGCTTCATGGAGATCCACTCGGCGGCGGAAAGCCTCCCCTCCTCCCCGTGGAACCGGACGGGGGCCGTCAGTTCCGCAAGTTCGATCCCTTCTTCCAGGGCGGCCTGTACCTCCCAGTCGTGGGCGGGCATCTCGGCACGCCGGCGGCGATAGGCGATGGTTACCTTCGAGGCTCCCATCCGAAGGGCCATCCGGGCCGAGTCGATGGCCACATTGCCCCCCCCGATGACGGCCACCCGTTTCCCCTCGACGTCCAGTTTTCCCCCGGCGTTTCCCGCCTTGAGAAAATCCATGGACTCGTACACGCCGGGACGTTCGGCCCCGGGGATTCCCAGATCCTGCCCTTCCATGGTGCCCAGGGCCAGGAAGGTGGCGTCGAACCCCTGGGCCGTCAAGGAGGCAAGGGACGTGACGGGGGTGCGGGTCCGGATCTCCACGCCGAGGGCGGTGATGTTCCTGATGTCCCGGTCCACCACCTCCCGGGGGAGGCGGAACGGAGGGATCCCGTGGCGGAGCATCCCCCCCGCCTCGGGACCGGCCTCGAGGATCGTGACGAGATATCCTTTCCTTGCGAGGAAGTAGGCCGCGGAAAGCCCGGCGGGGCCGGATCCGACGACGGCAACCTTCTTCCCGTTCCGGTTCTCGGGCGGTCCGTACTCGGGCTCCGGGTGGTTTCCGTAATAGCGGTCCACCATGAAGCGCTTGATCGCACGGACGGGGACCTTCCCCTCGATCTCGCTCCGGGTGCACTGATCTTCGCAAGGGGCGTAGCAGGCGCGGCTCAGGGATCCCGGAAGTGGGGCGTCCTCCATGTGCAGGCGGAACGCCTCCTCGTACTTGCCGCTTCGGACGAGGGACACGTACCCGTGCGCCTTCACGCCCCCCGGACAGGTGTGGGAGCAGGGCGAGGTGCCGGTCTTGTCGATGACCGCCTTTTTCGGCACTGCCTGGGGAAAGGCGATGTGGGCGGCCCTGCCCGCCACCAGGTCGAAGTTGAACTTGTCGGGAATCGCGACCGAGCAGGCTAGTTCGCAGTCCCCGCATCCGGTGCACGCCGCCGGATCGACGAATGTCGGCTTCTTCGTGAGCCTTGCGGCGAAGGATCCGTCCGCCCGCGGCTCGATCTCCTCCACCTCGCTGTAGACGAGGAGGTCCACGTTGGGGTGGTGGGACGTGGCGGCCATCTTCGGGGTGGAGATGCAGCTTGCGCAGTCCAGGGTCGGGAACACTTTGCTCAGCAGGATCATCTTCCCGCCGATGCTTGCCTCCTTCTCCACGAGGAGCACCTTGTATCCCATGTCGCCGAGGGTGAGGGCGGATTCCATCCCCGCGATTCCGCCCCCGACGACCAGGACGTCACATTTCGTGGGCCCGTTCCTCACAGCTTACGCAACGCCTCGCCGAACTGGTGGATGTGGGAGACGAACGCTTCCGAGCAGACCGAGCAGATCGCCGCCATCTTCAGGCGCCTCGGGTCCTTGCCCCGCTCCTGGAGCAGTGCCTGCGTCTTTTGGGCGAGGCTTGCGGTCTTGGCCGTGCAATCCGGAAGCAAGGCGCAGTCGCTTCCGTCCGCGGCGATGAAGACGCCGTCGAACCCCGACTCCAGGGCATGGAGCACCCATTTCGGACGAATGCCGCTCGAACAGGGAAGGCTGATCACCTTGACCGCCGGGGGGTAGTTCATGTGCGAGCTGCCCGCGAGATCGATGCCGGGATCGGAGATGTTGTTCGTGGAGAAGACCAAAATCTTCGGCCCGCTTCTCCCCGCCGGTCCGCTTTCCGTCACTACTTGCCCCGCTTCACGAAAAGACGCCAGAACCCCGCCTCCTCGATGTTCCCGAGAAAATCGTGACCGACCTTCTTCGCCCAGAGCGGAATGTCCTCGTTGGTGCCCGAGTCGGACGACATCACCTCCAGGACACCTCCCATCGGCACATCGACCATGCCGCGCTTCGCCTCGAGGAGAGGGCCGGGGCATGCCGAACCTCTCGCATCCACCGTCTTGTCCACTTTCAGGGTCGTAAGATCGACGCTCATCGCTTTCCTCCTTTTCTGTCGTTATCCGTCATCCACCGGTCACGACGTACCGTGGATCGATCTCCTGCGCGACCATCCCGCGTTCCTTCATGAGGTCCAGGAGCACGGACCGGATCAGGGTGCAGGCCTCGATGATCCGCCTGTCGGCGAGACTGTAATGCACGGTCTGCCCGTCCTTCCGGGTACGAACGAGATTCTGCGACTTGAGAACGGAAAGGTGCTGGCTGACGTTGGACAGCGGCACCTCGATGACCTCGGAGATCTCCCCGACGCTCATTTCCCCCTTCGACAGCAAGGCCAGGATCATCAGCCGTTTGGCGTGGGAGAGAGTCTTGCAGAAATCGGCGTGCATCTCGAAGATATCGACTTTTTCCATCATCCCCCCGCTATACATCCATGTATTCTTTATTCTGTATATTCATAGATTTGAAACAACGATACCACGCACGCTTCTCCCGTCAAGACTTTTTTTCGCTCTTCCACCCCCACGTTCCGGGGAGTGCGCCGGACACTGCGTCCCTGCGCCGGTTGCGAAAAAAACCCCGGCACCTTACTGTAGGCAGGATGCCCGATACCGCGCTGCTCTACATCCTGCTGTCCGCGGTGATGCACGCCGGATGGAACCTGATCCTGAAGACGACGCGGCACAAACTCGCCTTCAACGTCTTCATGCACGCCTCGGCGATCGCCATCTTCTCGGCCTACTGGCTCGTGCGAGACGGCGCGATCCCCCTCCCCCGGGGGCCGGTCCTGCCGTTCGCCCTCGCGGCCGGATTCTTCTTCTCGATCTACCACGCGTGTCTTACGGCCTCGTACGAGCGGGCAGACGTCTCCCTCGCCTACCCGCTCACCACGACGGGCCCGCTTTACATCCCTCTTTGGGCTTACCTCTTCCTCGACGAGCGCCTCTCCCTGCTCGGGATGGGCGGCATCCTGGTCGTGTTCCTGGGCGCATACATCCTGCAGATGCGGGAATTTTCCCGGGCAGGAATTTCCTTCCCCCTGCTTCACCTCCGCCTGCCCGGCGTCCTGTTCGGGCTCTCGGCAGGGCTCTTCTACTCCGTGGGGGCGATCGTGGACAAGCGGGGAGTCACGGTGGCCGACGTCTTCGTCTACACCTATTACCTGGATATTTCCCTGTTCCTTTTCCTGCTGGCCTACGCGCTTATGACGATTCCCCCGAATCGGTTTCTCGAGGAGATCCGAACCCACTGGCCGCGAGGGGTTGCGGCAGGGCTCATCCTGTTCCTGTCGTTCATCACCTTCCGGATCGGCCTGCAGATGGCGAAGGTGTCGTACGCCACCTCGGTCCGCCAGGTAAGCGCCATCGCGGGCGTAGTGGGTGGAATCCTTCTCTTCCGGGAACGGTTCGGGCGGATCCGCCTGCTGGGCGCGGGGCTCATCGTACTGGGAGTCGCGTGCATCAAGCTGGGGTAACGATATGACGCTCCGTTTCCCGACGCGCTTCGCGCTCCTTCTCCTCGCCTTCTCCCTGGTGATCCTTCCGGCGTGCGATTCCTACTTTTTCTATCCACGGCGGAATTTCGTGGCGAATCCGTACCTCGATCGCGTCGTTCACGAAGACGTGTTTTTCGAGACGCCCGACGGCGTGCGGCTCCACGGATGGTTCCTCCGGCCGAACGCCGAGCCGCGTGGAACCATCCTTTTTTTCCACGGGAACGCGGAAAACATCAGCACCCACGTGAGCGCCGTCCTCTGGCTCGCCATGGAAGGGTATCAGGTCTTCCTCATCGACTACCGGGGATACGGGAGGTCCGAGGGAACGCCGGATATGGAGGGGATCCACGTGGACGCCTTGGCGGCGATCGACCGGTTGTTCCGGATGGAGGGGGTCGACAAGGATCGCATCGTGGTCTTCGGGCAATCCCTGGGCGGGGCCGTCGCCGTGTACGCCGTCGCCAACTCCCCGCACCGGGACCGGATCCGGGCGCTTGTCATCGACAGCGCGTTTTCCGGATACCGGCGAATCGCGCGGGAAAAGATCGCCGACGTGCTCCTCCTGTGGCCATTCCAGGCCCCCCTCTCCCTTCTCGTTACGGACCGGTACAGCCCCAGCCGCTGGATCGGTCGCGTCGGTCCCGTCCCCGTCCTCATCCTCCACGGGGATGCGGACAAGGTCGTTCCCATCCGCCACGGGGAAATGCTCTACCGCCTCGCGGAAGAGCCGAAGCAGCTGTGGATCGTCCCCGGAGCGGGGCATATCCAGGCGCTGTCCGATGGTAATATTCGGAAACGGCTCCTCATGTACCTCGCCTCCGTCCTCCGGGGGCATTAAAGCGGGGAATCGGATCCGGGGAAACGGTATCCGGGGAAGTCGTTTTCCGTTCCAATCGCCCCCTTTCCTGAAACTATCCTTTCTCCTTGGCATTTCAGTTATAGTAGTCATGACTTTGATTTTCTACTATTTGACAAAGGGGGAACCAAAATGAAGCGGATCCTCGGGATCTTCGCATTAACCCTGATCTTCGCCTCCACCTCGTTCGCGGCGGATATGGGGCTAGCCCGCACCAACACCGGCTGCGGCCTCGGGACGATGCTCTTCGAGGGCGGCAGCGCCAACAACTCCAGCCTGCTCCAGGCCTTCCAGGCGACGACAAACGGCACGTCGGGAGCCCAGACCTTCGGCATTTCATCCGGAACCTCCGAGTGCACACAACCCGAGAAATTCGTCCAGAACGAGCGCCTCAACGAGTTCGTCTACGCGAATCTCGACACCCTGGCGAAAGACATCGCCCAGGGGCGAGGCGAGTCCGTCCAGACCCTCGCGGAGCTGATGCAGGTCGCGCCGGAGAAGCGGGAAGCGTTCTACCGCAACCTGCAGACCCACTTCGCGGAAATCTTTCCCCGGGAGAACGTGGAATACGCGCAGGTGGTCGACACGATCGTTACGCTTTCTTCCTGACGTGCCACAGGCGGGAGGAACCCCCTTCCGCGGGCGAATGGTATAAGAGGGTATGCTGCGAAAGCTCGCATACCCTCTTTTATTTCTTCTCCTGTTCCCTTCCCTGCATGGAGCGGCGGAGACGACGTCGTATCGCGACGAACTGAAGGAATCGGCGACGAAGCTTCGCCTCCCGGACGACCGGTACTGGCACGTTCTACTGCATTACAAGCGCGGACTGTTCGGCGCGGAAAGCCTCGTCGACGACCCGAAGTTCTTTCTTTCCCCGGACGGCAGGAACGACCCGTCGGCGGAGCTCGATGCCGCCATCGACGGTCTCTTCGCAGACGGAGAGAAGGAGCAGGCCATCCCGAGATGCCGGTTCCCCGCCCGGTACGACTGGCTGGTCCGGCGGCTTTCGGTCGACCTCACAAGACTTCCGGAGGTCTCCTGCCCGATCCTCGAGGAACAGCGCAACAGGATCGATGCAAAATCCGCAAGCCTCATCTTCGCCTCGGGACACATGAACTCCCCCGCCTCCATGTTCGGCCATACGTTTCTCCGATTCGACTCTTCCTACGAAAGCCCTCTCCTGTCGTACGCCGTAAACTACGCGGCCCGTATCGACCGAAAGGACAACGGACTGGTTTACGCGGTAAAGGGGATCTTCGGACTCTATCCGGGTTATTTCTCCATTCTCCCGTACTACGAAAAGGTTAAGGAATACGGCAACATGGACCAGAGAGACCTCTGGGAGTACCGGCTGAATTTCACCGAAGAAGAGGTGCAACGGATGGTCCTGCACGTCCTGGAACTGCAGGGGATCTACTCGGATTATTTCTTTTTCAAGGAGAACTGCTCCTACGACCTGCTCTTCGTCCTGGAGATCGGAGCCCCGGCGGCCAAGCTCACCGACCGGTTCCGCCTGTTCACCGTTCCCATCGACACCGTAAAAGCCGTCCGCGCCGAGGGGCTGGTCTCCGAACCGGTTTTCCGCTCTTCCCAGGCCCGGAAGATACGGCACATCGCTTCCTCCCTGGGCGACGCGGACATCGCACGCGCCCGTTCCGTGCTCGACAACGCCGTTGCCCCGGAGAAGATTCTTGCCGCCGATATTCCCGACACCGAAAAAGGAAAGATCCTCGACCTCGCCTCGGAAACCGTCCAACTGCGGTATGCCAAAGGGCAATACACGAAGGAAGAGTATCGGAAGCGTTTCCTGACGGTCCTTTCCGCACGGAGCACGATCCCGGCTTCGGAGAGCGTACTGAGACCCGTTCCGGCGCCGGAGCCCCCCGAAAGCGGCCATGAGTCCTCCAGAGTGGCACTGGCAGTGGGCATCCGGGAAGAGGACTCCTTCCTGGAGGTGTCCGGCAGGCCGGCCTATCACGATCTCCTGGACGCGGACGCCGGCTTTACCCCCGGGTCCCAGATCGAATTCTCCCGTGCGGCGGTGCGCTACTACCCCGATACCGGGCGAATCCGTCTGCAGGAGTGGGACCTGGTCCACATCCTGTCGCTTGCCGGGCGGAACGACTTCTTCCGGCCCGTCTCCTGGAAATTCCGGACGGGGTTCGCGACCAAGCCTTTCCCGGGCGGCTCGGACGCCCTGGTCTTCTTCCTGAATCCGGGGGGCGGAATGGCTTGGGACATCCACCCTCTCGGGCTGGTCTACGTGCTGCTGGAAACGGAGGTGGACGTCGCCGGCAGATACAACCCCGATTACACGGCGGGAGTCGGCCTGTCTGCCGGAATCCTGAGACAGATGACGCGCTCCTGGAAAACCCTTCTTGCGGCGCGCCAGATGGCGGGCGTCCTGGGGGACGAGAACCGGGGACGGGAATTTTCGGCGATCCTCCGCCAGGGAATCTCGATCTCCCGTCGCCGGGCGATCTTTCTGGACATCGGCCGGACCGTTTCTCCGGGACTTCACTACAACGAGGGGAAATTCTCCGTAAATTTCTATTTCTGATCGGGAACGCCGGCCGGGGGATCCTATTTGCCGCCCCCGTAGTCCTTCCCCTTGCCCGGCGCCACCTCGGTCCGCCAGGTAAGCGCCATCGCGGGCGTAGTGGGGGGAATCCTTCTTTTCCGGGAACGGTTCGGGCGGATCCGCCTGCTGGGCGCGGGGCTCATCGTGGCAGGGATCATGTGCATCCGCCTTGGGTAGGACGATGATGGTCCGTTCCCCGCCTGCCGGGGGGTGGCGGACGGAATCTCAGGCGCCGCGGTAGTGGAGTTCGCTTCTGACCGGTGCCGGCGTAGCGACCCGGTTTGCGATCTCCATCACCAGTTTCTGCTCCTTCGGGCTGTGAACGATGCCGCGAACGACGATCCCTTTTCCGTCATGGGCGACTTCCAGCGTGGGAACGTGTGTCCGCGGATCGGTGCAGATCGCCGCCTTGACCCTGGCCGCCACCGCCATCCGTCGCAGCGTCTCCCGGGCCTCCGGCGTGGCCCGTTGTTCCCGTGCGGGAACTTCGTCCAGGATCAGCCGGACGATCTCGTCCAGCTCCATCTTATCCGTGTCGAACACCATGTCGTATTCTCTCGGATCGAACGGATCCCGATGATAGACGGTAGACAGATACTCCATCCTCTCGTGGTCGCTGTACTCGATCATCCTCCGGGCCGAATCGATGTTGACGTGCTCCCGGTCGCTCACCCGCCTGGCCCGTTCCTCCGGGGACCCGGTGATCAGGAGACGCAGGGCGAACGGGACGTCCTTGAGGAGCCAGTTCCCTCCACGGCCGGTAATCACCTTTCTGTCCTCGAGGGCATAACCGTATATGGCGCTTTCCACCAGCGACACGAATCCGGTGAACGAGCGGTCGAACCGCTCCCAGGGGGAGGGGGCGTGTTCATCCAGCTCCCTTCCCCATTCCAGCCACTTCTCCCCGCTCACCTCGACGCCCTTGAGGATTCGATTCTTGCCGATATACTCGTACCCCAGCTTCTCGGCGACCTCCTTGCCGATCTCCTCCCCGCCGCCCCCAATCAATCTTGCGATCGTCACGATGGCCATGTCTACACCTTCCCCGTTTTCCCGGTCTGCTCGCTGCCCGCTGCCACCTGTTCCGGTTCCGTTCCATGGAGGCCCGCATTCGCCGCCGCAGCCGCCTCCGACCTGGTGATCTTCCGTTTCAGCAGGATCTTTCCGACCACGACCACGCCGACGGTGAACACGGCCATCGTCGCATACTCGAACCAGTGCGGCGGATGGAACGTCTTGTGGATCCAGGGATCCGTGATGATCATCTCGCCCGCGACCTTCCCCAGGATGGCGGAACCGAGGGTGATGATGATCGGGTACCTGTCCATCAGCATGGACAGGAGGGTGCTCGTGCCGACCACGAGGGGAATGCTCGTCCCCAGGCCGAACAGCAGGAGGAACATATTCCCTTTCGATGCGCCGGCGATCGCCAGCACGTTGTCGGTGGACATGATGAGGTCGGCGATGCAGATGATCTTCACCGCCTGCCACAGGCCCGCGGCCGCCTCGATATTTTCGTCTCCGTGCCCTTCCGTAAACAGCTTCACCGCGATCCAGGCGATCAGGAGCCCGCCGATCAGCTTCAGGAAGGAGATGAGGAGCAGCTGCGCGGCGAAGAAGGTGAGGACGATCCGGAGCACCACGGCGAGCAGCGATCCCAGGATGATGCCCCATAGTCTCTGTCGTTTCGGAAGAGACCGGACCGCCAGGGCGATGACGACCGCATTGTCGCCGGACAAAATCAGGTTGATGACGATGATGCTGAACAGCGCGGAGAAGAACGCCGCGTCGAACGCGATGTGCCCGAACCAGCCCATATCAATCATTCTCTTCCTCCGTGATCGTCCCTACGGGCTCCGTGTTCCCAATCGAACCCCGCTAGGGAACGATCGAACCGTTTCCGGGGAGAAGGGGCAACCTCATTCAGGTCCCTCCGGCATGCGAGCCGCTTATCCCCGCCGCCCCCCCTTAAATCTTGCGAGTCACGATGGCCACGACTACTCATTCTCGCTCGCAGGAACCTGCTTGCTCGTTGCCCCCCCCTTTTCGGACTGGGCAATCTTCCTTCTCACCAGGTATTTCCCCACCAGGACGACCCCGACGGCACAGACGGCCTGCATCGCATAGTCCATCCAATGCGCGGGATGGAAGGTCTTGTGGATCCAGGGGTCCGTGATGATCATCTCGCCGCCGACCTTGCCCAGAATGGCGGCTCCGAGGGTGATGATGATCGGGTACTTGTCCATCAGCATGGACAGCAGCGTGCTCGTCCCCACGACGAGAGGAATGCTGGTGCCCAGCCCGAAGAGCAGAAGAAACATGTTCCCTTTCGAGGCGCCGGCGATCGCCAGCACGTTGTCGATGCTCATGACCAGGTCGGCGACGAGAATCACTTTTACGGCCTGCCACAGGCCTGCCGCGGCCTCGATGTTCTCGTCTTCGTGCCCCGACGTGAAAAGCTTCACCGCGATCCAGAGGATCAACGCCCCCCCGAAAAACTTCAGGAAGGAGATCAACAGCAGTTTCGCCGCGAAAAAGGTGAGGACAACCCTCAGCAGGACCGCAAGCCCCGATCCGAGGATAATCCCCCACAACCTCTGCTTTTTGGGAAGATTCCTGACGGCCAGCGCGATGACGACCGCATTGTCTCCCGACAGGATCAGGTTGATCACGATGATGCTCATCAGCGCGGAGAAGAATGCCGCATCCCATGCGATGTACCCGAACCAGCCCAAATCGATCATTCGATCCCTCCGTCCTCTTTCCTTTTTTTGTTACCAACCGATCCGCCGATCCTGCGACCCGACTCTGCCGCGTCCGGCCGATCACGCTGTCCTGCGCATCGCCTCCCAGCAGTTTTCGACCGCTCTTTTAAGGGATGCCTTCGCCCGGGAAGCCTCCATGGGATCGTATCCCAACCGCTCTCGGGCCGAGGCATCGGACAACTCCCAGGGGTCGGCCAGGAAGGCGCTTCCCGTCCATTCATCGCGTGGAATGCAACGGACCTCGGAGCCTGAACCGGTCGCATCCCGGGCCATTTCCGCCACCTCTTCCCAGGTGACGTAGACGGTAGAGAGATTGAACGTATTCCCGAAAGCCTCGGGACGGAAGAGGCATCGCTCCAGTCCCTGTGCCAGATCCGCCATGTGGAGGAAACTCCCGCCGGAATCGGCGGGAACCGGGAGCGGTTCTCCCGCCGAAGCGATCCTAAGCATCTCCCGCAGGTGCTTCCCTCCGATCTCGTCCCCGTAGGCCCACCAGAACCGGATGACGGTAGCCGGCGGTCCCTTTGTCTGCCCGTACATGAGGCAGAGTTTTTCGGCAGCAGCCTTGGCGATCCCGTAGAGGGGTTTTCTCGCCTCTTCCACCAGCAGGGGATGCTTTTCATCAATGGGGGAATACCGGGGCTTTCCGTATACCACCGCCGTGCTCGTATAGACCAGGTGCCTGACATTTTGCGAGGCCATCTCCTCCAGGAGGTAGATATGCCCTCTCAGGTCGTGTTCCAGCACCGTGAGGGGATCCTCGGAGAAGGACCAGGCCAGATGGAGGACGGCGTCCACGCCTTCGACAGCGGATTTCAGGACATCCCTGTCCTCGACGCCCGCCCGGATAAGGGTCAGCCTCCTGTCCTCGATGGATGGAAGGGAACCCATATCCTTGTCGATCACCCGCACCTCATGCCCCTGTGCGAGGAGCGAGGCGACCAGGTATCTGCCGCACGAACCGGCACCGCCGGTAATCAGGATTTTACGGTTTGGCGTCATGGCGAGGTCACACGCAGGGAAGAACGGCTGCCGGGACCGTGGAAGGAAATAACCGACCCACGCCGCTTCTCCTCGATGGCATTTCCCCGGTGGGTGGTCACGGTCGCATTCTTCATGAATATCAAGGGCTTCTCTATCCGCTTGCAGGCTTGCCGGGTTCCCATCAACTCTTGGTCCATAATATCACGATAACGGGGGGATCCCTTTGGAAAGGGACCCCCCCGAGCATTCCCACAAATCGATCATCCCGGGCCGATGGCAACCTTGGCCTTCTTCTTATCCTTGAAGATCTTGTAGATCGGGAACAGGAAGAGAATAACCGCGAACACCGAGCATACGCCCGCGATGGGGCGGGTGAAGAAGATCCCAAACGATCCGTCGCTCAGAATCAGGGACTGCCGGAGAAACCGCTCCGTCATGTCACCGAGCACCAGGGCCACGGCCAGTGGAGCGAGCGGGTATTTGAGCTTCTTCATGATGTACCCGAGCACCCCGAAGATGAGCGTGCACCAGACGTCGAACATGAGATTGCGCATCACGAAGCTGCCGACGAAGCAGGCGACCACGATGATCGGGGTAAGGATTCCCCAGGGCACCTTCATGATGGAGGCCAGCATCGGCGTGCCGACGAGGCAGATGATCAGGCAGACAAAGCCGGCCAGGAAGAGACTGGCGATAAGTCCCCAGACGAAGACCGGCTGCTCCAAGAAGAGCCTGGGACCGGGCCACAAACCCCACATGTAAAGGCCCGCCAGAAGGACGGCCGCGGTCGGGGAGCCGGGAATGCCCAGGGTGATCATGGGGAGCAGGGAGCCGGTACCCGCCGCGTTGGCGGCCGCCTGGGGAGCGATGATCCCTTCGATAGCCCCTTTCCCGTACTTGTCCGGATCCTTGGAGTACTGCTTGGCAAGACCGTAGCCGAGGAAGGAGGCGGGCGTAGCCCCCGTACCGGGGAGAACCCCTACGAAAAAACCCATGATGGAGGCAGCAACCGTCTGTGGGAAAAACTTCCAGATCTCGCGCGCGCCTTGTCTGATGTCCTCCCAGCCCACCTTGGCGATTACTTTCTCCTTGATCACCGTGGAGAACCGGTCTTCGCCGTCGATCAGGATCTCCCCCAGACCGAACATGCCGATGGTGATCGGAACGAAATGGAACCCGCTGAGCCAGGTGATCGATCCGAAGTTCAGCCGGGGCTTGCCCGTGACGATATCCAGGCCCACCGCCGTCAGGAGCAGCCCAAAGGCGGTGCTCACCAGGGTCTTCGAGGGCTTGCCGGTTCCCAGCCCCACGAATGTGCTGAAGGCCAGCATCATGATCGCGAACATCTCCGGGGGACCGAAACGGAGAGCAAGGAGGGCCAGGGGCAGCGCGGCGGCCACGAAAAAGACGGCCGCGATGATGATCCCGACGAAGGAAGCGAGGAAGGCAGTCGCCAACGCCAGCCCCGATTTCCCCTGTTTCGCCAACGGGTATCCGTCGAAGATGAGGGCCACCGACCACGGTTCCCCCGGGATGGCGAACAGCACGGATGTGATCACCCCTCCGAAGAGGGCCCCCCAGTAAATGGCGGCCAGGAAGATGATCGCAACCTCAGGGGCAACGAGGACGGTGAGGGGCAACAGCAGAGCTACCCCTGCCGTACCGCCCAACCCCGGCAAAACGCCGACCGCAAGACCCAGAAGAAGTCCGAGGGTCATCATCAGCAGCGACATGGGCTGGAATGCCACCCCGAATCCCGTCATTAGGTGAGCCAAGGTTTCCATCTATGCCTCCCGTTCCTATGGTGTTCTAGCAAAGAGCATGTCCGATTCCTTGAAACGCCTCCGTGCCGACGCGGCAAACCATTTTCAAACACAATCCGTATCGATCAAGTAGACGGGGGCGGATGAACGGAACGACCACGCTCATCGCGCAATCCCGTTTCCACTTTTTTTCTCCTAGAAAATAAACAAGTTTCTCTCGTAAAGCGGGCTCTTGGGCAAAGTGATCTTCAAGCCCTTCTCCATGCCGAGGAAAATGAACGCGGTGATAATGACGGCAAAAGCGATGCATGAAACCCAGCGATGCTTTCCCAGCCAGCGGGCGAACAGTATGGAGTAAAGAAACGTGGAGATGTATGCTCCCAGGAAGATGAACCCCACGGTCAGGAGAACCGACGTGAAGGTAATCCGGACCGCCTCCCAGAATCCCTCTTTGCTGACGAAGAAGTTCTCGCCGCCTTTTTCTTTCAATCCGCCGACCAGGATGATAATTGCGGAAACTAGCATGAGCACGCCTTCCCAGAAGGGGACAAACCCCGCGTCGGGGCCATATTCCGTCCATCCGGAGCCAATCCGATACATGTCGCCAATCACGATGGCAGCAAGGAGGATAAACGCCGCCGCAACGATCAACTCACCTTTTTTCAATTCAGCCTCCCAAGGTGGTCTGTAAAGGGGGGTACAAGGTGTTTTACTCGCCCCTGCACCCCCCGGTTCGAATTGCCGTTAGGAAACAGTCCCTCGCTCGATGTAACGGGTTACTTGATCCAGCCTGACGCCTTCATGATCTCGATGTGCTTCTTCTCGTATTCCGCGCAGAAATTCATCAGTGCGTCGCCGGTCATGAAATCCCTTTGCAGACCGGTTTTCTTGGCGAATGCTACCCAGTCCTTGTCCTCGGAGATCTTCTGGAACAGCCCCACCAGTCCGTCCTGGGCCTCCTTGGAGATGCCCGGAGGAGCGAAGATCGCCCGCATCATGTTGTAATTGAAATCGATCCCCGCCTCCTTGCCGGTGGGGACATCCTCGTAGCCCGGAATATCCAGCCGCTTCTCCTGGAAGACACAAAGGGGACGCAAATAATCCGGGAAGAAGGGGCCCGCCTCGCTGACCTGGTTCACGGTGGCTTCGACATGGCCGCCCACCAGTGCCTTGGCCACGGCGCCGCCGCCCTTGAAGGGAACATATTTGAAGGGTTTGGTTTCCATGATCTTCTGGATGGCACGGAAGACGATCTCGTCCTCCTGCTTGGATCCCGTCCCACCGACGATGATGGTCCGTTTCTTGGCTTCATTTATAAAGTCCATCGCCGTTTTCCACGGGGCGTCCTTTTTTACCCAGAGGGGAAAGTTGTCCAGGGCCAAGAGAGCGACGGGGGTGAAGTCACGGTACGTGAAGGGCAGATTCTGGAACAGGGGAGTGGTGATGAAGCTGTTCAGGGTGATGAGCATCTGGTACCCGTTGCCCTTCTGGCTCAACACCGACTGCATGGCCACGGCCCCGGCCCCGCCCGGCTTGTTGACGGGAATAATCGGCTGGGAAATGTAGTGGTTCTTTACGTTGAGACCGACCAGGAACCGGGCGTATTTGTCCGCCCCGCCCCCCACACCGGCGGAGATCGTGAATTCAACAGGCTTGTCCGGCCATGCGGCCGCTGCCATATCCACGAAGCAGAAGATTAACGCGACCGAAAGCAGTAACGGAACGGCGAACCGGAATCTTAGCACACGCATAGTCATCACACCTCCATTAGGAAGATTGCAGACCATGTGCCCCCTAAAACCATCTCTTGCCGTTTCCAACCCCTCTTTTCTCCACCTCCCTCCTCCTATGTGGTTGCCAGGATTCCCCTCAGGTCCGGCAACGCTCTCCGGGGGGACATTTCCCGGGAGCGCTGCCGGTACCCAAGGACCTTCAACAGGAAACGACGTTTCCCTTGCTTTCATTCAAACCCGCTTGCTTCCGTTCGCATGCCTGGCAAACGGGAAAAACGATACACGTATAATCCCGATACATCAACCCTCTTCTCTCGGGCCGAGGACCGGAATTTCGATCGGCTTGCCGGGAGCCTTGATCTTCGCCGTGATGAAGGCCTGCATCTTGGCGATGTGCTCCTCGGTGAGGTGGTTGAAGCGCTCCTGTCCTTTCATGAACTCCTTCACGGGCTTGTACGTCTTGGGAATGTGCTGATAGGTGTATTCCCCGTTCTCCCATTCGTAGTTCGTCCACATTCCGCACTCGACCGCCTGCTTCGCGACCTTGATCGTGTCCTTGGCGTCGAAGATCCACCCTTTCGGGCAGGGGCTGTGGATGTGCACGAAGGACGGACCCTTGTAATTGAGCCCTTTCCGGACCTTGTTGATGAGATCGACCGGATAGCCCACCGATGCCGTCGCGACATAATGAACCGCCGGATGTCCGCCGATTACCAGCTGCGGCGCATCCTTGGGAAACAGCTTCTTCCCTTCGGGCACGGCCTTCCCCGGAGGGGTGAAGGTCGTCTTGCCGCCGTAGGGGGTCATCGGGGAGGTCTGGATCCCCGTGTTGGCATACGACTCGTTGTCGTACATGACGAAGAGGGCGTCGTGCCCCCGGTACATCATGGCCGACATGGCCTGGAGGCCGATATCGATGGCCCCGCCGTCACCGGCCATGACGACGATGTTGGGGAGCTTCCCCTTGTACTTCCCCTTGCGGATCAGAACCTGGTAGGCCGCCTCGATGCCCGAAGCGACCGCCCCGCCGTTCGTGATCTGCGTATGCGTCCAGGGCATCGCGAACGGGGTGCACAGGTAGCTGGTGTTGGCCACGTACATGCAGCCGGTCGGTCCGAGGAAGATCGACTCTTTGCCCGCCGCCTTCGCCACCAGCTTGTAGCAGAGGGCCGGGCCGCAGCCCGCGCATGTCCGGTGACCCGGAACATACAGCTCTTCCTGCGGGATCTGCCGCATGTTCTTGATAATTTCCATTTCCTGTGTCTGAACTTTTGTCGCCATAATATATCACTCCTTTTGTGCTTATCAGCTGTAGGTTTCGTATCTGACAAGCGAAATAGAAAACCTGTTATCTATATTCCTTTATCGAAATTCACCCAGTAAACGTACTGATCGATCTGCCCCTTCTTGGCTGCCTCGGCGAGGATCTTCGCCATCTTGTAGAACTCTTCCAGGGTAACCACTTCCCCTCCGAGCCCGGCCATGAACGAAGTGATCGCGGGTCCCTTGGGCAGATCGTAGCAGGCCGAACGCACCTCGTGAATGAGGTTCCCGCCCTTCATGGCTCCGCCGTAGGAAGTGCTGGTCTCGATGATTCCCACCGCCTTGAACTTCTTGAGGCTCTCCGCGACCGCT
>JBAVJZ010000039.1:0-26560 GCA_049688015.1 Candidatus Deferrimicrobiaceae bacterium | reverse complement strand
GTCGAATCCCGCCGAGGCCAGGAGCAGGAAGTGTCTCTTCCCCGCTTTCGCAAGCTTCACCGTGATCGTCTTCCCCTCGGACAGGAGCGAAAGGCATCCCTCCACGGACTTCGGAAGCCCTACCTCCGCGGCGAAGACGTTTCCCGTGCCGTGGGGGACGACCAGGAGACGCGTCGCCATGCCCGCAAGCCCGTTGGCCACTTCGTTCACCGTGCCATCCCCCCCGACGGCGATGACCGCCTCCCCCCCGGCATGGGCGGCCTCCCGGGCCAGGAGAACGGCGTCCCCGGGTCCGGTGGTCTCCCGGACCTCGAAGGGAACCCTGCTTGCAGCGAGCGCCTGCCGGACGCGCTCAATGTTGCGGACCATTTTCGGACCGGCCACGGGGTTGTAGATGACGCGGATCATGATGAGGGATTATAGATGGTTTCCCCTCCTTCCGGTGTGGGATATCGTACAGGCATGAGAATTCTTTCCCGGGGAGGGGGGGATTCCCCTCCGATTGTCATCGCGCACCGGGGAGCATCCCGCCGGGCCCTGGAGAATTCCCTTGAAGCCTTCTCGCTCTCCCTGGCCGACCGGGCGGACATGATCGAGTTCGACGTGAGGCTTTCCGCGGACGGGGAACCGGTGGTCATCCACGACGACCGGACGGGACGAACCGCGAGGGTGAACCTGCCGGTGGCCCGTTGCGACGCTGCCAGACTGCGAACGCTTCGGCTCAAGAACGGGGAGCCGGTTCCGCTTCTCGCCGATGTGCTGGACCTGGTCCGGGGTGCCGTCCCTGTCAACATCGAGGTGAAGACGGCCGGTGGGGTCCACGCATCCCTCCGGGTGATCGACGGGATGCGCTACGAGGGGAAGGTCGTGCTCTCTTCCAGGCTGCGGGAAGAGTGCCTGGCCGCAGTGGCGGCCCGCCCCGGCTTCTCCTGCGGCCTGGTGACCGGTCGCCCTTCGGCATCCGACATCGCCTTCTGTCTTCGCCATCGCCTCTCGATCCACCCGGATTTCCGCAGGCTTTCGGTGCTCCGCACCCGGAAGGTGAAGGAGGCGGGGCTGTTTCTCATCCCCTACACCGTGGACGATGAGGAGGATTTCTTCCGGCTCGTCAGGAGTGGCGCGGACGGCGTTTTCTCGAACCGTGCGGAGGAACTGCGCAGCGCGTGGAGGGAGCGGATCCGCGGGGAGGGGTGAGCGGTCCGGTCGAACCCGCTATCGACCGAGGTCTCCCGCGTCGATATATTCCTTGGCGGCGTTGACGGCGGTGGCGGCCTCCCCTGCGCCCGCCGAGATGAGCAGGATCTTTCCCAGGTAGGTGGCGATGTCCCCGGCCGCGTATACGCCGGGCATGTTGGTGGACATGTCCGTGGAAACCGCGATGCCGCTGCCCATGATGTTCAGGCCCCACTCGCGGAACGGATCGAGGTTGGTGAGCATCCCGATGGAGAGCACGATCGCGTCGACCTCGATCCGCTCCTCCAATCCGCTCCGCTCGTTCCAGATGACCGCGCCGGTGACCTTTTCCTCGCCTATGACCTCCTTCAGGGCGAAATAGGGGAACATCACTTTCACGCTCGACGCGAAGAGCCGGTCGACCATCGCCTCGTGGGCATCGAACCTGTACATCCGGTGGGCGAGCGTCACATTCGCTGCGATCCCGACAAGCGAAAGCGCCCAGTCGACCGCACTGTTCCCTCCCCCCACGATGAGGACCTTCTTTCCCCGCAGCGGCTCGAAGGAGGGGAGGTAGTAGAAGATCCCGTGTCCCTCCAGGTCGGTGAGGTGCGGGATATCCAGCTTGCGGGGGACGAACGCGCCGCATCCCGCGGAGATGGCCACGGTCTGGGAGTAGTGACGCCCCTTCGGGGTCGAAAGCTCGATCACCCGCTCGCCGCGGATGCGCAGGCCGGTCACCCTCTCGTTGAGGACGACCGTCGGGCGGTACTGCATCGCCTGCTTGGTGAGCTCGGTGACGAGGTCGCGTGCGAGGATCCTCGTATGGCCGGCGACGTCGAAGATCTCTTTTTCGGGGTACATGGAGATCAGCCGGCCGCCGACCTGCGGATTCATATCGATGAGCTTCGCCCGGCAGTCCCGCAGGCCCGCGTAGTAAGCTGCGTACAGCCCTACCGGGCCGGCGCCGATGATGGTGATGTCGTACATTTCGGACTGGCGGACCATCGTTGATTACTATAGCAAAGAACCCGTTCCCGACTTTCCTTATTCTTGGCTCTTTCCCGCCCCCCCATGGTATAGTTCAGGGAATCGGCCAAAAGACCACGCGGGAGAGACCGGATGGCATTGAAGTTTCTGCCGAAAGTGTGGAAAAAGGGGACGGATTTTCTCGGGACTCGCCATGCGATCCTGTGCGGGGCGATGACCTGGGTGTCGGAGTCGAACCTCGTCTCCGCGATCTCGAACGCGGGGGGGTTCGGCGTCCTCGCAGGAGGGAACATGCCCCCGGACATGCTGTCCGCGGAGATCCGGAAAACCCGGGAGAAGACGAAGTATCCGTTCGGAGTCAACATGATCACGGTGGCGCCCAGTTTCCGGTCCCACATCGAGGTCGTGGTGCGGGAAAAAGTGCCCTTTGCCATCTTCGCCGGAAGTATTCCTTCGGGGAGGGACATCGAGCAGGTCAAGGCCTCGGGGGCGAAGGTCCTGTGCTTTGCGCCGGTCCTGTCCCTGGCGAAGCGCTTGATAAAGCAGGGGGTAGACGCGATCATCATCGAGGGGAACGAAGCGGGGGGTCATATCGGGCCGGTTGCGACATCCATCCTGGCGCAGGAGTTCCTTCTGACCATCACGGAGGTTCCGGTCTTCGTGGCGGGCGGAATCGGCACCGGGGAGATGATCGCGCAGTATCTGTCGCTCGGGGCTTCCGGGGCCCAGCTGGGGACCCGGTTCGTGGTCGCCGAGGAGTGCATCGCACATGTCCGGTTCAAGGAAGCCTTCCTCCGGGCCCATGCGAGGGACGCCATGCCCACTTCGCAGTTCGACCCGGCCCTTCCCACCATCCCGGTGCGCGCCATCACGAACGAGGGAACGCACGACTTCAACCGCCTCCAGCTCGAGCTCCTTACCAAGGTGAAGGCCGGGCAGTTGTCGAGGGAAGAAGGCCAGGTAAAGCTCGAGGAGTTCTGGGTCGGGGCCCTGCGGCGGGCCGTGATCGACGGGGACATCGAGCACGGGTCGCTCATGGCGGGGCAGAGCGTCGCCTTTGCGAAGAAGATCCAGCCCGTTGCCGAGATCATCGAAGAGCTGGTTGCCTCCGCCGAGAACAAGCTTGCGGAGATGGCATCGAGAAGCGCGGAAGAGGTTGTCGCGGGCCGCCCGCCCTCGTTTCGTCCCGGGTTGCCGATCAACTAAGCCCCGATATCCTGTCATAAAAAATGCCACGCTAGGAGCGGACGCCATGTTCCGGATCATCCCCCGCGACGAAGCATTCTTCTCAATGTTCGAGCAAGCGGCACAGAACGCCATGGATGGTGCCGAAGTGCTCAAGGATCTTCTGGACAACTTCGAAAACGTCAAGGAAAAAGCACGCCGGATCGAGGAGATCGAGCACAAGGGGGACACGCTTACCCACGATATCATCAAGAAGCTGAACACGACCTTCATCACGCCGATCGACCGGGAGGACATCCTGGCTCTCACCTCCTCGATCGACGATGTCATCGACCTGATCCACGGCGCCGCCAACCGGATACAACTTTACAAGATCACCGAGCCCACTCCCCAGGCAAAGGAACTCGGATTCCTGATCCTTAAATCGACCCGGGAGCTTCACCGGGGGATTGCCCACCTGTCCACAAAAATGGACGGAGTTTACGAGCACTGCGTTGAGGTGAACTCCCTGGAAAACGAGGCGGACCGGGTGAGCCGGGACGCGATCGCCCAACTCTTCGATCTGGAGAAGGATCCTGTCTATATTCTCAAGTGGAAGGAGATCTACGAGACGCTGGAGACCGCTACCGACCGGTGCGAAGACGCCGCCAACGTCCTGGAGGGGGTCGCGTTGAAAAATGCTTGAGACCCCTCTGATCCTCCTGGGGTTGGTGGTCATCACGGCCCTCGCCTTCGATTTCATCAACGGGTTCCACGACACGGCGAACGCAATCGCCACCTGCATCTCCACCCGGGCCCTGTCGATCCGGAGCGCCATCGTCATGGCGGCGGGGCTCAATTTCGTCGGGGCGCTGGTCTCCACGCACGTGGCGACGATGATCGGCAAGGGGATCGTGGATCCCGGTTTCGTATCACAGACCATCGTCCTCTCAGCCCTCCTCGGAGCGATCTTCTGGGATCTCGTCACCTGGCGCTACGGAATTCCCTCCTCCTCCTCTCATGCGATTATCGGCGGGATCATCGGCGCGGTGATCGCCTCGCGCGGGGTAGGCGTCCTGAAATGGGGCGGCATCTCGAAAATCCTTGCGGCCATCGTCATTTCCCCGGTTGCGGGGACGGTCATCGCGTTCCTCATCATGGTCGGGATCTTCTGGATCTTCAGGGGGTCCCACCCGTCGACCCTGAATCGGGGATTCCGGAAGCTCCAGATCCTCTCCGCGGCGGTCATGGCGTTTTCCCACGGGTCGAACGACGCCCAGAAGTCGATGGGGGTGATCACGATGGCGCTCGTCTCCTACGGAGTAATCCAGACCTTCTACATTCCCATATGGGTCATTCTCTCCTGCGCCGCGGCGATGGCGTTTGGCACCGCGGTAGGGGGATGGCGGATCATCAAGACGGTGGGAAGCGACTTCGTCAAGCTGCAGCCCGTGCACGGGTTCTGCGCGGAAACGTCCTCCGCGGGGGTGATCCTGACGGCGTCGGCTTTGGGGATCCCTATCAGCACCACCCACGTCATCACCTCCGCCATCCTCGGGGTTGGCCTCTCCCAGGGCCGGCGGAAAGTGAACTGGATCGTGGGGGCGAGAATCGTGTGGGCATGGGTCCTCACCATTCCTTCGACGGCCGTGGCGTCCTACATCGCGTACCGCCTGCTTGCTCCCACGATGGGGTAAATCCAGGAAACCACAGTCGGTCTTCCGACGGGCGGGGTGGGGGATGCCCTTTGCCGGCCGGCAGGATCCCGTCCCTCCCCTCCGAGAATGCGCAAGCCGTTCCCGGCTCCCCGCCGAAGATGCCGGGTACGCTGGCGTCCCCCGGGTGTTTCGGATTACAGTAGGAACATATCGCCCGGGAGGAGAGCCATGATCCGCAGGATCCAGCACATCGGGGTGGCGGTCAGAAGCCTGTCCGACGCCATCCCCTTCTACCGAGACGTTCTGGGACTCGAGTTCCTCGGAATCGAGGAGGTGGCCGAACAGAAGGTCCGCACGGCGATCTTCCGGGTGGGAGAGAGCACGATCGAGGTGCTCGAGACGACGTCGCCCGACGGTCCGGTCGGGAAATTCCTCGAGAAGAACGGGGAGGGAATTCATCACCTCTGCCTCCGGGTGGACGACGCGGAGGCGGCGCTCGCGCACGCGAAGGGAAAAGGGGTCCGGCTGATCGACGAAACGCCGCGCACCGGGGTCCACGGGATGAAGATCGGGTTCCTCCACCCGAAGTCGACCTTCGGCGTCCTCACCGAGTTCGCGGAAGAGGCGGAAAGCCGCTGATGGTACCCGTTCCCTCCCCCCCCGGGGGACGCGGGCTATTGTTGTGCCTGCACAACCACCAACCGGTCGGGAACTTCGATTCCGTTATCGGGGAGGCGAGCGACCGGTCGTACTTTCCGTTCCTCGAAACCGTCTCCCGGTTTCCGACGATCAAGGTGACGCTCCATTACTCGGGATTTCTACTCCGGTGGATTGCGGAAAACCGGCCGGAGATGTTTTCCCTGCTCAAGGACCTCGTATCGCGGGGGCAGGCGGAGATTCTCGGCGGGGGAATGTACGAGCCCGTGATGCCCCTTCTTCCGGAGAGGGACCGCAGGGGCCAGATCGTCGATCTTGCCGAAACCGTGGGCAGGTACTTCGGAAAGAAGCCCCGGGGGATGTGGCTTGCGGAGCGGGTTTGGGAGCCGGAACTTCCCGCGTCGCTTTCCGCGGCCGGCGTGGAATACCTGCCGCTTGACGATTTCCATTTCCTGCGGGCGGGGATTTCCGGGGAGGAACTCGACGGGGTCTACCTGACGGAGGCGAACGGGGCGGCGGTCCGCATCTTCCCGGGAAGCGAACGGCTTCGGTACCTCATCCCCTTCGGGGACGTGGAGGAGACGCTGCGGACGGTGGAGGCGATGACGTCCCGGGACGTGCCGTACCCGGCGGCCATCCTGGCCGACGACGGGGAGAAGTTCGGCGTATGGCCCGGGACCCACGACACCGTCTACACGCAGGGGTGGCTTCGAAGATTTTTCGAGGGGATCGTTTCCCGGGGAGAGTGGCTCCGGACGATGACCTTCGGGGAGTATGTCTCCGCCGCTCCCCTCCGGGGGAAGGTCTACCCGCCCTCGTGCTCCTACATCGAGATGGGAGAGTGGGCGCTTCCTCCCGCCGGCGCCGTGCGGTTCGGCGGACTGCTTCACGACTTCCGTTACGGGAAGTTCCCGGAAATGAAGCCCTTCGCCCAGGGGGGGAATTTCCGGGGCTTCCTGCGCAAATACGAGGAGGCGAACCAGCTTCACAAGAGGATGCTGTGGGTCAGCGGGCGGGTGCAGGCGGCGTCGAAGCAGGGGGGCGGGCCGGAAGCGCGCGATTTCCTCTACCGCGCCCAGTGCAACGACGTGTACTGGCACGGTATCTTCGGGGGCCTCTACCTCAACCATCTCCGGGAGGCGGCGTACACGAACCTTCTCCGCGCCGAGGGGCTTTCCGACCGGGTCCTGCACGGCGGGAAGGACAGGTGGACGGAAGCGGCAAGCGGCGATCTCGACATCGACGGGGGGGAGGAGGCGATTCTCAAGACGCCGGACCTCACCCTTCTCGTCCACGGCCACGACGGGGGGGCGATCACCGAGATCTCCCTCCCCCGGCGCGGGGTTGCCCTGGGACATGTCCTGACCCGGCGGGAGGAGGCGTACCACCGGAAGTTCAAGGATGCGGGCGGTGAGTTTGATGGGCGCACGAGCATCCACGACCTGCTGGTTCTCAAGGACCCGGCCGTTTCCGACGCGCTGGCCGTGGACCCCTGGCAGCGTGCTTCCTTCCGGGAGGCCTTTTACCGGGAAGAGGACGCCGTCGAGGCAATTCTCCACGAAAGGATCGCGCCGATGTGCGCGACGGCAGGAAAGGAAGCCAGGGGGAAGATCACCCGGAGCAGCGAGCGGATCCGCCTTGCCATGGAGGTTCCGCTCCGGGGAGACGGCGTCGATCTGTTTCTCGGGAAGGCCCTTGCCCTCGGGGTGTCGGAGGAACGGATCGAGGCGCGGTACCGGCTCCGCAACGGGGGGGAGCGTGCGGCCTGGGGGAGGTTTGCAACGGAGTGGAACCTGAACTTCCTCTCGGGGAGCGGCCCGGACCGGTGGTACGAGGGGATCGGGGAGATAAACGAGGAGTTGTCCACCCTCGGCGTTACCGAAGCCCTCAGAGGGTTCAAAATCGTGGACAAGGCGAGGGGGATCGCCGTAGAGGTGAGAGCGGACCGGGATTTCACCCTTCTGCGGTACCCGGTCGAGACGGCGTCCCTGTCGGAGTCCGGGGTGGAAAAGATCCACCAGGGGGTCTGCCTCCGCCTCCTCTTCCCCGTGCGCCTGGGGCCGGGCGAATCCGTGGAATATTCGTTATATTTGTCCGTATTTTCCGTTGCGTCCCCGTGAACAAGACGGTATGTTGGAGCGGACTTTGTTCCAGCAGGGTGATTACGCCCACAAGGAGGGGATGCGATGAGAGTAGGGAAAGCGCTGACTGTTCTTGTCGTCCTGTTGTTCACCGCGGCGTCGGCGATGGCCGCGGGGTTCCGCCTGCCCGAACAGGGAGCCAAAGCGATGGGGATGGGGATGGCCTTCACCGCCCAGGCGGACGACCCGTCGGCGATCTACTACAACCCGGCGGGGATCGTTCAGCTGGAAGGGCAAAACGTGATGATCGGCGGGACGTTCATCCGCGAAAACGGAGCGGATTTTTCCGGGACGACGCCCCTGACGTTCAACGCCGGTGTCTTCGACACCAAACAGGAGACCCAGGAGGACCTGGACTTCGTAATCCCCAATGCCTACTGGACGAGAAAGGCCTCCCCCGATTTCGCCTACGGCGTGGGGATCTTCGCTCCCTTCGGTCTGGGGCAGAGGTACGGAAACCGGCAAACGAGCATCTTCCGGAACCAGGTAACCAATGTCGAGATCCAGACGATAGTCGTAAACCCCACCGTCGCCTGGAAACTCAACGACGTTCTGGCGGTGGGCGCCGGGGTCGATTTCATGTACGGCAAGGCCAAGCTGTCCCAGGCGGGAGTGGTACGACTCGGCGCGACGGCTCCGCTGGACCAGGTGAACATATTCCAGCTGGATCTCGATGGGGATGGAACGGCCTGGGGGTACAACTTCGGGCTGCTCCTGACGCCGTCGGAAAACATCAAGGTCGGGGCCAGCTACCGAAGCCCCTTCCGGCTCGATATAAAGGATGCCGATGTGAACCTGTGGGAGATCAACAGCACGATCCCCTTCGTCCCCCCGGGGCCGTTCACCGCTGCCCAGGTGTTCGGCGGTTCGACGTATCACACTTCGGCATCCACGACGATCAACATGCCTGCGACATTCCAGCTGGGGGTCGCCTACATCCTTGACCGACTGACCCTCGAGGTGGATCTCGACTGGACCTTCTGGAGCTCTTTCAAGACCCTGGTCATCGATATACGCGACAACAACGGTCTCCTCCCGGACGCCAACAGGCCGGAGATGTGGAAGGATGTCGTGGGGGTCGATGTCGGCGCGGAATACCGTGTGACCGACCCCCTGGCCCTCCGCCTCGGGTTCCGGTACGATCCCAGCCCGGTTCCGGCCGAGACCCTGTCCCCGCTTCTCCCCGATTCCGACCGGTTTTTCTACTGCGCCGGGGCCGGCTACAAGTTCCGCAACTGGACCTTCGATCTTTCCTACATGTACCTGGACAAGAAGGACAGGACTGTGAATAACCAGGTAAACGGCGTGCCGCCTTCCATCGGTTCCGGTTTCGACGGCACATGGTCAGGCGACGCGCACCTCCTGGCGTTCGATATCGGATACAAGTTCTAGGAAACCGGCCGCCTTCGGCGGCGTCACCTTCCCGGGGGGCCGCAAGTCACGGCCCCCCTTTTGATTTGTGGTACAATCGGACTTCCGCGAGATAACCACCCCAGGCCAAGGAGGCAGCCCTAGATGAAGAGCCCGAAAGCGTCGAAACAGTTGATGGAGATGTTGAACCAGGCGATTGCCCGCGAAATTCAGGTTTCCGTGCAATACATCTGGCAGCACGTGCAATGCACCGGCGTGAAGGGGTTTGCCGTACGAGACGTGTTCAAGAAGTTCGCCATCGCCGAGATGAAGCACGCGGAGGAGATCGCCGAACGCCTCGTGTACCTCGGGGGAACCCCGACCACCAAACCCGAACCGATCCGCGTCGGAAACACCCTCAAGGAGATGATCCAGATCGACAAGAAGGACGAAGAGGGTGCCATCGCGATGTACCGCAAGATCATCGATGTGGCCAGGAAGGAAGGCGACGAGGTCACGGAGAAGATGTTCCGGGAGATCCTGGCCGACGAAGAGGAGCACCACGACACCTTCACGGGGCTCCTGGAAGACCTGTAGCATCCCCATAGGCCGCAAGGCACATCATGACGTCTTCGGATAGCTCCTTGGGGGAAACTTCACCTAATCTCCCGGACGGGAGGCGTCTACGCGCGGTGTCCCGGCGGCTTCTTGCCTGGTTCGCCCGGTCGGCGAGGAAGATGGATTGGCGGGAAACCGACGACCCGTACCGGATCTGGGTATCGGAGATCATGCTCCAGCAGACACGGGCGAGCGCGGTCAACCCCTATTACCACCGCTTCCTCTCGGCATTTCCCACGGTTCGCGCACTCGCCGAGGCGCCCCGGGACCAGGTGATGAAGCTCTGGGAGGGGCTGGGATACTACACCCGGGCCCGGAACCTTCACCTTGCCGCAGCGATTATCTCCAGGGAACGCGGCGGCCGCCTGCCCCGGGATCCCCGGGAGTTGGCGGCGCTGCCCGGGATCGGCAGGTCCACCGCGGGGGCCATCGCGGCGATCGCCTTCCGCGCGGACGCCCCCATTCTCGACGCCAACGCGAAACGGGTCATCGCGAGGGCTTTCGCCGTTACGGAACGGCTCTCCCTGCCGTCCGTGGAGCGCCGCCTGTGGACGATCTCGCGGGGGTTGATCCTTCCCGGGAAGGGAAGGGAAACCGCCCTTGCGCTGATGGACCTCGGGGCGACGGTATGCGTCCCCCGTCGCCCGCACTGCCCCGCTTGTCCCCTGAAAGCGCACTGCGAGGGTCATCGCAGCGGCATCCAGGAAACGATTCCCGCAAAAGCGGCGAAAAAGATTCTCCCCCACCACGACGTGGTTGTTGCGTGGATCGCCGACGGGAAGGGGAGGGTCCTCACCGGCCGCCGGCCCGACCGGGGGCTACTGGGTGGCCTCTGGGAACTCCCCGGCGGACGAAGGAACCCGAAAGAGACGAGGGGAGAGGCCCTCCGGAGGGAACTGCGGGAAGGGTGGGGAATGCACGTGGAGGTCGGGGACCGGCTCGCGTCGCTTCCCCAGGGATTCAGCCATTTCCGGACCACGGTGCACGCCTACCGATGCCGGCGGAAGGCCGGCCGGCCGGGATCGGAAAGGGAATGGCGCTGGGTGCGGCCGGAGGATCTGGAAGATCTTGCGTTTCCCCGGACCTACCGAAGACTGGTTGAAACAGTATTTCCGAAAGAAAGAAAGGCCTAGCCGCCCCCCCCGCTTTCTGTCACAGGGATGCCAGGGCCCTTTCGATCTTATTCACATGTACCTTCTCGAAGGCCACGAGATGGTCGAAGATCTTCCTGATCTTGGGGTCTTTCGCCTTCGAGGAGGCGGTTCGATACAGGTCGGCCGCCTCTTTTTCCAGCCTCAGCGCGATTTCGAGAGCGTCCCTCCTGCTTTTCAGGTCGGGAATCTTTCCGAGCAGCTCCTTGTGCGTCTCCTGCATATGTTCGTCGATGTCGGGCAACCCGTCCCTGGTCATGATGTCCTTGTAGGGAGCCCAGCACTCGGAACGCACGTTCTTGTCGTAGGCGTCTTCCAGCTGGAGAAAGTGCTCCTTCTCGTCCATGGCGAGCCCGTCGAGCACCTTTCGCACGTTCTCGTCGTCTATCATTTTCGACGCCCGGCGGTAGAATACATATGCCGCGAGCTCGGACTCGATCCCCAGGTTCAGGAACTTGAGCGCTTCCTCTGCAACTTTCATGGGTGCTTCCTCCGCAAAGAAGATGGTGTGTCGGGTATCTTTCCATCTATACCATAAAACAGCCGATTCGGCTCATTCTCTCCCCGGGCGCCCCGGGGAGCCGCGTCGGATTCCACGGCCCACGGCCGCGGTCGTCACACCGCTCAGCTTCCTCCGTAGCCGATCGTCACCTTTCCGGCATCGAGGATGACCGGAACGTCGCGTCGCCCCTTGCAAAGGGTCATCATCTCGGCCATCGCGGACTTGTCTTTCTGGACGTTTTTGTACACCACCCGGGCGCCGTTTTTCTCGTAATCCATACGAGCGTTGGACGTGTACGGTCAGGTATCCTTTCCGAAAATCGTTACGATATGCGGCATCCGCACCTCCTTGGAAGGAGCAGGTTCATACGGAAGCTGCCCCGATTCCGGCCATCGCTTTCAATCGTTGGATGCGAAGAGCGGTCGAGGGATGCGTGGACAGGAGAGCCGACGCGTCGTCGGCAAAATGAAGGAGCGGGTTGACGAGGAACAGATGCTGGGTTCCCCGGTTCTCTCCCGGGACGTGGGCGCCGGACTGCGAGATCTTCTCGAGCGCGGAGGCCAGCCCCAGGGGGTTCCGCGTGAACTGCGCGCTTACGGCGTCCGCGTGGTACTCCCGCTGGCGGGAGATGCTCATCTGGAGAATCTTCGCGGCGATGGGGGCGAGGAGCGCGAGGAGGACCCCGAGAGCGAGGAATGCGACGTTTCCCCGCCCTCTCCCCGTGCCTCCGGATCGGTCTCTCCCGCGGAAGGGAACCCCCCGGAGAAACATGTCGGAAAGGAGGGCTATGGAGCCCACCAGGACCGCGGCGCAGATGTTGTAGAGCGTGTCGCGGCTCTTGATGTGGGCCATCTCGTGGCCGATCACCCCCTGCAGTTCCTCCCGTGTCAGTCGTTCGAGAAGGCCGGTCGTAACCGCGACGAGGGACTCCGCCGGCCGCCTTCCCGCGGCGAAAGCGTTCATCCCCCCGCTTTCCATCACGAATACGCGTGGCATCGGAATCCCCGATGCGATGCTCATCTCCTCCACGACGTTTCGCAGTTTCCGGTGGGCAAGCAGGTCGGCCTCCCGGGCACCGTGAATCGAGAGGACGATGGAGGATCCCCGGAAATACGCAGTGGAGGCAAGAATCGCGTAGAGGATGAGCGCGAGCGCAATGCCGTATCCGACGCTCCCGTACGCGCCGCCGATCCCTCCCCCGACGGCGAGGAACGAGGCGAAGAGCGCGAGGAAGAGAAGCAGGGACAGGCGGACGTTCCGGGAGGCGGCCTCGTAGAACGAGAGCATGGGGGCCCCGCGCGGGACGGGAGCGGCCGGCCTCGCGCCGCCGCCCGCCGACTCATCCGCCATCCGGGAGATGCCGGGGGAGTCGAAGGGTTCCTGGCACAGGTTGCAGTACGCGGCGCCCGGGTGGTTGGCGGTTCCGCAGCCCGGGCACGTCTTCTCGGCAGCGGCCATGTCGGATTTGGAGGTCCTTACCGGAGGTCCGCCCTTGGCACGGCCCGGCTTTCCTCCCCAGCCTCGAAATATTCCGCCAGGGAGAAGTCGAACACCGATGCGATCATGTTGGACGGTATGGACTGGATCTTGTTGTTGTACGTCATCACCGAGTCGTTGTAGAACTGGCGCGCGAAGGAGATCTTGTTCTCCGTTCCGGTCAGTTCCTCCTGGAGCGCGGCCACGTTCTGGTTCGCCTTTAGTTCCGGGTACTTCTCGACGACGGCGAATAAGCTTTTCAGCGATTCCGTCAGGACGTTCTCGGCCTTCCCCTGCGCCGCCGCGCCCTTTGCGGAGATGGCGGCGCCGCGGGCCTCGATGACCCGGGTGAGCGTCTCCTGTTCGTAGGCCATGTAGTCCTTGACGACTTCCACGAGGTTGGGGATGAGGTCGTACCGGCGCTTCAGCTGTACGTCGATCTGGTGCCAGGCGTTCCGGAACTGGTTGCGGAGCCTGACGAGGGCGTTGTATGTCAGAACGAACCAGCCGACGAGTCCGACCGCGAGGATCGCCGGAATCCAGCCCATTTTTCCCCTCCGGAACGGGGTTTTCCCCGCTTTTCTCCCGAACGCTGTATCCCGGTAAGTCTATCGGATGTAAGATGAATGTCAAACGAAAAGGGGGCGATCCCACCTGCCGTACAAGGGTTTACGGCCGGACTGCACACGGGAAGCGTTCTTCCCCGTGAGGGCGCTCCCCCCCGGAATACAGGAGTTTTTTTTGAAAACCTTTTCCGCCGACAGAAGGGGGCGTACGCGGCACGGGGAACATCCTCCGCGCGGCCCCTCCGCGCCTGCCCGAATGCCGTTTCCGGAGCTTTTGGCCCCGGCGGGCTCGGTGGAGGCGTATTTCGCCGCCGTTTCCGCCGGGGCGGACGCGGTCTACCTCGGGCTCCAGCGATTCAACGCCCGGGAGCGCGCCGAGAATTTCACACTGGAAGATCTCTGCCGGATCCTGCCCCACGCGCGGGATCGCGGGGTCCGGGTCTATCTCGCCATGAACACCGTCCTGACCGAGGCGGACCTCCCGGAAGTGATATCGATGGTCCATCAGGTGGCCCCTCTTTCCCCTGACGCCCTCATCGTCCAGGACCTGGGACTCATGCGTATCTTGCGGGACTTCTTTCCCGCGTTGAAGTTCCACGTCAGCACGCAGGCGGGCTGCGGGTCCACGGCCGCCTCCGAGGCGTTCGCGGCTTTGGGCGCCGATCGGGTGATCCTCGAGCGTCACCTGGATTTTTCCGAGGTCCGCAGGATCGTGTCGACCGCACGCGTCGGCGTCGAGATCTTCGTTCACGGGGCGATGTGCTACTCCTACTCGGGAAAGTGCTTCTTCTCCTCTTTCCTCGGGGGAAAGAGCGCCAACCGCGGGGCGTGCGTCCAGCCGTGCCGCCGTCTCTACGGGCACCCCGGCGGACAGGAGGCGGTTTTTTCCACGCGCGACCTTTCCCTGATCGACCTGCTGCCGGAGCTGGTTCCGCTGGGGTTCGCCGCGTTCAAGATCGAGGGGCGGATGCGAAGCGCCGAGTATGTTAGCGGTGTCGTATCCGCTTACCGGCGGGCCCTCGACCGGATCCGCGAAGGCAGGAAGGCAGAGGCTGTCGAGGAGGGAAGGGGACTTCTGGAGAAAGTGATCGGCCGCGGGGAGACGCCCGGCCTCACGGGCGGCGCAGGCCCCTGCGAGGTCGTTGCCGGAGGGATGACGGGAAACGTGGGAGAGCTGCTGGGTGCGGTCCGGGAGGTCCGGGAGGGGTGGGCACACGTCGCAGCGGAGGCGAACGTCGCGCAGGGGGACCGGCTTCGCGTGCAGTTTCAGAGCGACGGCTCCGGAAGGGGGTTTTCCGCACGGTCGATGCGTGCGGACGGGGAGGGGCTCTACGTCCGGATACCGTTCGACGTGTCGCCGGGCGACCTTCTGTTCCGCGTCGGCGGCGGGGGACGGGCGGAGATTACCCGTTTGGCCCGGCGGGAACGGGAGGCGCTGCCTCCCGGAGGGGTTCGTTTCCGGGTCGTCGTGGGAGACGGCGTCCTGGCCGTCGAGGCGTCGTACGGCAAGGCGCGCGCTGAATTCTCCTTCCGCGTTTCCGGCGCAGGCGCGCGGGGGGAGGGAAAGGTTCCTCCGGACGCCGAGGCCCGCCTCCGCGCCGCGTACCGGTCCGACCTCCCGTTGGGCGAAATCCGGGTCGAGGGGAAAGGCGCAACCGTCTCATGGCAAGACGTGACGGCCCTTTTCCTGAAAGCCGCGAGGAAGTTCGACAGGGACTTCTACCTGTCGGGGAAGAACCTCCGCCTCTCCATACTTCCCACTCTTCGCGTCGCGGGGAGCCGACGGGAGTCGCTGCCGACCGTCTTTTTCGCAGGCTGCCGGGCCGAACAGCTCGGGGCTCTGCCGCAGATCCCGGAAATCGTCCCGGTGGTGGAGTTCACACGGGCTCTCGCGAGGGACCCGGCCCCGGGAAACCGGGGGTTCCGGGATCGCGCATACTTCCGGCTTCCCCCCCCGATGCGGGAATCCGACGCCCCTTTCCTCCGGAGGACCGTAAGGGAGGCGATCCTCAAGGGACACCGACGCTGGGTGGTCTCGGACGTGGGGCATTTCCGGCTTTTCGCCGGGTTTGTCCCGAGGAAGCAGGTGACGCTCGTCAGTGATCACTATCTGTATGCCTTCAATACCGGTGCCCTCTCCACCCTCTCGGGGCTGGGGGCCTCCCGGATGATCCTTCCGGTGGAGGCGAATCTCGCCACACTCCGGTCGGTGGGGAAGTACCTGCACGACCTGGGGATCGCCATGGCGTACGGCGCCGTTCCCATGATGATCTCGCGCCTGGTCCCGTCGGCGGGCGTCCGGGGCGACGTGGCAAGTCCCCGGGAGGAGCGTTTCCGCATCGATGTCGATGAGCGGGGGTCCTCCGTCCGGGCCGACGCGCCGTTTTCCGCATCGGGGTCTCTCCACGAGATCCGCGCCGCGGGCATCCGCGACTTCTTCGCGGACCTGCGGGATCTGCCCGACGGGGAAATCGAGGGGGTGTTGTCGGCGTTGTTTTCCGACCGCCCGATCCCCGGCGCCACGCCCTTCAACCTGTTCCGGGGGAATTTCTAGCTATGGCCCACGCGGACAAGGTCCGGAACATCGGGATCATCGCGCACATCGACGCAGGGAAGACGACCCTGACCGAGAGGATCCTGTTCTACGCGGGAATAAGCCACCGGATGGGAGAGGTTCACGACGGCGACTCCCAGATGGACTATCTTCCCCAGGAGCGTGAGCGCGGGATCACGATTACCGCGGCCGTCACCCAGTTCTCCTGGCTGGGCGCGGAAGTTCACCTGATCGACACGCCCGGGCACGTCGATTTCACCATCGAGGTGGAAAGATCTCTCCGGGTGCTCGACGGGGCGGTCGTCGTTTTCTGCGGAGTCGGCGGGGTGGAGCCGCAGTCCGAGGTCGTATGGCGACAGGCGGACAGGCACCGGATCCCCCGGCTGGCGTTCATCAACAAGCTCGACCGTCCGGGAGCCGATTACGGCCGGGTCATCGCGGAGATGGAGAAGAAGCTTTCCGCCCGGGGCATTCCCCTCACCGCGCCGCTTCACGCGGGCGGGGAGTTTCACGCCGTGGCGGACCTCGTGGCGATGGAGAAGCTTACGTTCTCCGCGACGGACCAGGGTGCGGGCGTTTCGAGGTCTGCGCTCTCGCCGGAGGAGGCCGGACAGATCGCGGCGCACCGCGAGGCGCTTGTCGAAGCGGCCGCCGACGCCGACGACGGTGTCGCGGAGAGCTATCTCGCCGGCGAGGAGATTCCTCCCGAGGCGATCCGGCGGGCGATCCGCAAGGGGACGGTGGCCGCCCGGTTCTTCCCGGTATTCGCCGGTGCGGCGCTTCGCAACAAGGGGATCCAGCCGGTGATGGACGGGATCGTGCACTTTCTTCCCTCTCCCGCCGAGGTTCCCCCCGCCACGGGGGACGACCCGAGGACGGGGGTGCCGGTCAGCCGCGCGCCCCTGCTCGACGCACCGTTCGCAGCCCTTGTGTTCAAGGTGATGATCGAGGAGGGCAGGAGGACGGTCTACCTGCGCGTGTATTCGGGGAAGGTCTCCGAGGGGAATGTCCTGGGGAACGCTTCCACCGGGGAGACGGAGAAAGTGGCCCGGCTCTTCCGGATCCACGCGGGGAAGAAGGAAAGGATACCGGAGGCCGTGGCGGGGGACATCGTGGCGATCCGGGGGATCAGGAACGCCCGGACGGGGGACACCCTCTGCGACCCGGCGGCCCCGATCCTCCTCGAATCGATCGAGATCCGGAAGCCGGTGGTGTCGGTCGTGGTGGAGCCGAGGACTCTGCGCGACATGGACCGTCTCCGCGAGATGCTCGCGAAGATGGTGGAGGAGGACCCGACGCTTTCAATGAAGGAGGATGCGGATACCGGCCAGATCATCCTGTCCGGAATGGGGGAACTGCATCTCGAGATCCTGGTGGACCGCCTGGGAAGGGACTTCGGGCTCGCCGTCCGGACCGGGATGCCCCAGGTCGTCTTCCGGGAGACGATCAGCGAGCCGGGCACGGCGGAGAGCGTGTTCGAGCGTGAGATCGCGGAGCGCCTCGTGACCGTGAAGATCGCCATGGAGGTCCGCCCCGGCCGGCGGGGCTCCGGCGTGAAGGTCTCCGATCGTCTCCGGATGCTCGGGCTTCCCCAGGAGATCGTGGACGGAGTGGAGACCGGCATCCGGGAAGGGGCGTTCACCGGTGCCCTCGGGTACCCCGTGGACGACGTGGAGGCGGAGGTGACGCACGTGGAGTTTCTCACCGGGACGGCCACGCCGCTTGCGGCGAAGGTGGCTGCGGTGATGGCGTTCCTCTCCGCTTACGAGAAGGGGAACCCGTACCTCCTGGAGCCGGTGATGGCGGTGGAGATCGCGGTGCCCGAGGAGTTCCTGGGCGGCGTGATCGGGGACGTCAACGCCCGCCGGGGAAGGGTCGTCTCGGTCGACCGTCGGGGGGGCATAAGCCACTTCTCCGCCCTGGTCCCGCTGAAGGAGATGTTCGGATACATCACGTCCCTTCGTTCCCTGTCCCAGGGGCGGGGGACCCACATGATGAAGTTCTCCCACTACGACCGGGCGACGCGGAACGCCCCGTGAGCCCTACTGAGAACAGGGACGTTCCCAAGAACTCTTCCTCACCTGCGACGGGCTCCGTCCGTGTGTGCCCCTTTGCAAGAGCGCGTGTGAACGAAGGCCCCTGGCTCGCGGGGGGATTCCGCTCCGCTACGCTCGCGACCTGCGCCCCGGGTCCTCCGGTCGCCGGAACGCTCATCTATGGGGGACATCTCTGACGCCCGCAATTTCGCAGGTGCCGGAGAGCGCAGCAAGCCGAAGGAGTGGGGGCGCAGTGAGGTTAAGCGCAGGGGTGCGGGTGCATCGCACGCCGAGCCACGAACGGAGCCCCCCTCCGAGGCTGCGGAGCGAATCCCGCTGAAAACGCCGGGGAAGAGAAACGTTCCTGCTATAATGGACCGAACACCGGGCAGGGGGAGGAAACGCAGATGACCAGGGAAGGGCCGATCCGGCCGGAGATGTTTCTGGGGGAGATCCTCCGCCGGTACCCGTCCGTGCGTGGAAAGATCAAGGAGTTCTTCGGGGCCGAGTGTCTCCGGTGCGAATCGAACGAGAAAGAGACGATCCACTACACCTCCTGGCACAGGGGTCTCGACCCCAAACAGGTCTGCCGGGATCTGAACACCCTGCTCAAGGGGAAATGAGGGCGTAGCGCCCTCCCTCGACGGCCGCCTCCCCGCGGGCGACCATTCCCTCCAGGTGCTTTCCCATGAGCGCCCACTCCCCGTAGTCGAACCAGGGACCCGGACGGGCCCCGCCGTAGACGATCCGTTCCGCCACGATCTCCTCCCGTGTCCGGGGCCTACGGAGAAATTTTCGTAGCGACTCCTCCCGCCGATCGATGATCGCGAGGTACGCCTCCATCTTCGCGGTGATGCTTCCCTCGTGGACGGGATCCTGGTGGGAAACGACATGCCTCTTCGCGCCTACCCCTGCGAGCATCCTCGCCGACCGGCGGAACTCCTCGATTCCTCCCGGCCTGTCGCCGTACCAGGGTCCGAAGGCGGTGAGGTCGTAGTCCGCGAGGAATAGAATCTCCTCGGCGGGGAAGTGGAGGCACAGGTGACCCGGCGTGTGGCCTGGGGCCACGATCGGGACCGCTTCCGTCTTTCCGAAGCGAATCCGTTCGCGGTCGGCGACCCGGCGGGTCACGGTCCGCGGGCGGTAGGGGAACTTGCCGGCGAACAGGTCCCGGAAGAACGGCTCCTCGCCGGTACCCGAGACGCCGTACCAGTCCAGAAGGACGTCGAACGACTCGAGAGCGGGGGCGTCGCCTTCCGACGCCCATACCTCCACATCCGGGAACCGGTGAAGGAAGAGGAAGTGGTCCTCGTGGTAGTGGGTCATGAGGATGGCCGCGAGCCCCTCTTCCTTCTTCAGGCGGAGGATCGCTCCGATGTCCGATCCGCAGTCGACGAGAATCCCGCCCCCGTCGCGAATATACAGCGAGTGCGAATGCGGGTACCGGCCGTCCTTTTCGCCCTCGATCAGCCAGATCCGGTCGGAGAGGCGGCGGATCAAGGCTCCCTCCCGGTTTCCCGCCCGGGGGATCCGGGAATCGGGGTATCATGAACGGAATCGATTTTCCGGATGGTGGCTGCGCGCATGATCAAAATCCTGCTGGTCCCGTTTTGCCTCTCGAGGGAAGAGCTGGCGTCGGTCGACAGGTTGGCCGGGGAACACGGGTACGCCGTGGTCGTGGCGAACTCCACGGCGAGCGCCCTGTCCGAGGTGCGCCGCCACATCTCCCGGGACACCCGGGAAACGGTGCGAATCGTGGGGGTCGTGTGCGAGGGGCGCGCCAAGAAGGTCGCACTGGGGCTGCTCCTGTTGAAGATACGCCAGTTAAGCAAGAGGAGGCTCGGGTTCCGCACAAGAAGCATCGAGCTTGTGCGGGTGCCGATCGTGGGGGGGACCAAGGCCGTTTTCGGCAGGAGGAGCTGCCGCGTGGGGGAAAACGTGGCGGACCGGGAGGTGCTGCGGCGGGCCCTTGCGGGGGAGGACACGTTCATGCGCCTGTAGCCGGCGGTTCCCCCGTGTCCGGTCCGGGCGTCCCGCCGGGCTCCGGGGTGCCGGGAACACGGGGCGGGCGGAAGAGGTCCCCCCTGGTGCGGATGCTCCTCGCCGTACGGCTTCGCAGCAGGAGCGCGGAAAGGTAGTAGACGATTCCCACGGCCGCTCCTCCCGCGGCGAACCGGGTGAGCGAGCCCGTGAACGTCTCCCAGGAGGCACGTGGGAAAAGCGCAGCCAGGCCGTAGGTTCCGCCAAGCGCAGCGGCCGTACCGGCAACGGCCATCTTGACGTATTCGCCGATCTCCGGGACGCCCTTCCTTCCCACCGTCCTTTTCATCAGGATTCCGAACAGGACCACCGCATGCAGGCAGATGCCGATCGTGCTCGCCAGGGCCAGCCCCCTGACCCCCATCCGCTGGGTCAGCCAGTAGTAGGCGGGCAGGGTGCAAAGCCACGCGCTGGTGCCGACAAGGGTCGGGGTCCAGGTGTCCTTCAGCGCGAAGAAGCCGCGGGACACGATCGTCTGGGCGCACCACATCGGGATTCCGACCGAGAAGAACGAGAGCGCGGCCGCCGTCTGCAGCGTGTCCCCGATGGTGAACGCCCCCCGCTGGAAAACGACGAGCACCACCTCGCGGGACAGCACGGCCGTCACGGCCGCCGCGGCGCACGAGACGAAAAAGACCCAGCGCAAGGTGAGCGACAGCGTTTCCCACATCGCCTCCCTCTCCCCCCGCGCGGCGAGGGCGGACAGGAACGGGTAGGAGGCGACGCCGGAGGCCTGGCCGAAGACCCCGACCGGCACCTGCATGAGCCTCCTCGCGTTGTTCAGCCACGTGATCGCCCCCGCGAGGAGGAACGATCCGAAGACCCGCGTCATCCACTCGTCGACCACCACGAGGGAGAATCCGAGCATGATCGGGATCGACAGGCGGACGAACTCCTTGAGACCCGGGTCGGAGAGGTCGAACCGGGGAGAGAACGAGAGGCCCGTGCGCCGCGCGCCGAACGCCTGGACGACGAAGTTTCCCACGAACGATCCCGCCAGGACGCCCCACGCGAATCCTTCCATCCCGAATCTCTTTCCCAGGAGCAGGCCCCCGAGAATGATTCCGCCGTTATAGATGAGCGGGGCGGTCGCCGGGAGGAGAAACCGGTTCCGGGCATACTGCACCGCCATGAGGAGACCGCCGAGATAGAAGAACAGCTGCGCCGGAAGGACGATCCGGGTGAGCCTGGCGGCGATGCGGATCTGTTCCCGGGGAAACCCCGGGGCGATGAGGGGAATCAGCTGCTCGGTGAGAAATTCGCCGAGGATGACGAAGAAGAGCATCGCGATCCCCATGACCGTAGCGATGGAGGAGAACGACCGGTACCCGTCTTCCTCCCGCCCTTCCGCAAGGTAGCGGGCGAAGATCGGGATGAAGGTTATCGAGAGGGCCCCGCCGGCCAGGAGGTAGTTCAGGAAGTCGGGGATGGTGAAGGCGGCGAAGTAGGCGTCGGTCTCCGGGGTGGCCCCGTGCTGGTAGGCGATCACCGCGTCCCGCGCGTATCCGAGAATGCGGCTCAGGAACACCGACGCCATCATGACCGCCGCGGCGCGTCCCATCTGTCGCGTGGGCGAGTGGGCCATCCTACTGACTATAATCGATGGGGAAAAACGCTTCAGCAAAAAAGGGGATATTGACCCCCGTCACGCTCCGGGCGGTACCCCGGGTGGTATCATGCAACGAGAGAGATAACGAGGAGGATGCGATGTCCCGGGGAAACCGGTCCGGTTGGGAGGCGGGATGAAGGCGGCGGAAGATACAATGGAGGGAAGACGCCCCGTCGAGGGGGTGAAGAACGTCCTGGCGATCGCCTCCGGGAAAGGGGGGGTCGGCAAGTCGACGGTCAGCGCGAACGTCGCGGCGGCCTTCCGGAGAGCGGGCGCCCGGGTGGGGCTTCTGGACGCCGACATATACGGACCGTCGATCCCGACGCTTCTGAACCTGGAAAACCACCAGCTGTTGGGCGAGAACGGAAGGATCCTGCCGGCTACCGCGGACGGGATCAAGGTCGTCTCCATGGGGTTCCTGCTCGAGGAGGACTCCCCGGTCATCTGGCGGGGCCCTATGCTCATAAAGGCCCTTACGCAGTTCCTCCACGGCACGAAGTGGGGAGAGCTGGACTATCTGGTCATCGACCTTCCCCCGGGCACGGGCGACGTCCCGCTCTCGCTCGTACAGATGACGCCAGTCGCGGGTGCGGTCGTGGTCACGACGCCGCAGGACCTCGCGCTGATCGACGCGAAGAAGGCGGTCCGGATGTTCGAGAAGGTCGGCGTCCCGGTCCTCGGCGTGATCGAGAACATGAGCTTTTTCGTATGCCCCCACTGCGAAGGCAGGAGCGAGATTTTCGGCCACGGGGGCGCCGCGGAGGCGTGCCGGACGATGGGGCTCCGGTTCCTGGGGGAGGTGCCGCTCCAGACGACGGTCCGGGAGTCCTCCGACGCGGGGGTCCCGATCGTTTCCCGGGCCCCCGATTCTCCGGCCGCGGTTGCCCTGACGAAGGCGGCCTCGGAGGCGGCAGCCGTCCTCGCGGCCCTGGAGGCCCTGTAGTCCCTATCCCCCTTCCCTGTCGCGCGTAGGGTAGGAAAAATACTCGTGGGTCTGGATGTTCGCCCAGAAGTCCTCGAGGTCCTTCGTGAGCACGAGGAGGTCGTGCCGGACGCCGATCTGGTCGCGTACGTGTCCGTGGAACGTCGCCTCCAGTTTGAAGCCGAGTTTCTCGAACACCTTCCTCGCCCCATGCTGGGTCTCCATCATCTCCGCGACGATCTTTTCCAGACCGGATTTCAGGGCGTGCAGGAAGAGTTCGTTCGCCATGATGCTTCCTATGCCGTGCTTCTGGAACTCTGTCGCCACCACCATGCGGATCGTCCCGACGTGCTTCATCCATCCCCCGAGGTTCTTGTGCAGGGTGGCGTCGGCGACGACCTCGTTCCCCTTCCACGCCAGGAGGGGGAAGACCTTGTCGTAGTTCAGCTCCGCGGCCCAGCGCTCCACCACGGCCATGTCGGTGATGTTGTCCTTGAGAAACAGCCGGTCGGCTTCCGGCATCTGCTGGAAGAAGGCGAAGAGGGCATCCTTGTCTTTCCGTTCGAAAGGCCGCAGTACGAGAGGAGTTCCGTCTTTAAGCTTCACCGTTTTCGGGTAATCCCCTGCCATGGCGAAAGGTCCTCCTTCCTCCGGATGGTGGGCGGACATGCGGTAAAATAACGTTTTGGAATTATAGGGTTCGCCGGGGGGGGTTGTCAATCTCGTTGCGGCCGGCCGGGCTTTTCCCTATAAGGAGTACGGTGGTCCGAGAGGCCGGGCAATGGAGGGCACATATGGGGGGCAGGGTCATTGTGGAAAGGGAGGGGGCCGTGGCGACCGTCACCGTTTCCCACCCCGCCAAGAAGAACGCGCTCAACCTTTCGATCCTCGAAGACCTTCGGCGTGCCTTTGATGACCTCGCGGGGGAGGGGATGCGGTGCGTGGTGCTGCGCGGCGAAGGGGAGGAGGCGTTCTGCGCCGGGTACGACATCGGCGCGATCCCGGCGGGAGGGTCCGGCGAGGCGCAGGTCCTTCTCTCCTCGAACCCCTTCGACGACATGATCCTTTCGGTCGAGTCGTTCCCCGCCCCGGTGATCGCCATGCTCAACGGCTTCGCTTTCGGCGGCGGCCTGGAGATGGCGATCGCCTGCGACATCCGCATCGCCTCGGACCAGGCGGTCTTCGGGATGACGCCGGCGCGCCTGGGGGTCATCTACCGTCCCGCGGGGCTCATGCGGTTCGTCAAGACGATCGGCCTGCCCGCGACGAAGGAACTGTTCTACACCGCGCGGAAGGTGAGCGCGCGGCGGGCGGAAGGTCTCAGGCTGGTCAACCGGGTGTGCCCCCCCGAGGAACTCGTCCAGGTGACCTCCGAGATGGCCAGGGAGATCGCCGAAAACGCCCCGCTTTCCATCCGGGGGACGAAGCGGATCCTCTCCCTGTGCATGGCGTTCCGCGGGCTTCCCCCCGGCGAGGCGGAAGAGGCCGAAGGATGGATCCGCCGGTGCATGGAGAGCGAGGACCTCGTCGAGGGGAAGAAGGCGTTTGCCGGAAAGCGGAAACCGGAATTCACGGGCAGGTGACGCATTCGGCCGGGCCCGGCAGCCGGAAGGTATAAAAAAAAGGGCCCCGAAGGGCCCTTTTTCCTTAGTCAGGGAATTTCCCCCTGATTTACTGTTGGTTATAAAACATTGCTTCTACTGAGTCAATTACCGTGTAAACGGTGGTGTCATCGACGACCTCGGTAAGATAACCGTTCGTCGAAGTGTGCCAGTAGAATGCCGTGAGATCGACCGCGTCGTCCTCGTTGATCCAATTCGTCCTGTGACATCCACCACAGGCTCTCGCGGCCGGGCCGGTGACGTAACTCTTCACCTGCTGGATGTTTCTCTGCCCACTGGGGAATTCCGGTTCCAGATTATTGAAGATAACCGGGTAGTCGGACGCCGAAAGCACACCAGGCAGCGACTTGGCCTGGTTCGGCACCTCGTACTTGCCAGGATTGTGGCAGGCTTCGCAGTTCGTTCTTCCCAGCGTGGGGAACGCGAACCGGGTATCCTCGAGATAGGAATAGGCTTCCACATTGTTGTTGAAATCAATGTCGCCGATGTCAAACGGCTGGAACGAGTGGATCGAATGGGCGTAGGAATCGATCGACCTCGACTGCATCTCCAGGTGCGATCCGCCATCCTCCACGATGTGACACAGCCTGCAGACGACGATGTTCCCGCCCCGATCCGGCGTATGGAAGGTATCGGCAAGCGCGTCGTGGCAGTTGTTGCAGCCCGTATCGACCCTCACGAGAGCGTTCGTGCCCTCGTAGTAGTTGGGTTGAAATGCGTTCGTAAGAAGGTTGAAGGTTCTGGAAGGAGCATTCATCGCAACGACGTTGTCATTGCCTACCGCAGGCAACGTCGGGCTTTCCAGGCGCGGCAGGACAGCGATTTCCGCTCTCCTCACGATGTTGTTGTCACCGATTATGCCGGCCCACGCGGACAGGTCTGCGGTAACTTCCCAGGCACCGCCTGCTGCCGAGACTGTCTGGAACCGCGGATGCGTTGCACCCACGGCATATTCGAGATTTCTGTTAGAGTCGATGCTCCTTTGGTGCGGACCGATGTAGTAGTCCTTCGCGTCCCAGCCGTACAGTCCGACCAGCACGGTTGGAGTGATATCTGCCGCCGTAAGCCCATTGATGGATCCTGTCCCGCTGAATGCGATGGTAAGTTGGTAGGTATTGGCATTGAAGGATGCGTTATCGATCGTGACGGTGATGGCCTCGGAATACTTGACTCCGTTATCATTGGCATAGATCGTCGTGTCGTAACCGGAGTGGAGTGCACTGAACTGGGCAGTGGCAGCAATACCGCCGGCCACATGGCATCCATTACATGCCGTAGTTTTAATGTAAGTTGTATCCGGCGGGGTGCCACCGTGGAATGCCGCCGGCATTATGGTCGCCAGTGCCGGCGCCTGCCCCCTGGCAGTTCCTCCCTGTCCGTCCACCGGGTGACAGCTCAGGCAGGTCTCCCCGACAAAATTGGCAGCCACCAATATGGTGCCGAGTTTGTCTTTGTGGCAGACCACGCAGTTGGACATGGACTGGGGATAGGGGAATTCCATGGCGTGCGACATGTGCACGTCGTTCATGAGCCTGGTCGCATATGCGTACTGGACTTTCTGTGCATCTGTCAAGTCAGGACCTTCCCCGCCTCTGTACGTAGCCCACAGGGGAGGATCGTTGACCTCGAGCTGCCATTCGTAATGGCCGCCTGGTTCATTATCCAGGTGGCAGGCTTTGCAGGTGAAGAAATCCGTAGCGGGATCCTGATCGATCTCGCCGTAGATATACCCGTGCTTGAGGTAAGGGATCGTGTGGCACTTTTCGCAGCCGTCGTTGTTCGCGGCGGAAAAGTAGGGAGCTGCCGTAAATGAAGCGGTTTCCAATACGCCCGCAAACGGGTATCTGTTCTGTGTGACGCGGGTGAATCGAAGCGCGATGTCGTCCTCTTTATCGGTAAGCGTCTCGTTTCTGCCGTACACGAGGACGAGACCGGGCAACGTGGAAAGATCGACGTTGTCGAGCGAGGGATTGACGCTCTGGCATACGCCGGCGCCGAGATAGGTGACAGTCCCTTTGAGAGACTGTCTTTCGGCGGGCGGGGTGAACCCGAACCGGTTGGTCGTATTGTCATACTCCGTCCAGTAGATATTGAGCGAATCCGGGCTCTTGTTTGCTTGCGTGCAATCAAAGTCTACGCCGGCCTTGGTCATGTTGAACTCTACGACGTCGGTGTTGTCTGCCGCGACGAATGTGTAAGTAATGTTTGTGACCTGGACGACGTTGTCCTGATACAATTCATCGTAGGCTGCTTGATGGTCTGAGCCATTTCTCCTGACAATTCCGTTATGACAAATCGTACAGGACTCGACTGCTTGAGCAGATATGCCAC
>JBAVJZ010000038.1:0-2078 GCA_049688015.1 Candidatus Deferrimicrobiaceae bacterium | reverse complement strand
GGATGTAACCGGCATCGAGATCGGCGGAGCCTTGAAAAACGTGATGGCGATCGCCGCGGGAATGTCCGACGGGCTGGGCTTCGGGCACAACGCAAGAGCCCTTCTTATCACCCGCGGCCTGGCAGAGAGCGCCCGCGTGGGATTGTGCCTTGGCGCGGACCCGCAGACGTTCTACGGCTTGTCGGGATTGGGCGACCTGGTCCTCACCTGCACGGGCGATCTCTCCCGGAACCGGATGGTGGGGATGCGGGTCGGAAGAGGGGAGAGGATCGACGATATCCTCGCGAGCATGCAGATGGTCGCGGAAGGGGTGATGACCGCAAGCGCCGCGGCCGACCTCTCCCGGCGCACAAAAGTGGCGATGCCGATATCGGAGCAGGTGCATCTCATATTGCATGAGGGGAAGGACGTCAGGGCCGCGGTCACCGAGCTCCTCGCGAGAGATCTGCGAAGGGAAAAGGATTGACGCATGGCGGAATACGATGGATTGAAACGGGAGATCCGCGATCTGCTTCGCGAACGAAACGCCGTGATGCTCGCGCACAACTACCAGCGGGACGAGATTCAGGAGATCGCCGACATCACGGGGGACTCCCTGGGCTTAAGCCAGGAAGCGGCGCGGTGCGAGGCGGAGGTGATCGTGTTCTGCGGCGTGCACTTCATGGCGGAAAGCGCCGCCATCCTTTCGCCCGGCAAGACGGTGCTTCTTCCCCGGATGGACGCCGGCTGCCCGATGGCCGACATGATCACGGCCGACGACCTGCGCGCCCACCGGGCCGCCCACCCGGAGGCGGTGGTGGTCACGTACGTCAACTCGTCCGCGGAGGTCAAGGCCCTCTCCGACATCTGCTGCACCTCCGGGAATGCGGTCAACGTGGTTCGTTCGATCCCCGAAGACCGGGAGATCTATATGGTGCCGGACCGCAATCTCGCCCATTACGTGGAGAAGATGTCCGGCAGGCGGCTTACCTTTTTTGACGGCTTCTGCCCCACCCACGAGCGTCTCAAGATCGAGGCCGCAAGGCGTGCGAAAGAGGCGCACCCCGGGGCGCTTCTCGTCGTCCACCCGGAGTGTCCTCCCGAGGTGGTCGATATGGCGGACGCCGTCCTGTCCACCTCGGGGATGTACGCGTACTGCCGTCGCTCGGAGGCGAGGGAGTTCATCATCGGGACCGAAATGGGAATTCTGTACCGCCTGAGGAAAGAGAACCCCGGGAAGATCTTTCATCTCGCGTCCCGCGCCCTCATCTGCCCGAACATGAAGATCACTACGCTCGAGGACGTTCGCGACGCCCTAGTGAACCGCGGTCCCGTCGTAACGGTTCCCCCGGATATCCGCGAGAAAGCGCTGTCCGCCCTGGAAGCGATGATCCGCGTTCCGCGCGACGTCTCCTGACGCGCCGGGAAGAGATGCCGCATCCCGTCCCGACCCTGTCGTTCGAACATATCGCGCGCGTCTTCGCGCAGGGAGCGGGCCCCGCCTGCATACAGGCGATTCATGTGTCCCCCGGTGCGCGGTCGTTTCTGGTCGCGGCACTCTCCCGCCGGCTGGAGCGCCCCATTCTCTGCCTTTCCCCGTCGGACGCCGGAGCGGAGGAGATGTTCCGGGAAATCTCCGCCTACCTCGGACCGGAAAGGGCATTCCTGTTCCCTTCCGGGGAAGTCGCCCCGTACGAAACCCTTTCTCCCTACCCGGTCGCCGTACATCACCGGATGCGCGCCCTCTATCGACTCTTTCATGCGCGCGGGAACGGGACGAACGCCGGGGCGCCCGTCATCGTGTGCCCGGTGGAGGCGGCGCTGGAGAAGACGCTTCCGCCGGACGTGTTCGCCGCCTCGGTTTTCCGGATAACGGCCGGTGAGGAGATCGACCGGGACGACTTGATCCGTCGCCTCGGCGAGCTGGGGTACGCCCGGCTGCCCGCCACGTCCGATCCGGGGGACTATTCCGTCCGCGGAGGAATCGTGGACGTGCATAGCCCCGCTCATCCGCGCCCCGCCCGGATCTCGCTGGACGGGGACCGGGTCGATTCGATTCGATGGTTCGATCCGGCGACCCAGCGCACGACGGCCGAGGG
>JBAVJZ010000037.1:0-11020 GCA_049688015.1 Candidatus Deferrimicrobiaceae bacterium | reverse complement strand
GAACGAAGGGACGGAGGCGATGCTGTCCGGGAACCCGGACATCGACCGGATCGTGGTCTTTCGTCGATCCCGGAGGGACGCGGGAGGGATGGTACGCGGGAAGGAGGAACTGTCCTTCCTCCGGGCGATCCGTGCTTGCCGCCCCGATCTGGCCGTCCAGCTTACGGAAGGGGACCGGGGGGCGATCCTGTCCTTCCTGTCAGGCGCACGATTTCGTCTGGGAGTGGCTCCCGCCAAGCCGGGGGTGTTCGGCAAGGAGCGTCTGTTTACCCATCTGTGCCCGCCGCCGGACCGGTATCGGCACGCGGTGCTCCGGGACCTGGAGATTCTGGCGGAAGCGGGGATCCCGCCGGCCGATCCCTCCCTGCGGTTTTTCTTCTCCCCCCGGGACCGGGAGATTCTCGAGCGGAAACTGCACCGGGCGGGAGTTTCCGGGGGTATGCCGTACGCGATCATCCATCCTACCTCCCGCTGGAAGTTCAAATGCTGGACGGACGAGGGGATGGCCGGGATCATTTCCCGTCTGTCCCGGAAAGGGATCGTCCCGGTGATGACTTCGGGGCCCGATCCTGCCGAAGTTGCCCAGGCGGACCGTATCGCAGCCCTATCGGGGGTTGCTTGCGCCTCGCTCGCCGGCTTCCTGACTCTCAAGGAGCTGGGGGCGGCGCTCGCATCGGCCCGTCTCTTCGTCGGAGTGGACTCCGCGCCAATGCATCTCGCGGCGGCGGTGGGGACACCGGCGGTTGCCCTCTTCGGCCCGACGGGGGCCTACAACTGGGCCCCGTGGGAGGGGATCGACTGGGGATACACGGCGGACAGGCCGGCGGGGACGCGGCAGGTGGGACGCCACATCGTCGTGCAGAAGGAAGGGGATATCCTGCAGCGGGGGAAGGACGAGGGAAGGCGCAACCCCGGCATGGAGGAGATCACGTTGGCGGAGGTGGCGGAGGCGGTCGACCGCGTTCTTCTCACGGAGGCGGGGCGGTAGCGTGTGGTCGATCGTCCACACCGAGTGGTCGGACGGGTTCGGCGGCCAGGAGCACCGGATTCTTTTGGAGTGCCGGGAGATGATGCGGCGGGGGCACGAGGCCCTGATCGTCTGTCGCCCCGAATCGCTCCTGCTGGCCAGGGCCAGGGAGGCCGGCATTCCCGCTGCAGCCGTGCCGATCCGCTCCTCTGCGGATTTGGCGGCGGTGGCGGCGATGGTCCGGATCTTCCGCGGGCGGAAAACGAGCGTCGTCAATACGCACAGCGGCAAGGATTCGTGGGTAGGTTCGATGGCCGCGAAGATCGCCGGGGTTCCGCTGCTGATCCGGACACGCCACATCTCGGTTCCGATCCGCAGGCACGCCTTCAACCTGGTCTACCGGTGGCCGGACGGGTACATCACCACCGGGGAGATGATCCGCGAGCATTTCCTCGCGGAGGGAATCCCGGCCGACCGGGTAGTCTCCATACCCACCGGTGTCGACCCGAAGAGGTTTTCGCCGACGGTTGACGGAAGTCGAATCCGGAAGGAGTTCGGCATTGCGCAGGATACTTTCCTCGTCTCGATGGTCGGGGTGTTGCGAAGCTGGAAGCGGCACGACCTCTTCCTGGAGGCGGTCGGTCATCTCAAGGAACGGGGGCTGCCGGTGCGGGCTCTCGTGGCGGGGGAGGGACCGCAGCGGGAGAATATTTCCACGGCGATCCGGGAACGGGACCTCTCGGATACGGTCACGATGACCGGGTACCGGGAAGATGTGCCGGAGATCCTCGCCGCGTCGAACGTGCTGGTGCTCCCCTCGGACCGGTTCGAGGGGGTCCCCCAGGTGATCCTGCAGGCCTTGGCGATGGGGCGGCCGGTGGTCGCCTCTCCCGTCGGGGGGATCCCGGAGGTGGTGCATCCGGAGGAAACCGGGCTCCTTTGCCCGACCGGGGATGCGGCCGCCTGTGCGGAAGCATTGGCGCGCGTTGCCGGGGATCCCACGCTCGGGGTGCGGTTGGGGAAAGCCGGGCGGGACCTGGTCCTCGCCCGGTACACGGTCGGCGCGATGTGCGACCGGACGGAACGGTTTTACGCTTGCCTTGCGGAGTTGAAATAGGGAGAGTTCCTGGAGGAACAGATTCTCGTCGGATCCGGGGGTCGTGTTGGGCGTCGTTATTTCCTGTTTTGCACGGGTGGGCGGGATCGGGATCTCCAATGTCCTGTTCCACACGGCACGGGCTGCCTTCCGGGCGGGGATGCTCGACGCGGTGATCTGCTACGGGAACCGGCAGGAAGAAATACCCTCCCGATTGATTCGCCCGGTGCGGTTTCAGCCGGTGAAGGTGTTCTCGTTTCTCAAGTCCCGCTATTACTACACCTTGAAGCGGATGACGCTGGACAAGCGCGCGGCTTCCTATTTGCGCACCCGGGGATGCGACATATTTCACGGATGGACGACGGAGTGCATCCTGTCGCTGAAGGAGGCGAAACGACTCGGCGCGAAAACGATCGTGGAACGGCCTGCGCCGCACCCCAGGACCGCATGGAGGCTTCTCACGGAGGAATACGAGCGGTGGGGCGTTCCCTTCCATCGGGATGATGGAAACCATTTCCTCCGGAAAATCGATTGGAGATACCGGGACGAGGAGATCGCACCGAGGGAATTTGATCTGGCCGACCGGGTCGTGGTCCAGTCCGAGTTCGGTGCCCGATCTTTCCTGGAACAGGGGTTCCCGCACGAGAAGATCGTGATCCTTCCGAGGGCGGTGGAACTGGGCGACTATTCTTTCCGGCGGGAAAGTGCACACGACCCGTTTCGCGTTCTGTTCGTCGGTACGGTTTGCTTGCGGAAGGGATTCCTGGACCTGTTGCATGCCTGGGACAAACTGAATCTTCCGGATGGGGAACTCTGGATCCTGGGGGAGATCCACGAGGAAATCGTTCCGTTCCTGAAACCGTACAGGGACCGATCCTCCATCCGGTTCTTCGGGCACCGGAAGGAGGGGGTTCCGCGGATGTTTGCCGAATCCTCTGCATTCGTCCTCCCATCCATTACGGAAGGAAGCGCCAAAACGACCTACGAGGCGATGGCAGCGGGTCTTCCGGTGATCACCACGGCGAATTCCGGGTCCTTGATCCGGGACGGCGTCGACGGTTTCCTCGTGGGGATACGGAATCCCGAGGCAATCGGGGAGAGGATCCTCCATCTCTACAGGAACCGGGAAGAAGCGGTGAGCATGGGGGAAGCCGCCCGCCGGCATGTCGCGGAGTATTCCTGGGAGAGGTATGAGGATCGGATGATATCCCTTTACCGGGAACTGGCCGGGAACGGCGGAACGGCATGAAGGTAATGGTGCTTGTTCCCCGTCGCGAATTGCCGAGCACCCGCCTTCGGTTGCGGGAGCCGTCCCGTTACTGGGAACAGGAAGGAGTCCGATGCCGGTTCGTTCCCATTCCCTCCGGCCCCGTCGATCGTTGGGAAACGCTCCGGCTGACCCGGGAACACGACGTGGTGATCCTGCAGAAAAAAACCTCCCTGCGGTCCTGGGATCTGACCCGGCTTGTTCGGGGAAACGACAACCTGGTGTTCGATTACGACGATGCCGTGATGTTCCATGAACTGGAGCACGGAGAGCGCCTGAGCGGGAAGCATCTTTCGAAATTCATCCGTACCGTGTCTGCCGCGAAGCTCGTCGTGGCCGGGAACCGGTTTCTCGCCCGGTTCGCCCGGGACGCGGGATGCCGGGTCGAGGTACTCCCCACGCCGGTCGATGCGGAACAGTATCGGGAGATCCCCGTCGGATCGACCCGGAGAGAAGGCCTGGTGGTCGGATGGCTGGGGGTGTCCCAGAACCAGAAGTACCTGGAGCCGTTGCGAGCGGTATTCGGATCTTTGCACAAGCGGTTCCCCGGGTTGCGCATGAAGATCGTTTCGGAGAAGTTTCCCTTCGATCCGGGGATTCCGGTCGAGCGGAAGCCCTGGCGCCTGGAGGACGAACCGGGGGACATTGCGTCGTTCGACGTGGGGATCATGCCTCTCCCCGACAACCTCTGGGCGTGGGGGAAGTGCGGCTACAAGCTGATCCAGTATCTTGCGGCGGGTGTTCCCGTGGTTGCCTCCCCCGTCGGGTTGAACCTGGATATCGTGCGGGAGGGGTGGAATGGCCATTTCGCCTCCGCCCCGGAGGAATGGGAAACCCGCATTGCTTCTCTCCTCTCCTCGCCGGGGGTCGCCAGGGAGATGGGGGAGCGTGGTAGGAACGATGTGGGAATACGGTATTCGATCCGGGCGTATGCCGGAGAATATCTCCGCATATTAAGAGACCTTCATCCCGGGTAAAGACCGATACGGGATGGTGGGGGAGGAATCCGGCCCGGAGGAGGGAAAGGGTAGCAACCTGCTCCAAACGGAATTATCCTAGGGATCACGAACGCGCATCGGGAATGACCGGAGAAAGGCTGGAACCCGGGCGTCTGGTCAGGTGGGGGACGGATGCGGCCGTGGAGGATATGGGGAAGGGGATGAAGATGCGAGCCTCAACGCAGGTGCCTGCCCTGGAGGGAGGCGATCCGGTCCGCACGGATTTCCTGGTATACGGTCAGCCAAGGATCAGCGAGGAGGAGATCCAGGCGGTCGCGGAAACGCTCCGATCCGGCTGGATCGGGACCGGCCCCAGAGTCCAGGAGTTCGAGCAGGCATTCCAGGAGTACATCGGGGCGGCAGAGGCTGTCGCCGTGTCCTCCTGTACCGCCGCGCTTCACCTCTCTCTCCTCGAAGCGGGGGTCGCCCCCGGAGACGAGGTGATCGTCCCCGCCATGACCTTCTGCGCGACCGCAAATGCGGTGTTGCACGCAGGAGCGACGCCGGTCTTCGTGGATTGTGACCCGGACACCTTCAACATGGCGCCGGAGGCGGTTGCAAAGGCGGTCTCCAACCGGACACGGGCCATCCTTCCGGTTCATTTTGCCGGATTCCCGTGCGACATGGCAGGTTTGCTCGACGTGGCCCGAGGGGCGGACCTCACCGTCGTCGAGGACTGCGCGCATTGCATCGAGGGGACGATCGACGGGAAACATGCAGGGACGTTCGGGAAGTTCGGGGCATTCAGCTATTACCCGACGAAGAACGTGACCACGATCGAGGGGGGAATGGTGACGACGTGGGACCGGGAGGCGGCCGATCGGATCCGGACGGCACGCCTGCACGGGCTTTCCCGGGATGCCTGGAAACGGTTCGGCCAGGAGGGGTATCGGCATTACCAATCGACGATGCTCGGGTACAAGTACAACATGACGGATGTTCAGGCCAGCATCGGGATCCATCAGCTTCGGAAGGTCGAGGAACATCTGGTCGTTCGCGAATCGATCTGGCGAATGTATGACGAAGCGTTCCGGTCCCTGCCGGTCGCCCTGCCGTTTTCTCCTCCCGACGGGGTCCGGCACTCGCGCCATATATACTCCCTGCTTATAGACCCGGAACGGATCCGGGTGTCGAGAGACCGGATCCTGGAGGCAATCCAGCGGGAGGGCATCGGCGTGGGGGTTCATTACATCGCGGTTCCCCTGCATCTGTACTACCGGGAACGCTTCGGGATTTCGGGGGGGGAGTATCCCAACGCGGAGCGGATCTCGGAACGCACGTTGAGTCTCCCGCTGACTCCCTATCTTGAGGAGCGCGACGTCTCGGATGTGATTGCCGCCGTGACGAAAGTGCTCGTCTACTACTCCCGCTGACATGCGCGGCCGGTGGCTCCCGCTCTTCGCCTGGACCCTGTCGACCCGTCGCCTCCATCGCCTGCTCTTTCTTCCCAACTCGAACCGTTTCCTGGTGGCGCTGCTGCGCCATTTCGGTGCCAGGATGGGGAACGGTTCCCGGGTTTATCCTCCACTGGTGCTGGTCAACGCGGGGAAGGATTTTTCCAACCTGTCGATCGGGGAGAACGTCTATATCGGGCACGGAGCGACGCTGGATCTGAAGGCTCCCGTCACCATCGGGGATGATGTGACGATCGCGGGCAACGCGACTATTTCCACCCATGTCGACGTGGGCAACATTCCTCTCCGGGCGCATTTCCCCTCCCGCAGTGCGCCGGTCCACATCCGCCGGAACGTCTACATCGGTTCGAACGTGGTGGTGCTGCCAGGCGTCACCGTGGGGGAGGGAAGCGTGGTCGGGGCGGGTGCGGTTGTCGTGGACGACGTGGAGCCCGGGACGGTGGCGGCCGGCGTACCGGCGCGTCCCATCCGAAAAGTGGATCGGCCCCGGGAACCATGATCCCCACGGTAGCCCACGCCGTCAACCCCTTCCTTCCGAACTCGGGCAGCTGGATCTATCACCAGATCGTGTTTCTTGCCTCGTATCGTCCGATCGTGCTGACGAAAAGGACGGAGAATCTGCACCAGTTTCCGTTTTCCCCGGTGTACAGCATCTACGGACTCCCGCGCGCCAGCCGGTACGTCGAGAAAGTCGTCGCGCGGATGACCGGAGGGCCGTTCCGGCTGCATCGTTCCGCCTTGCGGAAGGAGAACGCTTCACTGCTTCATTCGCATTTTTCGGACATGGCGATCCGGAATGTCCCGCTTGCACGGGAGACGGGGATTCCCCATATTGCCTCCTTCTACGGTTCGGATATCTGGGCCCGGGAAAGCGACCCGGCTTTTCGGAAGGGCTTCAACCGTCTCTGTCGAACCGCCTCGCGGTTTCTCGTGGAGGGCCCGGAGATGGGCAGGAAGGTGGTGAGCCTGGGAGCGCCCGCCGGGATGGTACGGGTGGTTCGCATCGGGATCGACATCGGGAAGATCCCGTTTCTCCCCCGCCATCCTCCGCCCGACGGGAAGGTCGTGGTACTGATGGCCGGTCGGCCGGTCGAAAAGAAGGGATTCTGGTACGGGCTGCAGGCCTTCGAACGGATCTGCAGGCAGTTTCCGCGCGCCGAGCTGTTCCTGATCATCGGCGGGAGGGGGAAACAGGAAAACGAGACCGTTCGCCGGATGAGGCGCTTCATTACCGAGAAGGGGATCGAAGGGCGGGTTGCCTGGTCGGGTACCCTTTCGTATGCAGACTATCTGGACAGGGTCCGGTCCGCCCATATTTTCCTGCAGCCGAGTGTTCGCGCAAAGGACGGGGATGCCGAGGGGGGTGCTCCCGTGACGCTCACGGAGCTCGCCGCTTCCGGCATGCCGATCGTGGCCACGCGCCATTGCGATATCCCGGAGGTGGTTCTCGACGGAAAGAGCGGGCTCCTTGCGGAGGAGAGAGATGTGGACGGGCTGGCGGAGAAGCTGGCCGCGGTGATCGCCTCCCCGGGGACATGGGGTTCGATGGGGCAGGCCGGCCGTTCGCACGTCGAGGAGTTTTTCGACATCCGGAAACAGGTAACGGAACTGGAACGGGTCTACGCGGATTGCCTGGACGGGAACGGATGAAGATCGCTCTCATCCGGTACCGCTACTCCTACCACGGGGGCGCGGAGCGGTATCTCGACATGCTGGCGGCCGGTTTGCAGGCATCGGCGCAGATCCGGGTCCTCTCCTCCTCCTGGCAGGAAGAGAGCATCGCGCGTTTGCCGTGGGAGAAACTCTCCGTGCCTCGTCGTCCCGTTCCCTTGCGCCTGTGGCTGTTCGCCCGGGCGGTACGGTCGTGGGCGAGGGCGCACCCGGACTGGCTCCTCTTCTCCCTCGAACGGATCCCGGGAGTGGAGGTCTACCGGGCGGGGGACGGCTGCCACGCGGAGTGGCTGATCCGGAAGAGAGCGCTGCGCCCGTTCTCCTGGAGGCTGGATTCCCTCCGTCCGCTCAACCGGTCCTATCTTCGCCTGGAACGGGAGATGTTCCGCTCCCCGGCCCTGCAGGCCGTGATCGCGAACTCGGAGCGGGGGAAGGAAGAGATCTCCCGACACTACGGAGTGCCCCGCGGGAAGATCACCGTCGTATACAACGGGGTGGAACTCTCCCGGTTCCCGGAGAAGCGGAAGGAGGAGGCCCGGCGCATCCTGCGGAGCCGCTACGGTCTTCCGGAGGAGGGTCCCGTTTTCCTGTACGTCGGATCCGGTTTCGCCCGCAAGGGAGTGGGAACCCTGGTCCGGGCGGCGGCCCGTCTCGCGGGGAAGGGGCGTTCGTTCCGGGTGATCGTCGGAGGGAAGGGGAATCCCGATCCGTACCGGGGGATGGCGGGGGAGGCGCGGGACCGGGTGATTTTTCCCGGCCTGATCCGGGATCCGGAGGATCATTTCCTGGGGGCGGACGCCTTTGTCTTCCCCACGGTGTACGAGCCCTTCAGCAACGCCTGCCTGGAGGCGATGGCCGCCGGGATTCCGGTCATCACGACCCGGGTGAACGGCGTTTCCGAGATTCTCCGGGACGGGGAATCCGGCTTCCTCCTGGAGGACCCGATGGACGACTCGGCGTTGGCCGACGGGATGGAGGCGCTTTTTTCCAGGGGAACCCGGAGTCGGATGGGACGCGAGGCGCGGCGGACGGCGGAGAGGCTTCCGGCCGAACGGAACGTCCGGGAGACGTTGCAAGTGCTCACCCGCGCCTGGAAGGAACGGACCGGGGGAGCGTCCTAGGGATCTTGCGCTTTTTCCGTCAGTAGGGCCCGGTATCCGGCGGGCGGTATCCCGCGCACTATACCAGCAAAACCAGAAGTTCCTCCGCCGCCTCCCGGAGCATCTTCTCGTATTTCGCCAGATTCGGCGCCTCGCTGCCGTCGAGGAACCCCACTGCCCGGCCCTGCTGCTTCGCTGTGCCCCCGGAGGCTCGCACACGGTTGGCGCTCCCGCGGAGTTCCCTCCCCTCATCCGTCAGCAGGTACCGGATCTTCGATCCGGCCCGCAGCGTCACCCCCCGTCCGCACAGCTCGCGGGTAACCGCGGCGGCGACCGTGTCAGTGACGTACTGCCCTGGCGCCCTGGACAGGCGCCTCGCGACAGCCAGCGCCTCCGGCGGGACGCGCCCCTCCCGCAGTTCCGCCGCTGCGGATTCCACGATCTCCCGCAGGCGAGGCAGCATGGTGCGCAGCGCGTCCAGGTTCCCGGCCTCCGCCATCTCCGCAAGCAACGCCTGCTGGAGGGACGCGATGAAGGGCGGTGTGTCGGAGCGGCGCATCGCAATCCCGCGCGCCTTGATCTCGCCGCCCGCGAACGCCCCGACGAACCGGTTCGGGACGGCGACCGACGGGTTTCGCTTCGAGGGAAGGAAGGCGAGCCACCGGTAGATCCCTTCCAGGGCGATCGGCATACCCGTTCCGGCGGTGATGCTTTCCGCCAGCCCCCGGTAGTCTTCTTCCTTGGCGCCGTCGCGCACGACCCACACGGCATCGGTCAGGCCGTGCAGGAAGAAAAACCCCTCGCGCTCGGCGATCTCCTTGGCGCAGAGGAGCTTCTCCCGCCCCCAGGCGGTGACCGCCTCGTGCGCCTCGATCCGGCCGAACCGGGCGTTCTTGTACCCGAGGAATCCGAAGCAGACGACGAGGATCCACTTGAGCGCCGCCTGCCGCTTCCGGAAGAGGCCGCGCTCCTCGTCGGTGGCGGCCGTCCTCTGGCGCTCCTTGAGAAGCCGCCGTTTTTCGAGGATGGGGGACAGAACCCCCGGAATGAGACCCCTGCGGCGGCCGCACGTGTGAAAACCGATCTCGGGAACGGGGAGACCCGGGCGGCAGCAGCGGCAGTTGACCGTCTCCGGGGAGATGTTGTACCGGTCCATGAGCGACGGGTACATCGAGGCGAAGTCGAGCTCGCCCGTGTTTTCATGCAGGCCGGGCCGGGGTAGATAGGTGAGTCCCCCCTTGTCGGTCGTGACGAGCCCGGCGCCCGTCTTGAACTCTTCCGGCTCCCGCTTCTTGTAGGGGACGAGGATTCCCTGCGAAAGCGCCGCCGCGACCTGCATCGCCGAGATGGCGGTCCCCGGCGACGAGCGGGCCATGCGCTGCAGCGGAATGCCGGAGAGGCGACAGAGTTCGATCAGGCCCGGGAGGCCGGTCTCCCCGAAGAGGAATGAGTTGCGGGCGTCCACGTGCCACCGGCCGGAAAGGGTGTGCGGCGCGGCGCGGAAGATCACCCGCCCGTACGAGAAGTAGGACCGCTCGCGGGTGCGCCGGATGCCGTCTCTTTCCGGCCCCTCCCCTTCCTGCGCGGGGCGTGCCTGTTTCCCGGCCGCCCTCCCCGGCGGACGGGGGGCGCGACCGAGGGGGAGCGGCATGCGGAGCCTGGAGGCGAGGGCGAGCATCCGCGGCAGGAGGTAGTCGTCTCCGTACTCCGTGACGAGCAGGTCGGGGTCCGCGCGGGCCAGGAGACGAAGGAACTCCCGGAGGAAATCCGTTCCGTTCTCCCGGCAGAGGACGTGGGTAGTGCCGTCGGCCGAGAAAACGAGCGGTCGTGCCCTTCCGTGCGCGGGGTGTCCCGTTCCTTCCGCCCGGAGGAACGCCCGGGAGAGCGGTGGGAGGGGAGAGACGACGTCCCACGGCGAATCGAGGGTGCGGGCGGAGAGAATCCTTCCGTCTTCCGCGCATTCCGCCTCGGCGAAGGAAAACGGGAAGAGTCCGGTGGCGTACGCGAACTGTTCCTCCGGGGCGATGTCGGCGTTGGCGAGCGCCTCCGCCCCGAACGCGCTTTCCGCCTTCCGGACGGTCGCCCGAAGGAGGAAAGGCGCCGGGACGGCGAACGTCCACGCCGGGACCGTCCTGCCGGAGAAGAACTCGATCCCTTCGCCTTTCCGGACGTCGCATCCCCAGCGCCCGGCGGCGGCCCGAACCGCGGTCTCCCGCACGTTCCGGCCCGTCACGGCGAAGGAGGGGCGGAACGGGGCGAACAGGGTCACGGTGTCGCCAGCGGCCGTCCGGAACCAGACCTCCATCCCGTCCCGCGCGGCGAGGAGGTCGAGCACCCACCCCTTCATCTAGGCCCCTCCCGGGAGCGAGGCGACGCCGCGTTGTGCGCCCCATCGTGAGGGCTTCGGAAAGCGCAGCAGGCCGAAGGAGTGGGGGCGCAGTGAGGTAAAGCGCAGCCGTGCAGGTTGACCGCACGGCGAGCCACGAACGGAGCCCCCCTCCGAGGC
>JBAVJZ010000036.1:0-9872 GCA_049688015.1 Candidatus Deferrimicrobiaceae bacterium | reverse complement strand
GCGTTCGTCGCCCTGTCGACCGTCGCGGCGTTCCTGTCGAAGGAGGAAAGGGCGCCCGCGCTCGTCCGGTTCGTCCTTTTCGATGCGGTGACGCTGGAGATCTACCGGGCGCGCATTGTTTCCCTCTGAGCGTTATCCGTTGCGCCCGCCCGGTCAGAGAGGGTGTCCCACTGCGCTCAGGTAGATGACGCTCTCTTCCACGCCGTCCACCCCCAGGAGAGCGTTCATCTCGTCATCGAAGAAGGCGGCCACCTGGCAGCTTCCCAGGCCGAGCCCGACGGCCGCCAGTGCCAGGTTCTGCGCGATATGTCCCGCGTCGAGGTAGACGTACCGGTAAGCCCGTTGACGGTATTTCCACTTGGCGCGGGGGAAGACGGCCGTCCAGACGAAGGCGGCGGCCGCCTCGGAACAGAACTGCTGGAATAGCGCCGCGCGGGAGAGATCCCCTCCGACATCCCCCGGGGTCACCTCCTCGAGAAGATGGCCGCGGACGCCGTAATGGTACACGCCGCGCTCGACTCCTGCCACACGTTGGGCGATCACGTACGTATCTACCGGGTACAGGGCGCCGGCGGAGGGGACGGTGCGGAATTCGTGGCCCGCTTCCACCCTCTGGATGCCCGAGGAGACCCACAGGAGGAAAGAGACGTCCTCCCGGCGAAGGGGCCGGGGGGAGTATTCCCGGACGCTGCGCCTTCGGGACACGATCTCCGTGAAGGAAAAACGGACGGGCGCCTCGGGCGGGGGGAGCCGGATCTCTCTCGCGCCGGGATATTCCTTGTACAGGGGAGGTCTGGACGACCAGTCGATCGGGTCTCCCCCCAGACGTCCCTGCTCGTATTTCGTTTCCTGCTGGAACCGGTCACCGATGCCTTTGGGTGTCTCCACGATGGCGTCACTCCTTCACGTATCCCGTTTCGATGAGTTTGTCGACGATTCGCCGTGCAGCGCTCGCCGGATCCTCCGCGTCGCTCCGCACCGTCACGTCGGGAGAGTCGGGGGGTTCATAGACGGCATCCATGCCGGGGACCCCGGCGGCGCTTCCTTCCCTTCCCCTCCGGTAGATCCCCTTGGGGTCCCGCGAGATGCATACGTCGAGGGGGCAGTCGACGAATACTTCCAGAAACCGGGTAATGGCGTGCCGGGCCCGGTCCCGATAGGCGCGCCGGTTGGCGGTCGCGTCGAAGATCACGGATACGCCGTGTTCTGTCAGAAGCTGGCCTACGTGGGCGAGCGCGCCGTAGAAAACGTTTCGTTCTTCCTCGTCGTAGCGCGGTTGCGGGGTAAGGATCTTCCGGAGTGCGTCGGACTCGAGCACCGCGACCTTCAACCCGTGGAGCGCGAGCTCTTTTTTCAACGCGGAGGTGACGGTCGATTTTCCCGACGCCGGCAGTCCCGTGATCCAGACGGCAAACCCCGTTTCCATGGCTACCTTGCTCCACAGTAGTCGTTCACACGGTCCGGGTCGAACGCCTCCGCGTCCAGGACCCCTTCCATGAAGGAGAAGAGTTTTCTGCGTACGTCCTCGTCCAGGTCGGGATACCAGACGGGACTGGCCATCACAAGTCCCCGGAAGGCGTAGAAGGGGGCGACGACCGTAAGCATCTCCCGGTCGCCCGTTCTCTCGAGGTACCGGTCCCAAAACCTCCGGAAGAGGGTTTCGAAGGGCCCGGAAAGCTTTCCGTACCGCTGGAGGGAGCAGAAGAGGTAATTCCCGGTGAGGGAGGTGACATCGTCGGACGGGTCGCCCCATTCGCCGCGGGAACGGTCCAGCACCCGGAACCGGACGCCTTCCCCGAACAGGATGTTATAGGGGTGAAAGTCCCCGTGCACCTGCCTGAGCCGGTGGGTCCGGTCCTTGATCCGCCAGCGCCAGGACACGCACCGTTGCTCGATCTCCTCGAGGAGCTTCGGGGTGATGAACCCATGCCTGGGCGGATAGCTGTCGAGAAGCCCCATGATGCACTCCCCGTGACCCAAAAGCTCCCGAATGCGCCGCACGTACAGCTTCGGGTCGGGGCCTCTTACCCGGTGAATGTCTGCGAGGTAGTCGCAAAGGGCATCTGCCCGCGCCATGTCGATGTCGGAGAGCACCGCCCCGCCCTGGAGGCGGGCCAGGTCCTGGATATAGCCGCGCCCTTCCACGTGCTCGACGAGGAGGAAAAACTCCTCCACGTTTCCGAGCGAGAGAAGGGTGCCGCCCGGAACAATCCCCCCCACGTCCAGGGAACGCGCATGAAGGGGAAGGCGGTTGTATGCCCCGTGGTCCCAAAGCAGCATCTGGGCCCTGTCCGCCATGTGTTCATGCCCGAACGGCCCCGGGCTCGTCGTCTCGAACACGGCTTTCCGTCGCTCTCCGGATACTTCGTATTCGACCATGACCGGGATGCCGTATCCGTATCCCTTGACGGCGCCGGTCGATACCGTTTCCCCCAAGGGGGTGAGGGCCACGACCCGCACGGGTTTTCCGGAGAGGGATTCCAGGTAGGAAGAAAGCTTTTCCCGGTCCAGGTCGGGCATGGTGCACCTCCCATAGGCCCGTTCCGGGCCTCTTTTCCGTCCAGGTACGCCTGGAGAAAATTCTACAACGACTCCCGGCCTTTTTCCAAAGAAGGGGAGAGGAAGGAATATAATGGGTTCTTGAGGACGGAAAGCACGGAAAGGAGACAGGACAAGTGGAAACGGTAAGGCTGAACGTGAAGAAAATGACCTGCAACCATTGTGTGATGGCGGTTAAAAAGAGCCTGGAGGAAATTGAAGGGGTTGTGTCGGCGGAGGTCACTCTTTCCCCCCCGAGGGCGGTGGTCACCTGCGACCCTTCCCGGGTGACCGTCGACCGTCTCACGGCCGCGACCGGGGAGGAAGGATATCCTTCGACGGCCGAAGCCCCCTGAGAAATTACGGGACGCGACCGGGATGGCGGGCACCTGGTGGGTCTACATGATCGAATGCCGGGGAGGGAAGATCTACACGGGTATTGCGAAGGACCCGGACGCCCGGTACCGGCAGCACCTGAGCGGTACCGGAGCTGCCTTCACCCGGATAAATCCCCCCGTGGCGTTTCTTGCAAAACGGCCGTGCGGGACCCGTTCCGATGCCCTCAGGGAGGAACGGTCCCTGCGGCGTCTCACCGGGAGGGAGAAGAGGGCCTGGGCGGGGGAGTGAGCGGTTTCCCTGTCGTCCCGTTTGTTCTTCGTGAGGGGAAATACCCAGGATAGGGGAGAGAGTTGCCGCCCCCGGGAAAGCGATGGCTCTGAGAATAGAAAAACTCCCGGTCAAAGGGATGGGCCTTCCCCATCCCCTCCCGAAGCGGGAAATCGAGAAGGGCTTCGAAACCCTGATCGGGGAGAACCGGCTCTTCGGGGCCGAGCTCAACCCCGATATCATCAAAAAGGAGGGGTCGAAAAGAAAATTCCTCGTGAGCAGTCTTCCCTCGAGGAAAAAGCTTCTCTCCCGCTGGGAGCGTCTTTTCCGGGATCTCGTCTCCCCCGCCCGTTTCTTCGAACGCGTCTCCGAGAATATCCAGGATTTCGAACACCGGGAGAACATGCTCCTGGTGGGGAAAGACCGGATCATCTACGACACCCAGATCGCCCTCGGAAGCGATGTCGTCGGGGAAATGACCCTGTTTTTCCTCGCCGAGAGGGATCATAACCTGGGGCTGTTGGCCTATCTCCGCGGCAGGAGAAACCGGATCGTCTACATCGATCACATCCGTCTCTCCCAGCAGAGTTCAGGGTACGCATCGGCCCTGTTCCGCCATTACGAAACGCTCTTTCACGACCTCGGGTTCCACCAGTTCCGCCTCAGCGCCTCGCTCTCCGTCGGGAAATACTACTGGGCGAAGGAGGGGTTCGATTGCCGGGACAGGGAGGAGTTCCGGCGGATGAAGGAGGGCGTTCGGGATCTTGTGGAAAAACGGGGGTTCCCCGTCGAGGAGATCGAAATCAACCGGCTCACCCACGTCTACGACATCGCCCTGTTCCGCAGGGATCTCAAGATCCCCGTTTATGCCAACGCCGAGGGCTACTATTCCTTCGACAAGGATGAGGAGTACCGGGAAGAGAGGACGTTTCCCCTTGGGAAGGCGTATCTCCTTTGCGCGAATCCCTGGGACGGGTACAAGATCATCTACACCAATACGCCGAGGAGGACGGGTCTTCTCTATTCCCCCGGATATCTCAATCACCGGCCCCGCACGGGGCACCCGGAAAGCCACAAGCGCCTGGGGAAGCTTGTCGAGGCGATTCGAAAAGACAACCTCCAGGGAAGCCTCGTACTTCTCGAGCCGTTCCTGCCCGACAGGCGCTCCCTCGAGATGGTGCATCCCGCCGAGTACCTGAACGAATTCCGAAACAGCGTGCGAACGGGGAAAAAGACTTTCGCCACGGTGGACTGTTCGATCAGCGAGGGAAGTTTCGATGTCGCGCTGCTTGCCGCGGGCGGGGTGATGGCGGGCGTGGACGCGGTGATGAACGGAAGGGTCGACAATATCTTCTGCGCCGTGAGGCCGCCCGGCCACCACGCCGGGCGAGCATCCGCCATGGGGTTCTGCTTCCTCAACAACGTCGCCCTGGGGGCATGCTACGCCCGAGCCGTGTACGGCGTGAAAAAGATCTTCATACTGGACTGGGACGTCCACCACGGAAACGGAACCCAGGAGATATTCGAGGAAGACCCTCTCACCTATTTCTGCAGCATCCACGAACACCCGACCTTCTGTTTCCCCGGGACGGGGAGAAGGATGGAGAAGGGAAAGGGGGAGGGGTACGGGTTCACTCTCAATCTCCCCGTGAGGCCCCACACGTCGGACCGGGAGTTCCTCGACCTCTTCGAGAAGGAGGTCATCCCGGAGATCGAGCGTTTCCGGCCCGACCTGATCATGGTCTCCGCCGGATTCGACGCGCACAATGACGATCCCATCGCGGATCTCGCGCTGACGGAACGATCGTTTGTCCACATGACGCAACGAATCTGCGAGATGGCCGACACGTATTGCCAGGGTCGGATCGTGTCCGTCCTGGAGGGGGGATACAACGGATCTTCCCTCACGTCATCGGCGATTGCCCACATAAAGACCCTCCAGGGAAGGAGCTAAGCCATGTACGTCGGCAGAAGGATGACGGCCAAACCGATCACGGTGTCTCCCGAGGACACCGTCATGCGGGCGGGGCATCTTCTGAAGGAGAACCGTTTCCATCACCTCCCCGTAGTTGCGGGGGAGGAACTCGCCGGCATCGTGACGGACACCGATATCCGGAACACCACGCTGGAGGAGCCTTCGGTAAACGGCGAGGGGGAGGTTTTGGTCAGGGAGTGGAAGGTGGGGGAGATCATGACCCGCGACGTGATCACCGTGAGCCCGTGGGACACGATCGAGGACGCATTGGTAATCCTTCACCGAAAGCGGTTCGGGGCTCTCCCGGTGGTGGAAGGGCGGAAGCTGGTGGGGATCATCACCAAGACGGACATTCTCGCCGCGTTCATCGATACCCTTCGCATCGAGGGGGCAGGCGGTGTCCGCATCGAAGTGATCCTTCCCCGGGACGTGTCCTTTCTCCTGCGGCTGATCCGAAAGCTGGAGGAGATGAAGATCGAGATTCGCAGCCTGGTGCTTTCCCCCTTCCGGGGGGAGTTCGTGGCATTCCTGAGGATCGGGACGATCGACGTGGCCAACGTGAAATCCGTGTTGCGGGATTCCGGGTTCACGGTCCCGGCGCTGGAGGATTTTTTCGGCTGACCACCAGCCCCGTCAGCCGGTCTTCCCGGTGCCGATGTTGAGCTCCCGGAGGAGATCTCTCACTTTCGCCTCGTCGTCCCGCCCGACCTGGATTTCGGCCGTGCCGACGCGGAAGAGATCCTGCAGCACCTCGCCTTTCACGTAATGCCGGATTTCGGCGGACGCCAGGATCGATTTCACCATCGCGAGAAAGATGGGGTTTCCCGTTTCCAGCACGGTGACGTACTCCACATACTCCGGCTGCGGGCGCGGCGGCAATTCCGGTACCAGCGGCACCCGGCAGTCGGGGCATCCGTAGATCCCCTCGAGGTATTCGGCTCTGCATTCCGGGCAGTACATATCTTCCAATGTACCCCAATTCCCCCCCCCCTTGACACGAATCCGGCGCAATCCTATCTTGAAACGATAACCATCAGGAATTTACGCGGGAATCGGCTCCGTTTCCTTAAATGACGATTGCTTTTCCCCAACCCCATGAGGATGGTCCGGCGGGAAGGTTCCTGAATGATCCATCCGCGAATTTCGCACATACCATTCCCTGAAGGAGGCCAGAATGCAGGAATTTGAAATGAAGAGGACGGTAAAGCAGGCCGGCAAACGGGTGGGAATCGTTTTTGTCGCGATGGCCGTGTTTTTCTTCCTTATCGTCCTGAACCCCTTCGTGAAGATCGGCGCGGGCGAACGGGGCGTCCTGCTCAACTTCGGGGCGGTCCAGAAGGATGTCCTGGGGGAGGGGTTGCACCTCGTGATCCCGGTCATGCAGAAAGTCGTGAAAATGGACGTCAAGATCCAGAAATCGGAAACCCGGTCGGAAGCGGCGAGCAAGGACCTCCAGGACATCAAGTCGGTGATCGCGCTGAATTACCACATCATCCCGGAAAAGGCCAACTGGGTGTACCAGAACATCGGGGTGGCGTTCAAGGAGAGGATCATCGACCCGTCCGTCCAGGAGGCGGTGAAGGCCGTGACGGCTAAGTACACCGCGGTCCAGCTGATCGGCGAACGGGAGGCCGTAAGCACCGCGATCAAGGATTCCCTGAGCGAGAAGCTTTCCGGTTACAACCTGTACGTGGACGGGTTTTCCGTGATCGACTTCAGCTTTTCCAAGAAGTTCACCGATGCGATCGAGTCGAAGCAGGAGGCGGAGCAGTTTGCCTTGAGGGCGCAGCGGGACCTGGAGAGAATACGCATCGAGGCGGAGCAGAAGATCGCCCAGGCGAAAGCGGAGGCCGAGTCGCTGCGGCTCCAGAAAGCGCAGATCACCCCGGCGCTGATCGAGCTCCGGAAGATCGAGGCGATGCGGGAGGCGATCGCCAAGTGGAACGGCACCGTCCCGAACGTGCTCCTCTCTGGCGGGGGCGCAACCCCGTTCCTCAGCCTGGACGGGCTGATAAAGAAGTAGCCGGGGAGGAAGATCCCCCCGGGGAGCCGACGCCGTGAACGGCCTTTTCTGCCAGTCGTGCGGGGCGACGTACCCGATGAACGACCCGAGGTGGCGGTGCGACTGCACGGGACTCCTCGAGGTCCGGTTCCGGGCACGCTTCGACAAGGAGAAGATCCTCCGGCGCAAGCACACGATGTGGCGGTACCGGGAAGCGCTGCCGCTCGATGACGACGCCCACGTCGTCTCCTTCGACGAGGGGATGACACCGATGATCCCGGTCGACCTTGGACCGGGAACCCTTCTTCTCAAGCTCGAGCAGCTCTTCCCGACGGGGTCGTACAAGGACCGGGGAGCTTCGGTCCTCATCAGCAAGGCGAAGGAGATGGGGGTTCAAAGGGTCGTCGAGGACTCTTCCGGAAACGCCGGATGCGCCATCGCCGCCTACGCGGCCAGGGCCGGCATCGAATGCGAGATTCTCGTACCCGAAAGCACCTCGCCGGGAAAACTTGCCCAGATTCTTCTTTACGGCGCCGCCCTGCGCCGGATTCCCGGAAGCAGGGAAGACACGGCGAACGCGGCCCTTGCTGCAGCGGAAGGGACTTATTACGCCAGCCACTCCTGGAACCCCTTCTTCTTCCAGGGCACGAAGACCTTCGCGTACGAGGTCTGGGAGCAGTTGGGTTTCCGTGCCCCGGACGCCCTCCTGTTGCCTGCGGGGAACGGGACGCTTTTGATCGGCTCCTATATCGGGTTCCGGGAGTTAAAGGAGAACGGCCTGATCGACCGGATACCGCGCCACATTGCCGTGCAGGCAAAAAACTGCGCCCCTCTCCTGGCCATGTTCCGGGATAACCTGGGTGCCGTCCCCGCGATCGAGACCCGGGAGACGATCGCCGAGGGGGTCGCCATCGCCGCACCGGTTCGCGGGAAGGAGATCGTCGACATCGTCCGGGAGACGGGAGGCGAGGTGCTCGCGGTGTCCGACGAGGAGGTGGAGAAGGCGCTTATCCTTCTGGGCCGCAAGGGATTCTACGTGGAACCGACCTCCGCCCTGCCGGTGGCAGCCTACCTGAAGTACCCGAGCGTCCGATCCGGATCCGTCGTCGCCCCGCTGACGGGCCACGGCCTCAAGGCGGCCGAGAAGATGCAAAGGATCGCATTGAAGCAACAGGTCCCCATAGAATAAGCGGTGGGAAAAAAAACGGGGACAGGCATGCGCCTGTCCCCGTTCCCTGTTCGGAAGCGATTGCTAGGGTTTACAGCCAGGAGTGGTCGATGCCTCTCCATTCGAACACGGAATCTCCGTCCAGATCCGCTTCGACGTAATAACCCGAAGACTCCGGAACGGCGCTGATCACTACCAATTGTGCGCTTCTTCCCCCGCTTCCCGTGATGCGGAGGACGCCGGTCGAGGGAAGCGAGAAGCCCGCGTAATGGCGGAACGGGGTCGGGGTGGTCACCACCACGTATCCGAAATTCGGCAGATAGATCGTTCCCGACACGGTTGCGTCCACGTAATCGGGTTCCCCGTCAAAGTCTGCGTCCGGTCCGTCCGCCAGGGTCATCGTGTAGCCGCTGATCCAGACGGTTTCCAGGGTGTTTCCGTCCTGCAGGAAGAGGTTCATCGTGGCTGACGCAGAAAATCCGTCGCTTTGCAGGTCGACCGTCCCGTAGATGCTGGCGGATTGCAGGCCGTCATCCATCGTGATGGGGTTGAAGGAGAACCGGATGTGTGCGAAGGAACCGTTATTCAGATCGAAATTCCCGGACACGTGCGCCAGGCCGGAAATCAACTCTCCATTGTCGCCGTGCATGCTATTGAACCGGAACGTTCCGCTGAAATTTCCCGTCTGATCGTCGATCGACAGATGGACCGTCATGCTCCCGCCGAACCCGTCATCGATCGTGTTGTCGATCGTGACGACCGTCATGGGAAGGGCGGGGGTCGAAGAACCCAGGGGGACCGTCGTACCGGAAAGCACCGGCATTCTGTCCGCGCTCTCCTTCAGCATGCGGGCAAGAGTCAGGAGTTTGGGACTGCCGACGGCGGAATTCCCGCTTTCGGAAACGCCGAGAATGGAAACGGTGGAAGACGAAAGATCGCCCGCCTGGTACGCCTGGAGTGCGATATCTTCCGCATTGTTGTCGGTGACCATGGCCGGGGACGTGATGCCGGTGTACAACGACGCGGAATCTCCTCCCCCTCCTCCTCCCCCGCACCCGAACAGGAGGAATACCGCAAGCAAGCATACGACTGCCGACGGTGCACGTTTCGTCATGACTCTTCGCTCCTTTGGAAAAGGGTCGTAACTCCCGAATTCCGGTTGTTTTCTTTTCCTCTTCCTGTCGTATCGGAAAACCGGATTCCGGTCTTTAATCGCATGAATTGGCTGTCCATCCAGGGGTTTTTGATGCCATGGCCGGGGAGAATAAGGGAAAGGGAAAACTGGAGCCGACGGGCGGGATTGAACCGCCAACCTGCTGATTACGAAGAACACCATTGATGCACGAAAAATAATGATTTTAATAATTTGGGACGGACAAAGAGGGACACACAAGGGACATTGAAGGACCAAAGACGCAACACAAGCACAACCAGATACCTTGTATTTCAGGAAATATGGTAGCTCCCGAACAGCGGCCCGCAGCCGCTTTTGCACGGAATCAACCATGAATCAGAGATAGGTGGGTTCCCTGCTCAGGTACAGACTCCCGTGAATCATCCAACCATTTTGGATTGATAAAAAA
>JBAVJZ010000035.1:0-30100 GCA_049688015.1 Candidatus Deferrimicrobiaceae bacterium | reverse complement strand
GGCCCGTATACGACAACGGTAGAGGGAGACACCATAAAGTTCGTGGCGGACACGACCAGCGAATCCAAGGGGAAGATGCATTGGGAAGGAACGGTCAAGGGAGACAAAATCGATGTCAACTACGTCTGGATCGACAAATCGCACTGGTACAAACCGAACCCGAAGCCTCTGGAGAAATGGGCCAAGGGGGAACTGAAGAAATCCGAGTGAGGAGGGGGGCATGGCTTTCGAAATCATGGTGGATACCGACACCTTGCGTGAGCAGGTGAAGGAGAAGTACCGGGAGGTAGCCGTCAATCCCCAAGGCAGTTTTCATTTTCACACCGGGCGCCTCCTCGCGGGCAAGCTGGGCTACGACGAGAGCGTGACCGCATCTTTGCCGGACTTGGCGATGGAATCGTTTGCCGGTGTGGCGAACCCGTTTTCCCTGCGGTCTCTCCTGGAAGGAGAACGGGTGGTTGACATCGGATCGGGGGGAGGATTCGACTGTTTCGTGGCGGCCAGGCAGGTTGGTGACAAGGGATTTGTCGTCGGCGTGGATATGACGCAGGAGATGCTCGCCAGGGCCCGCGTGGCTGCAGGAGAATTGGGCCTGAAAAACATCGAGTTCCGGGAGGGCCTGATCGAAGATCTGCCCGTGGAAACGGAGTGGGCGGATGTCGTGATCAGCAACGGAGTGATCAACCTGTGCGCCGATAAACGACGGATCTTCGCGGAAATCCAGCGGGTGCTCCGACCCGGCGGGATCCTGCAGTTCGCCGATATCGCAAACGGAAAACCGGTGCCCGAGTCGGCGATCCGCAACATCGACCTGTGGACGGGTTGAATTGCCGGGGGCCTGCCGTGCGCAGGCTGGAAAAGGATGCTTGAGGAAGTCGGGTTCGTGGATATCGAGATCGGCCCTGCCGTCGACACGTTCGGGGGAACAAGAGGAGAAAAGAACGCCAGGACATTCGACGTCCATGGCTATCCGTTTCTTGCTGTGAAGCCGGGGTTGGCTGCGTAAAAACAAACGTGGACCCTTAGGGGGCATCCCCCTAAAGGAAGGATGCTTCGTTTTTACACTTCCCGTACGCACGGGGGGATGTAGGAAACCCAATTGAGCGCGCGCCCTTAGCGGGAGCTGGATAGAGTAATTGACTTCCCCCGTACTACCCGTGCACGGTGCTTCCGAACGTCCGAATTTCCTCCATCTCCTGGCGGGAGAGCGGTCCTTTTTCCATAGCCGCCAGATTCTCGCGCAATTCGGCCGTGCTCCGGGGCCCGGTAAGCACCACGTCCACGTACGGACTGGAAAGACAAAACCGGTAGCAGTCGCCTGCCGTTGGAACTCTCCCTCCCCAGCCGCGGGGGGATCGTAGAAGCTTGCGCCATGCTGTTGCGGTATAGGCGACCACAACCGGACGACGACGGGCAAGGTGTGGGAAGATGTCCTGCTCCGCACCGGGGTGGGCGGCATTGTAGCGGATCATCAACAGGTCGAGTATCGAATCCTCTGCCAGATTTCCCGCCCGCGGCCTGTTGTGGATCGAAACCCCGAGTGTGCGAACCTTCCCCTCCCCACGCAATTTGACCATCTCCTCCTGAACCGCGTTGGTGAAAGCGGACATCTTCCCGAGCCAGTAGAGTTGGAGGACGTCCAGTTGGTCGATACCGAGCATCTTGAGCGCCCTTTCGGCAGCACGGCGAACGGCGCCCGGAAAGTATCCAAGGAGAGGGCCGGCCGAGACGACGTACCGATCCCGGTCCCCCGCGAGCGCATCCCGGAGGGCGGGGGTCAACGACTTCATCCGGGGACTCCAGAATACATACTGTACGTGTTCCAACGCTTCGCGGCACCCCGCCTCGTCGAGGTCGAACGAGCCGGACAATCCAAGTCGGAAAATCCGCTTGCCTAACCGTTCCACCTCACGATGGGTGAAGTCGCTCATGCAGGAAAGTATACCGCCGGGCAGGATCGGCCGGGGGATTTCCCGGCCTCGGGGGTGACGGTATTCCCCGGGGTTCAGGTGCCCGTAGGTATCCTCGGTAATCTGGTTGGAATGGTGCCGCATCTGATCCTTCACGCAGGCGGGGGGTTCGGTAATATTTAATCGCCGTGCTTACCTATTTTCACCTAGGGACACCTCCCCCCATCGAAAAAATCACGAACGTCTCGATGAGGGCTGCGAGGATGAACAACGGGAAAGCAATCTTGAAAAACATCCTGATCGCATGAATGACATGGTTTCCGAACCCTGCCAAGTTTCGTTGACGAATTCGCCTCGCGAATGACACACCCAGCCATAGACCGTAAGCCGCAGAAATGAGAACCGCTGGGATCTCAGGACCACCGTGGGGAAGTACTGCTTGAGCCGCCTTCACATATCCAACCTCACCGGAGGTGAACAGGTAGGCTACTCCCAGGACATACCCGTTCGTTGCAACGGCAATCAAGGGAACGAGGCCGAACAAAATACCGGATAGGAGTATGGCGAACGACTTGGCCGAGTTGTTGAGCAGGATCACGAAGAACATATTCCATGGAGACAACGTCAGGAAAGGTTCAAATGCATTCATGAGTGTGCCAAACAGGTTCATCTTCCCAGGTATCGGGGCAAGGAATCCTGCCAGGATCGCCGCAACGAAGAGAACCGTGAGGAATACGATGTATCGGGGTATATTCCGTTCAGGCATGTTTCAACGATACAGGAAATTCTCATGAGTGACTGAAGAGGAGAATTCGTTATGGCTCCCATCCGCCGCGAAGTTCGGGCGTCGGCCATACTACACGCCACCATCAGTATCCGGCTCGATGCAAGGGTTGGGGTATATTTGGGACGTTCATAGCGATTGCCTTTCTAAATGGTGATTGGGATGAGTAATCGACCTTCCCAATCCGGATACTCGTTGCCTTCTCGCCACAAATCTGCCCGTTTCACGCCCACCCACTCTCTACCGACGATTTCCTCATGCTGCATCTACAAGAAATTCCATCCTGGATTGACGGAATAGCAATATCAAGAATAAGTGCTGTCGGGGAAATACGGCTACGCCGTTGCATTCCGCAGAAGACTTGAACCGGTCCCGCCGCAATTCGCAACATCGTTGCGTCGAGGTCCTGGAGTAGGGCCATGAAAAAACTCTCTTGCTTCGCTGTATCGTGTATCCTCACCGTAATGCTCGCAGGTTCCGTGATGGCCTCCGATATTGGCACGCTGGGATTGTCGATACTCGTCGACGACACGGTCGCGTCGGACAAGTGCCTGGCAGAACACGGCCTCTCGATTCTCATCGAATTGCCTAACGGCCACCGATGGCTGATGGACACAGGCAGCACAGACATCTTCCTGCAGAACGCCGGGCGGATGAATAAAAGCCTCGTTGACCTGACCGGAATCATTATCAGCCATGGGCACGAAGACCACACCGGTGGTCTGGCATTCTACCCCCGCCTGATAGGGATGCCTCCCGTATACGGCCATCCCTACATCTGGGCCAAGCAGTACCAGATCAAGAAAGGGGAACCCGTCCGCGTCCTGGATATGCCTTTCTTGGCCCGAAAATATGCCGATCCTGTGTTCAAAACCGTAAACCACACGGTCAAGCTGGATGAAGGTCTGTTCTTCTTCACCGATATCCCCCGCGAACCGGGGAGCTACGCCCCGGTCGGGGGAAAGTACTTCAACGAGGATGGAACCGGACCATGTCCGATCATGGATGATGCCACCCTGGTAGTGAAGACTCCCCGCGGACTGGTCGCCATCTTTGGCTGCGCCCATGCCGGGTACATCAATATCCTCAAGGCCATCCAAAAGGAGTTCCCCAACGACAAACTGCTCTCCGTTGTTGGAGGTTTGCACCTGAAGAACGCAAACGAGAAGGTCTTGGTGGAAGCGGTCGCATATACCGATTCCATCAAGGCCGAGGGGTTTACCTTCCATGGAGGACACTGCACCGGGAGTAAGACCATCCAGTACTTCAGGGGAAAGTTCGGCGACAAGGTGGTCATTCCCATGGGGGCGGGACGAGTCATCGCGTATTAGGTGTCCTCCCCCCCTTCACGACGACGAATCTCCCCTGATAGGAAAATCCATATACAAAACAAAGCAGAAAGGGTCAACGGGTACTACGCTGATCCCTTTAAGGTTAAGGAGGAGTTGTTCCGAAATAACCTTAATGAATGAACGAAAGGGGCCGCCTGTGCGGACCCCAAAGATTTGCATGAAACGGGTTTCTCTCTTCCTGTTCGCGGTCGCGCTGTCGTTTTTGTTCGGATGCGGTGGAGGGGATTCGGGAACCGTTTCCCCCTCACCTTCTCCGCCGGGGGACCCGGGGACGGGGACGGGAGTTCCCGGAATCGATTCGATTCGCCAGGAATTTCTGGGTGCCGTCAACCAGGCCCGTTCGGCGAGCCGGGTATGCGGAGCCGACCCCTATGATGCCGCGCCTCCCGTGGCATGGAACGATACCCTCGCCATGGCTGCCTACCTCCACTCCGAGGACATGGCGATCCATCAACTCTTCTCGCACACAGGGTCGGACGGCAGCACTGCCGGGGAGAGGATCACCCGGGAAGGGTACGACTGGTGGACGTACGGGGAAAATATCGCCGTGGGCTACCAATCGGTCTCCGCCGTGATGCAAGGGTGGCTGGGCAGCGAAGGCCACTGCCGCAACATCATGAACCCCGCCTTCGCGGAGATCGGTGCGGCCTTCGCGGAAGGGCAGTACCAGGGCAACCCCGCCGCCCTCTACTGGACCTTCGACCTGGCGACCCACCAGTAAGGCCGCACCGCTTTATCTCGCGCTCGACACCGGGATGGGGACCGATACCGATTTCACGTGGAGGTCCCGCTGCGGGAAGGGGATCTCGATCCCGCGCTCCTTGAACGCCTTGAAGAGCATGAAGTAGATCTCACTGGCCAGGATCTTCGGGTACTGGACCCTCGTCACGGTCCAGACGTTCAGGATGAAATCGAGCGAGCTGTCGCCGAATCCCATGAAGACGACTTCCGGCTCCGGAATGGTCAGAACGTCCGGGTGCTGGTCGGCGACTTCCATGAGGACGTCGCGCACGGCCTCCGGGTCGCTTTTGTACGAGACGCCCAGGGGGATAGGAAAGCGCACCTGGCGGTCGTTGGCGGTCCAGTTCGTCACGTGGCTGTTGATGAACTCGGAATTCGGTATGATCATCACGACATTGTCGTTGGTGCGTATCCAGGTGGCGCGCGCAGCGATCCTCACCACGTCCCCGTTGGTGTCGCCCACCTCGACCCGGTCCCCCACCTGGATCGGACGCTCCATGAGGAGGATGATCCCCGAAACGAAATTGTTCGCGATGTTCTGCAGGCCGAAACCGACCCCGATACCTACCGCGCCTCCCAGAATGACGAGACTGCTCATATTCACCCCTGCCCACTGGAGGCCGATCAGCAACCCGAAGAGGAAGACGACGTATGCCGCGATCTGCGCAAACGCATACTGTTGCCCGGGATGGAGGGAGGTGCGTACGAGGACCCGGTTCTCCATGAGGCGACGGGTCATCTGGGCAACCATCCGGAGGAGGAAGAAGAACACGAAGGTCTTGATGAGGAAAACCGGCGTGATCGGGATGTCCCCGATGTTTATGTAGGGACGGTACAGGGCCTTGACGAAATCTTCGCGCAGGCTTCCGAAGAGAGGCAGGACCTTCTCTGCCGCGAGGAATCCGATACCCACGATGACGACGATCGCGACCCCCAGAAGGATCAGAAGACGATTGCCCGTGGTAAGCTTCATGACGGCATGCTCCTTTTCCGTAAAGATTTATCGGGCGGAATTCGGTTGATCTCCTGACAAAACACGGTTTCACCGGACAGGAACATTCTATCGTGGGAATCGTTTCCGGCGCCTTGTCCGGGCAACCTTTGTGAGATATAATACCGATATTTCAAGTATTTGGTATCCCCGCCGATCCTGCTCCCAAACAGTGCGGGAACGCCTCCTGAACGATATGCATCGTACCAGCGATTGGGGCTATAGTTTTGCCAATTGGGGAGAACCGGGCATGGAAATGAATGCGCGTACAGGAAGAGGCAAACGGATCACCGCGGGAACCCAGCGCCGTGTGGTCATCGAGAACGTCTCCCCGGAGATCGACGGAGGCCGATTTCCCATCAAGAGGACCGTCGGCGAGAAGGTGACCGTCACGGCCGACATCCACACCGACGGCCACGACGTGATCACGGCCGTCCTTCGCTACCGTAACGGTGGCGATGCCTCCTGGCGGGAAGTCCCCATGCGGGAACTGGGCAACGACCGGTGGACCGGAACATTCCCCGTCACTTCCCTGGGTCGTTCCCTTTACGGAATAACGGCCTGGGTCGACCACTTCGGCACATGGCGCCGCGACCTCGCGAAGAAAGCCGATGCGGGACAGGACGTCCGGGTCGATCTGCTGGTGGGTTCGATGCTGATCGACGAGGCGGCCGGGCGGGCAAGGGGCGTGGACAGGGAATCCCTGCGGGAGGCGGCTGGCTCCCTGAAGGTAAAGGACGAAAAGGAAGCGGCCGAGGCTGTCCCGAAAGCCCTGGACAAGGGGCTGGCGCGCCGGATGGGGGGGTACCCCGACCGGCGGTTCGAGACGGTCTACGAGAGGGAACTTGCGGTGACGGTCGATCCGGAAAGGGCCCGGTACAGCACCTGGTACGAACTGTTCCCCCGGTCCTGCGCCCCTGTGCCGGGGAGTCACGGCACCTTGCGGGACGTCGCAGGTCGACTGCCCTACGTCGCGGAGATGGGCTTCGACGTTCTCTATCTGCCCCCGATCCACCCGGTCGGACGGACCCACCGGAAAGGGAAGAACAACGTCGTCGGCGCCGGTCCGGACGATGTGGGAAGCCCCTGGGCGATCGGATCCGGAGAAGGGGGACACAAGGCGGTCGACCCCGCGCTGGGGACCCTCGAGGATTTCCGCCACCTTGTGGCGAAGGCGGGGGAGTACGGGATCGAGGTCGCCATTGACATTGCTTTCCAGTGCTCCCCGGACCATCCCTACGTGAAGGAGCACCCGGAATGGTTCCGCCTCAGGCCCGACGGCACCGTCCAGTACGCAGAGAATCCGCCGAAGAAGTACCAGGACATCTATCCGTTCGATTTCGAAACGAAGCACTGGCGTGCGTTGTGGGAGGAACTTTTTTCCATCTTCCGATTTTGGGCCGATCAGGGGATCCGGATCTTCCGGGTGGACAACCCCCACACGAAGCCGTACGAATTCTGGGAATGGCTGATTGGGGAGATCAAACAGAAGTATCCCGAGGCCATCTTTCTCGCCGAGGCGTTTACCCGGCCCAAGGTCATGTACCGGCTCGCGAAGGTGGGATTCACGCAGTCGTATACATACTTCGCCTGGCGCAATTCCAAGTGGGAGCTGGCGGACTATTTCGAGGAGCTCACGCAGACCGAGGTCGTTGAGTACTTCCGCCCCAACCTGTGGCCGAACACCCCCGACATACTGACGGAACAGCTGCAGTTCGGGGGAAGGCCTGCGTTCATGGCGCGCCTCGTCCTGGCAGCCACGCTGGGCGCCAGCTACGGCATCTACGGACCCGCCTTCGAGCTGTGCGAGAACCGGCCTCTGGAACCGGGGCGGGAGGAATACCTCGATTCGGAAAAGTACGAGATCCGGCACTGGGACATCGGGAGGCCGGACAGCCTGAAGGAATTCATCGGGCTGGTGAACCGGATCCGGCGGGAAAACCCGTGCCTGCAGGCCGACGCGAACCTTGCGTTTCATCCCGTGGACAACGAGCAGATGATCGCCTTCAGCAAGGCAAGCGACGACCTGTCGAGCATCATACTGACGGTGGTCAACCTCGATCCCCACCACACCCAGTCGGGATGGGTCGATTTTCCGCTTTCCCGTCTCGGCCTTGACCCGGCGACCCCGTTCCAGGGACACGATTTGCTGAGCGGGGCGAGGTACCTGTGGCACGGCGAACGAGTCTACTTTCAGCTCAACCCCGCGGAGGTGCCTGCGCACATCATCCGCATCCGGCGGAAGGTCCGGACCGAGCGGGATTTCGACTACTTCCTGTAACGGGATGGCGTAACAAGGGGGGGATTACGCCTATGGCGGAGAAGAGGAAAGGCCTTTACACGCTGGATGACGATCCGCTCTGGTACAAGGACGCGATCATCTACGAGCTGCACGTCCGGTCCTTCCACGACAGCGACGGGGACGGGGTGGGGGACTTCCGGGGGCTCACGGGGAAGCTGGACTATCTCCAGGACCTCGGGATCACCGCCCTCTGGCTCCTCCCCTTCTATCCCTCTCCCCTGAAGGACGACGGGTACGACATTGCGGACTACAACAACGTACACCCCTCCTACGGGACGCTTGCCGACTTCCGGCTGTTCCTGCGCGAGGCGCACCGGCGAGGGATCCGGGTGATCACGGAGCTGGTCGTCAATCACACCTCCGACCAGCACCCGTGGTTCCAGAGGGCCAGGCGTGCTCCCCGGGGGAGCAAGTGGCGGGATTTCTACGTCTGGAACGACACCCCGGACAAGTACCGGGAGACACGGATCATCTTCAAGGATTTCGAGAGTTCCAACTGGTCCTGGGACCCGGTGGCCAACGCCTACTACTGGCACCGGTTCTACTCCCACCAGCCGGATCTCAATTTCGACAACCCCGATGTGGGGAGGTTGCTCTTCCGGGTGCTGCAGTTCTGGCTCGGCATGGGCGTGGACGGCCTGCGGCTGGACGCGGTCCCCTATCTCATCGAGCGGGAGGGGACGAACTGCGAAAACCTCCCCGAGACGCACAAGGCGCTCAAGGCCATACGGAAGCGCGTCGACGACAAGTTCCGCAACCGGATGCTCCTGGCGGAGGCGAACCAGTGGCCGGAGGACGCGGTCGACTATTTCGGCGAGGGGGACGAATGCCACATGGCCTTCCATTTCCCCCTCATGCCCCGGATGTTCATGGCCGTCCGGATGGAGGACCGGTACCCCATCATCGACATCCTGACGCAGACGCCGCAGATTCCCGATGTGTGCCAGTGGGCTCTCTTCCTGCGGAACCACGATGAACTGACGCTCGAGATGGTCACCGACGAGGAGCGGGACTACATGTACCGGGTGTACGCCCACGACCACCAGGCGCGGATCAACCTGGGAATCCGTCGGCGGCTGGTTCCCCTGCTGGGGAAGGACCGGCGGAAGTTCGAGCTGATGAACGCTCTCCTCTTTTCCCTGCCGGGGACGCCGGTCATCTATTACGGCGACGAAATCGGGATGGGAGACAACATCTACGTCGGGGACCGGAACGGGGTACGCACCCCGATGCAGTGGAGCGCCGACAGGAACGCCGGGTTCTCGCGTGCTCCCGCCCAGAGGCTTTTCCTGCCCGTCAACATCGACCCGGATTACCATTACGAGACGGTCAACGTGGAAGCGCGGCAGAACAACACGAGCTCTCCTCTCTGGTACATGAAGCGCCTCCTCTCCCTGCGGAAGCGGTTCCAGGCGTTCGGCCGCGGAACGATCGAGTTCCTCTACCCCGATAACCCGAGGGTACTCGCGTTCATCCGCAGCTACGAGGAAGAGATGATCCTCGTCGTTGCCAACCTCTCCCGGTTCTCCCAGTTCGTGGAGCTGAACCTCTCCGCCTTCCAGGGCAGGATCCCCGTCGAACTGTTCGGGCAGACGGAGTTTCCCGTCATCAGGGAGCAGGCGTACTTCCTCACGCTCGGTCCCCACGCGTTCTACTGGTTTGCTCTCGAACATCAGCAGCTCTCCGCGGGCGAGATCGGCCCGGTGCCGGAGGAGCGCAAGGTGCCGGAGCTCCAGGTGGCGGGGAGCTGGGAGAACCTTTTCCGGAAGGGGGGAAAAGGGGGGCTGGAAAGGATCCTACCGGATTACCTCAAGATGCGCCGCTGGTTCGGAGGAAAGGCACGGCGAATAAAGTCCACGACCATCCGGGAAGCGGTCCCGCTTCCCGGCACGTCTCCCCCGTCCGTCCTTGCCATGGCACAGGTCGAGTACTCCGAGGGCGACCCGGAGATCTACAGCATGCCTCTCGTTTTCGCGTCCGGGGAGCGGTCGGCGCAGGTGCAGAAGGAGCATCCCCAAGCCGTAGTCGCGCGCCTTACGGTCAAACGGGGCAACGGCGGCCAGGACGGGGTCGTCTACGACGCATTCCTCGAGAATGACGTGTGCGACTTCTTTCTCCAGGCGATCGGGCACAGGCGGCGGTTCCGGGGGGATCACGGCGAGATCGTGGCCTACCCTACACGGGCCTTCCGGCGCCTCCGGGGAGCGGAATCGGAGCACCTGCCATCCGCCCTCAGCAAAGCGGAGCAGAGCAACACCTCCGTCTTCTTCGGGGAACGGCTGATCCTCAAACTCATCCGGAAGCTCGACGAGGGGCAAAACCCCGACCTCGAGATCGGCGCCTTTCTGACGGAACGGGCGCGGTTTCCCCACATTCCTCCCGTGGCGGGCGCGCTGGAATACCGGAGGAACCACGAGGAGCCGATTACACTCGCCATCCTCCAGGGATTCGTTCCGAACCAGGGGGATGCCTGGAAATACACGCTGGACTACCTGGGCCGGTATTACGAAAGAGCGATGTCCCTGTCCCCCGAGACGGAAACCGCGGCCTGTCCGATACAGTCCGCGCTGATGATGGTCGGCAAGGAGGTCCCGGAACTTGCGGCGGATCTGATCGGGACCTACCTCGTCTCGGCACGCCAGATGGGGCAGCGCACGGCGGAGATGCATGTCGCACTGGCGTCGAACGTCGAGGACCCCTCTTTTGCCCCCGAGTCCTTCTCGTCGCACTACCAGCGCTCCCTCTACCAGTCGATGCGGAACCTCACCTCCCAGACCCTGCCTCTTCTCCAGAAGCGTCTCCGGACTCTTCCGGAAGCGGTTCGGGAGGAGGCAAAGCAGGTTCTGGACCTCCAGGACAAGATTTTGAAACGCTTCCGGTCCATCCTCGACCGGAAGATCACGGCCATGCGGATCCGCGTCCACGGGGACTACCACCTCGGGCAGGTTCTCTTCACGGGGAAGGACTTCGTGATCATCGACTTCGAGGGGGAGCCGGCCCACTCCCTGAGCTCGCGAAAAATAAAGAGGTCCCCCCTGCGGGATGTGGCGGGCATGCTCCGCTCCTTCCATTACGCGGCGAATGCACCGCTTATCGGAAAGATGGGAGGAGGAGGGTTCCGGCCGGCCGACCCCTCGCGGCTCGAACCGTGGGCGAACTGCTGGACTCTCTGGGTCTCCGCAGCGTTTCTCTCGTCGTACCTCGGGGCTTCCGCACAGGCCTCTTTTCTCCCGAAGTCGAGGGATGAGCTCTCCCTGCTGCTTTCCGTCTACCTCCTCGAGAAATCGGTCTACGAACTGGGGTACGAGCTGAACAACCGTCCCGACTGGGTGAAACTTCCCCTTCGCGGGATCCTGCAGTTGCTGGAAACGGCCGAGTGACGGCAGCAGGGGCCAAAACCGGGGGGATGGGTCCGCTCGGGCGGCTGGCGCGTGCGTACGGCGTCCAGATCGCCTATCACGACATCGCTCACAACAGGGTTACGGTCTCTCCCCGCACGATCCTGGCTGTTCTTCGCTCGCTCGGGGCGCCGCTCGAGAAGGCGGAAGACGCCCGGGACGCGCTGCGGGAGCACGAACAGGCCCGGTGGCGCCGTCCGTGCGATCCGGTCGTGGTGGTCTGGGACGGCGGTACCGGGGAACTCCCGGTTCGACTCCCGCACACGGCGTCGGATGCCCGGATCGGCTTCCGTCTTCGCCTCGAGGACGGAAGCGTGCGGGAGCTTACGCGCGATCTTTCCCGCCTTCCGGCAGCGCAGGAAAAGGAAGTCGAAAGCGGGCGGTACGTGATGAAGACGATCGACCTTCCGGGTAACTTGCCATGGGGATATCACAATCTGACGGTGGAGATCTGCGGGAAGACCTCGGAAACCCTGGTGCTTTCCGCCCCGCGCAAGGCGTACCGATCCGGTGAAGGTGATGAGGGAATGACGTGGGGGGTATTCCTCCCTCTCTACGCGCTTCATTCCCAAAGGAGCCTGGGGAGCGGCGACCTCTCCGATCTTTCCTCCCTGATGGAGTGGGTATCCGGGATGGGGGGAAACGTGGTTGGCACACTGCCGCTGCTTGCCGCGTTCCTCTCCGAGCCGTTCAACCCGAGCCCGTACGCCCCAGCGAGCCGCCTTTTCTGGAACGAGTTCTACCTGGACGTTACCCGCGTCCCCGAATTCGCACCGTGCCCCCCGGCCCGGGAGCTGTTCTCTTCCCCCGGGTTCCGGGCGGAGGTCGCTTCCCTGCGCAACGGTCCGCTCGTGGACTACCGGCGCGGAATGGCCCTCAAGCGGAAGGTCATCGAGGAACTGGTCCTGTCGTTCTTCTCCGGGAACGTTCCCTCGCGTCGGGAGGGGTTCCGGGAATTTTTAACGGCAAATCCCGAGGCGGAAGAATACGCTTCCTTCCGGGCGACGGGGGAGAAACAGCGGGCCCCCTGGGCTGCCTGGCCCGCGCCGCTCAAGGACGGGGCGATCACGCCGAAAGATTATGACGAGAAGGCGAAGAAGTACCATCTTTACGCACAATGGGTCGTAGGAGAGCAGTTTCACTCGATGTCGAAACGGTTCCGGGAGCGGGGGGAGGCACTCTACCTGGATCTGCCGCTCGGTGTGAGCTACGACAGCTACGATGTCTGGCGGCAGCGCGACCTGTTCGTACTGGATGTCTCCGCGGGGGCGCCGCCCGACGACTTCTTCACCCAGGGGCAGGATTGGGGGTTTCCGCCCCTCCACCCCGTGCGAAGCCGAGAAGAGGGATTCCGGTACTTCCGGGAATGCCTGCGCCACCAGTTCCGTCACGCGGGGATCCTGCGGATCGACCATGTGATGGGCCTGCACCGGTTTTTCTGTGTTCCGAAGGGGGTGACCGCCCGGGAGGGGACCTACGTCCGGTACCCGGCCGAAGAGATGTACGCCATCCTTTCCCTCGAGTCGCACCGGCACGGAGTCCGCCTCGTGGGGGAGGACCTGGGGACCGTCCCGCCCTATGTCCGGCCAGCGATGGCGAGACACGGCCTGTCCCGGATGTCCGTCGTCCAGTTCGGGCTTTCCCCGGATCCCGCCCACGCACTGAAAGCCGTACCGGCGGGATCCCTGGGGTGCCTGAACACCCACGACATGCCCCCGTTCGCTTCCTTCTGGGAAGGGCGGGACATCGACGACCGTCTTGCACTCGGCCTGCTCGACGAAAAGGGGAGCCGGGAGGAAAGAACCATGCGCTCCCGGATAAAGGGGGCCCTCGCGGCCTTCCTTCGCCGCCACGGATGGCTGGAACGTTCCGGATCGGGGGCGGAAGAGGTCCTCGCAGCATGTCTTTCGTTCCTGGCGGGGAGCAGGGCCGGCGTCGTCATCGTCAACCTCGAGGATCTGTACCTCGAAACGAACCCGCAGAACGTGCCCGGAACCTCGAAGGAGCGGCCGAACTGGCTCCGGAAGGCCCGCCACGGGTTCGAGGAGATCCGTGAGATGCCCCATGTGATCCGCATCCTCCGGGAAGTGGACCGTCTTCGGAAAGGGAAGGAGGCCGGCCTGGGGTCCCCCGCGGGACAGGAACGGAAGCCGACCAGGGAGGAGGTAGGATAGGCCATGCGATACGACGTGTCTCTTATGAACGACCAGGACCTGTACCTTTTCAACGAGGGGAGCCACTACCGGCTCTATGAAAAACTGGGATCCCACTTCATGACCGTGGACGGCGAGGAGGGAACCTACTTCGCCGTGTGGGCCCCCAACGCCAAGCAAATATTCGTTACTGGGACGTTCAACGGCTGGAACAGCGCTTCCCACCCCCTCAGGGCAAAGGGGGCGTCCGGGATCTGGGAGGGGTTCATCCCCGGCGTCACGCGCGGGAGCGCATACAAGTACCACGTCGTCTCCCGGGCGAGCGAATACCGGTACGACAAGGCCGATCCGTTCGCTTTTCATGCGGAGATTACCCCGGATACCGGGTCCGTCGTGTGGGACCTCTGGTACGAGTGGGAGGACGGGCAGTGGATGAAGGACCGGAGCGGCAACAACGGCGCCGACCGTCCGATTTCCATATACGAGATGCATCTCGGATCCTGGATGCGGGTCCCCGAGGAAGGGAACCGGATGCTCTCCTACCGGGAGCTGGCGCCGCGGCTGGTCGAATACCTCACGCGGATGAACTTCACCCACGTGGAATTTCTCCCCGTGATGGAGCACCCGTTCTACGGCTCCTGGGGGTACCAGGTCACGGGGTTCTTCGCCCCCACCAGCCGGTACGGGACGCCGCAGGATTTCATGTATCTGGTCGACACCCTGCATCGCCACGGCATCGGGGTGATCCTCGACTGGGTTCCTTCCCACTTCACCAAGGACGGCCACGGGCTGAACTACTTCGACGGGACCCACCTGTTCGAGCACGCCGATCCCCGGCAGGGGCATCACCCCGACTGGGACACGGAGATCTTCAACTACGGTCGCCACGAGGTGCAGAGCTTCCTTCTTTCCAGCGCCTACTACTGGCTCGACGTATTCCACATCGACGGCCTGCGCGTGGACGCCGTGGCGTCGATGCTCTACCTCGACTATTCGCGCAAGGAGGGAGAGTGGATCCCGAACCAGTACGGCGGCAGGGAGAACATCGAGGCGATCGCATTCCTCCGGCGGTTCAGCGAGGAGGTCTACAAGGAACGCCCGGACATCATCACGGTCGCGGAGGAGTCGACCGCATGGCCCATGGTCTCCCGCCCGACCTACGCCGGGGGACTCGGGTTCGGCATGAAATGGGACATGGGATGGATGCACGATACCCTCGTGTACATGGGGCAGGACCCCGTGCACCGGAAATACCACCACAACAAGCTTTCCTTCCGGCTGGTATACGCCTTCACGGAGAACTTCGTTCTCCCTCTCTCCCACGACGAGGTCGTGCACGGAAAAGGATCGCTCATCGGCAAGATGCCCGGGGACACCTGGCAGAAGTTCGCCAACATGCGCGTTCTCTACGGATACATGTACGGGCAGCCGGGGAAGAAGCTCCTCTTCATGGGCGGGGAATTCGGCCAGTGGAGGGAGTGGAACCACGACAGCAGCCTTGACTGGCACCTCCTCGGGGATCCCTCGCATGCGGGTCTCTCCCGCTGGGTGGAGGAGATCAACGCCCTTTACCGCAGCGAGCCGGCGCTGCACGAGCTCGATTTCGACCCGGCCGGATTCGAGTGGGTCGACTGCAACGATGGCGAGCAGAGCGTCCTTTCGTTCCTGCGGAAAGGGAGTTCCACGGAAGACATCTTCCTCGTCGTCTGCAACTTCACTCCCGTCCCCCGCCACAACTACCTCGTGGGAGTGCCCCGGGGAGGTTTCTGGCGGGAGGTGCGCAACAGCGACGCACCGGAGTACGGCGGGAGCGGGCAGGGGAACATCGGCGGTGTGGAAGCGGCACCGATCTCCTCCCACGGCAGGCTGCATACGCTGACCATCGTCGTTCCCCCCCTGTCAGCCGTGTTCTTCAAGAGCGAGGCGACAAAAGGGTGAAAAAAACGTACCGGTTGGAACTGGGAGCGACTCCTCTCGGGGACGGCCGTTGCCGGTTTCTTGTCTATGCCCCGAACGCGAAGAGGGTGGAGGTACGCCTTCTCTCCCCGCGGGAGGCGAACGTGGCGCTCGAACGGACCACGCGGGGGTACCATATCGGGGTGGCGGAGGAAGCTCCGATCGGTGCCCTTTACCGGTACCGCCTGGACGGGAAGATGGAGCATCCCGATCCGGCCTCCCGGCACCAGCCCCAGGGGGTCCACGGCCCTTCCCAGGTCGTCGACCGGGACGCCTTTCGATGGGAGGACGCGGAGTGGACCGGCCTCTCCCTCGAGAACTACATCCTCTACGAGCTGCATGTGGGGACCTTCACCCAGGAAGGGACCTTCGAAGCCGTCATCCCCCGCCTGGACGCACTCCGGGAACTCGGTATCACGGCGCTCGAACTGATGCCGGTGGCCCAGTTCCCGGGGAACCGGAACTGGGGGTATGACGGGGTGTACCCGTTCGCGGTGCAGGACAGCTACGGGGGCCCCGAGGGCTTGAAGAATCTCGTGAACGCCTGCCACCGAAGAGAGATGGCGGTCGTTCTCGACGTGGTCTACAACCACCTGGGCCCGGAGGGGAACTATCTGGGAGCGTTCGGCCCCTACTTCACCGACAGGTACCGGACCCCCTGGGGGGCTGCCATCAACTTCGACGGCCCCCACTGCGACGAGATCCGGCGGTACTTCCTCGAAAACGCGCTGTGCTGGCTTGCCGAATATCGCGTGGATGCTCTCCGGCTGGACGCGATCCACGGGATCATGGATTTCAGCGCCTATCCGTTTCTCGCGGAACTGGCCGACACGGTGCGGAATCTTGCCGAGCGGACCGAACGGAAGATGTACCTGATTCCGGAGAGCGACCTGAACGATGCGCGTGTGGTCACCTCGAAGGAGTACGGGGGACTGGCCCTGTCCGCCCAGTGGAACGACGATTTTCACCATGCCCTCCACACCGTGCTGACCGGGGAGAGGGGAGGGTACTACGAGGATTTCGGGAACCTCGAACATCTGGCCAAGGCGTATGCGGAAGGGTTCGTGTACTCGGGAGGCTACTCCTCCTACCGCGGCCGCCGGCACGGCAACTCGTCCCGGCAGATCGGCGCCCGGCAGCTGGTCGTATTCTCGCAGAACCACGACCAGGTGGGGAACCGGCTGCATGGCGAGAGGCTGGCGAACCTGGTATCCTTCGAGGATGTAAAGCTCGCCGCGGGGGCCGTTCTCCTCTCTCCCTTCCTTCCTCTTATCTTCATGGGGGAGGAGTACGGGGAGCCCGCGCCGTTCCTGTATTTCATCAGCCACTCCGATGAGAACCTCGTCGAGGCGGTGCGCAAAGGCCGCCGGGAGGAGTTCGCCGCCTTTCAATGGAAGGGGGAGATCCCCGACCCGCAGGACGAGGCGACCTTTCTGCGTTCCCGGATCGACCCCCGTCTGTGCGGAAGCGGGCACCACAAGACGCTGCTGGCGTTCTACCGGGAACTTCTCCTGCTGAGAAAGGACCACCCGGTACTCTCCTGGCTGAGCAAGGAAGACATGGAGGTCATGGCCTTCGAAAACGAAAAGGTGCTTTTCGTCAGGCGGTGGAAAGGAACCGGCCAGACCGCGATGGTCTTCCATTTCGGGTCCGCGCCGGTCTCCCTCGCGCTGCCCCTTCCGCCCGGCCGGTGGGAGAAGCTTGTGGATTCCTCAGAGGAACGGTGGGGCGGAACCGGCACCTCCCTCCCGGAGAGCCTTCGCTCGCACGGCAGCGTGGCGCTTCCCCTTACCCCCAAGTCGCTCGTGCTGTTCTCGAAGACATAAGGAGCAACCGCCAATGGAACGATACGTCTGCATCCATGCCCACTTCTACCAGCCTCCCCGGGAGAACCCGTGGCTCGAGGAGGTGGAGCTTCAGGACTCGGCCTATCCCTACCACGACTGGAATGAACGGATCACCGCCGAGTGCTACGCGTCCAACGCCGCTTCCCGGGTGATGGACGGAAACGGCAGGATCGTGAACATCGTCAACAACTACGCGAAGATCAGCTTCAACTTCGGCCCGACGCTCCTCTCCTGGATGCAGGACAAGGAGCCGGCCGTCTACCGGGCGATCCTGGATGCGGACCGGGAGAGCCGGGAGCATTTCTCGGGGCACGGATCCGCCATCGCGCAGGCGCACAACCACATGATCCTCCCGCTGGCGAACGGCCGGGACAAGCGCACGCAGGTGCTCTGGGGAATACGGGATTTCGAGCATCGCTTCGGGCGGGAGCCGGAGGGGATGTGGCTTCCGGAGACCGCGGTCGACCTGGAGAGCCTGGACATCATGGCGAAGGAGGGGATCCGGTACGCGATCCTGGAACCGCACCAGGCGCACCGCGTGCGGAAGAAGGGAAGCCGAGAGTGGCAGGACGTGACCGGGGGACGCATCGACCCCAAAGCTCCCTACAGGCTCAGGCTTCCCTCCGGGAGGACGATCGCCGTCTTTTTCTACGACGGACCCGTCTCCCGTGCCGTCGCTTTCGAGGGGCTGCTCAACAACGGGGAGGTGTTCGCCAACCGAATCCTCGGGGCGTTTCCCGAGGGCCGCGGCGGCCGTTACCAGCTCGTCCACATCGCCACCGATGGCGAGAGCTACGGCCATCATCACGCGCACGGGGAGATGGCGCTTTCCTACGCCATCCACCACATCGAGGCCAACGGGCTGGCCCGGATCACCAACTACGGCGAGTTCCTCGAGAAGCACCCCCCGGCCCACGAGGTGGAGATCTACGAATACACCTCCTGGAGTTGCGCCCACGGGGTCGAGCGGTGGCGGAGCGACTGCGGTTGCAACTCCGGCGGGCGCCCGGGATGGAACCAGGAGTGGCGCCGTCCGTTGCGGGAGTCGCTGGACTGGCTGCGGGAAAAGCTGGCTTCGGAATACGAGGGGAGGAGCCGGTCGCTCCTCCGGGATCCGTGGAGCGCCCGGGACGAATATATCGAGGTCATCCTCGACCGGTCGCCGGAAAGCCAGGATCGGTTCTTCCGCAAGCACGCCGTCCGGGACCTTTCCGCGGAGGAGGAGACCGCAGCGCTGAAGTATCTCGAACTCCAGCGGCATGCAATGCTGATGTACACGAGCTGCGGATGGTTCTTCGACGAACTGTCCGGAATCGAGACGACGCAGGTCCTCCAATACGCGGGACGCACCGTCCAGCTGGCCCGGGAACTCTGGGAAGACGGGATCGAAGACCGCTTCCTCTCCCTGCTCGAGTCCGCCAAGAGCAACCTCCCCGAGCACCGTGACGGCCGCCACATCTACGAGAAGTTCGTGAAGCCCGCCATGGTGGATCTGCACAAGGTGGGAGCGCATTACGCCGTGAGCTCCCTCTTCGAGAGCTACGACGACCGGGCGGAGATTTTCTGCTATCAGGTAGACCGGGAGGAGTACCGGCTTATGCCCGCCGGCAAAAAACGGCTTGCCCTGGGCAGGGTCCGGATCACCTCCGAGATCACCCGCGAATCTGCCGACGTCACCTTCGGGGTGCTCCATTTCGGGGACCATAACGTAAGCGGCGGGATCCGGGAGTTCCGGGGGAAGGAGTCGTATGAATCCCTGGCCGCGGAAATGACCGAGATTTTCGCAGGTGCGGATTTTCCCGAGATCATCCGTGCCGTGGACCGGAACTTCGGTGCGGGAGTCTACTCCCTGAAACTGCTGTTCCGGGACGAGCAGCGCAAGATCCTGGACATGATCCTGGCGGCAACCATGATCGATATCGACGGCGTCTACCGCCAGCTCTACATGCAGAATGCCCCCCTCATGAGGTTCCTCTCCGACATCGGCTATCCCGCGTCGAAGTCCTTCCACGCGGCGGCCGAACTGGCGCTGAACGGAGAGCTCAAACGCGCCTTCCAGACCGAAACTCTCGACATCGATGCGATCCGGGGGACCCTCTACGAGGCGGAGGGGGTGAAGATAACCCTCGACGGGGCGGGTCTGGGATACACCCTCCGGAAGACCATCGAGCGGATGATGCATGCGTTCCGCGAGAACGCCGACGACATCGTCCTCCTTGCGCAAATCGACGCTGCGGTGGAGATGGGGAACTCCCTTCCCTTCGAGGTGACCTTCTGGAAAACCCAGAATCTCTACTGGGAAATGCTGGAAACCGTCTTGACCGAGTACCGGTCCCGTGCCGCCCTGGGGGACGAAGACGCCGGGGAATGGGTCCGTCTCTTTTCCTCGCTGGGGAGCAAGCTCTCCGTGGCTCTTCCGGAGGGGTGAGCGATGCCTTCTGCGCGGGTCCCCCTTGCCACGTACCGGCTTCAATTCCATCGCCGCTTCCGGTTCGAGGAAGCCCGGGCGCTCGTCCCGTATCTCGAAACGCTCGGAGTGACCGACCTCTATGCATCGCCGATCCTCCAGGCCCGGAAGGGAAGTTCCCACGGGTACGACGTGACCGACCCCACCCGGCTGAACCCGGAGCTGGGAAAGAGAGGCGAGTTCGACGCGTTGACCGGGGCGCTTAAGGAGCGGGGAATGGGACTGTTACTGGACATCGTCCCCAACCACATGTCCGCCAGCAGCGAGAACCGGTGGTGGATGGACGTCCTGGAAAACGGGGCCGAGTCCCTCTTCGCCCCGTACTTCGACATCGACTGGCACTCTCCCAAGAAGGCCCTGGAAAAAAGGGTCCTCCTGCCGGTTCTCGGCAACCCGTACGGGAGGGTCCTCGAAAACCAGGAATTCTCCCTCCGGCTGGAGAAGGGAGGGTTCTTCGTCCATTACCACGGCCTGAAGCTCCCCCTTGCGCTGAAGTCGTATGCACGGATCCTCGCGCACCGCCTGGAGGTTCTCGAGGAAAATTTCGGCCCGGACCACCCTTCGTTCCGGGAACTCTGGGGCCTCATCACCGACATCGAACATCTGCCTGATCCGTCTTCCGCCGATCCCGCCAGGGCCGGGGAGCGGTTTCGCACGGGGGAGTCGATCCGGAAGAGGCTCTACCGGATGTACCAGGGCCGCGCAGAGGTCCGGGCGCATATCGACGAAACCTTACGGAACTACCGGGGTGCGAAGGGAGATGCCGCAAGTTTCGATTTCCTGGACCGTCTTCTGGCGGAGCAGCCCTACTGGCTCTCCTTCTGGCGCCTCGCAAACGAGGAGATCAACTACCGGCGGTTCTTCGCCATCAGCGATCTCGTAAGCATAAGGGTAGAGGAGCCCTTGGTATTCGATGCCACCCACGACCTCGTATTACGGCTGGCGAGGGAAGGGAGTGTGACAGGCCTGCGGGTGGATCACATCGACGGACTGTACGACCCGATGAGCTACCTCGCCCAGATCCGGAACCGGCTTGCCCCGGCGGGTGGCGAGAGGCCGCGGGACGGATATTTCGTTTTGGTGGAGAAGATTCTTGCGGAAGGGGAGGATCTCCCAGCCGACTGGCCGGTTTCCGGGACCACGGGGTACGATTTCCTGAACGCGGCAACCGGTGTTTTCGTGAGCGCCGCCGGCACCCGTGCTCTCGGCGAAACGTATGACCGGTTTCTCGGGGGGACTCAGGATTTCGAGGAGATGGTGTACGAGAAGAAGAAACTGGTCATGGATACGCTCTTCGCGGGGGAGATGCACTCCCTGGGGCAACACCTGGCGGGCCTGGCGGAGCAGGACCGGTACGCCCGCGACCTTCCGCGCAAGGAGCTGCGCCAGGCCCTGATCGAAGTGACCGCTTCCTTCCCCGTCTACCGTACCTATATCCGGGGCTTCGATATCTCCGCCCGGGACCGGCGATACCTCGGAAAGGCCCTGAAGGAGGCGATGCGCCGGGGCACCGAGGCGAGCGCCCCCGTGTTCGATTTCCTGCGCCGGGTTCTCCTGCTGGAATCCCCGGCCTTCGCCGCCGAAGGACAGAGGGAGGAGTGGCTCCGGTTCCTCATGCGGTGGCAGCAGTTCACGGGGCCGATCATGGCGAAGGGGTACGAGGACACCGCCCTGTACGTTTTCAACCGGCTCACCTCCCTGAACGAAGTGGGAGGCGAGTCCGCCGGCTTTGGCGTCTCCGTCAACGCCTTCCACAAGCGGGCGGGCGAGACCGCCGCCCGCTGGCCGCACACGATGAACGCCACAGGCACCCACGACACGAAACGGAGCGAGGACATCCGGGCGCGGATCAATGTCCTCTCCGAGCTCCCGGAGGAATGGGCGAAGCAGCTGCTCCATTGGAGCAATGGGAACAGGGCGCTGAAACGGACGGTGGGCGACAGGCCCGTGCCGGACCCGGGCGAGGAGATCCTTTTGTACCAGACCCTGCTCGGCGCGTGGCCCCTCGAACCCGGGGAGATGGAATTCTTTCCCGAACGGGTCCGGGACTACATGGTCAAGGCGGTCCGCGAAGCGAAGGTGCATACGCGGTGGATCCGGCCGAACCCGGAGTACGAGAGGGCGGTACGGGATTTCGTCACCGCGCTGCTGGTGGACGGGGAGGGCGCCCCCTTCCGGGAGGATTTCCTCCCGTTTCAGGCCAAGGTCGCCCACTACGGGGCGCAAAACGGCCTGGCGCAGCTCACGCTCAAGATCGCTTCCCCGGGGATACCCGATTTCTACCAGGGGGCGGAGCTTTGGGATTTGCGGCTCGTCGACCCGGACAACCGGGGCCCCGTGGATTTCCCCCTCCGGATCCGGCTGCTCGCGGAGCTTAAGGAACGGGAACGCCAAGGGATTATCCCTCTGGTCGGGGAGCTCCTGCCGGCCTGGAAGGATGGTCGGATAAAGCTCTTCGTTACCCACCGCGCACTGAACTTCCGGCGGGAGCGGCGGGACCTGTTCCTCTCCGGGGCCTATCTGCCTCTTTCGGCGTCCGGGGGGAACAAGGAACATGTCCTCGCGTTTGCGAGGAAATACAAAACCCACTGGGCGGTCGCAGCCGTTCCCCGCCTCGTCACGCGTCTTTCGCCCCCGGGTTCGTTTCCTCTCGGGCAGGAGGCGTGGGGGACCAGAAGCGGCCTCCTCCTCCCGGAGGGGGCGCCGGACCGGTGGCGCAACGCCATCACGGGGGAGGAAATTAGCGTCTCCTCCGGGCGCGGAAAGAAGACGCTGCCCCTGCATGCCGTGTTCCGCCATCTTCCCGTGGCGCTACTCTCGAACATCACGGAATGATTGCCCTTTTTGCGATGGGCAGGGAAGGCGACCGCCCGAAACCGGTACTCCACCCTTCCCGCTTCTGGTACTATGCAGGCAATTCCGAACCGGACGGGACTGCCATGTGCCATAAAGAGAGTAGACGCCAGCCAACGCTTTCCTCCATCATGGGCAGATGACGAAGAAAAATTCTCACGTCACCCGACCCACAATCCAAGGAACCGAGGAAGTCCGGTTAAGCCGGGAGATGTCCGCCTTCAGCGTCGCGATGATCGGCGTGGGGGCGATGATCGGCGCGGGGATCTTCGTGTTGACGGGGATCGCCGCGGGAGTGGCAGGGCCGGGCCTGATCATCGCGTTTGGGCTCAACGGGGTGGTGACGCTGTTCACCGCCATGGCGTACGCGGAACTTGGTTCCTGCTTCCACACCGCAGGCGGAGGATACCTGTGGGTGAAAAGCTCCCTTCCCCACCCGAACGGGTTCCTGGCCGGGTGGATGACCTGGTTCGCCTCCTCGGTGGCGTGCAGTCTCTACGCCCTGGGGTTCGGCGCATATTTCGGACACGTGCTCGAAGGGTTCGGCATCCACATTCCTCTCATCCCGTACTTCTCCGTCGAGAAGACCCTCGCCGTGGTCGCGTGCCTCGCGTTGGCCTACATCAACTATAAGGGAGCTTCCGAGGCGGGATTGGCGGGGACCATCATCACGCTGGCCAAGGTGGTCGTCATTATCCTGTTCATCGGTTTCGGTCTCTGGGCCATGCATGGGATGCCGGATTGGGAGGGGAACTTCGACCCCTTCCTTCCGTTGGGATTCGGGTCCGTCTTCAGCGCCATGGGGCTTACCTTCATCGCATTTCAGGGGTACGAGGTGATCGCCCAGTGCAGCGAGGAGGTGATGGATCCCGCACGGAGCGTCCCCCGGGCGATCTTCCTGGCCTTAAGTATCGTCATCCCCATCTATCTCCTGGTGGCGTTCGTCGCGATCGGCGCCATCCACGTGGAGGGAATGGCCTCCTGGCAGTTCCTCGGGAAGATGAAGGAGCTTGCGGTCGTCGAGGCGGCGCGGCAGTTCGCCCCCGGAGGCGGGGTGGTCGTGCTCGTCGGGGGGCTTCTCTCCACCCTGAGCGCGCTGCTTGCCACCATCTTCTCCTCCTCCCGCGTTGCCCTCGCCATGGCGCGGGACCACAACCTTCCGTTCTTTCTCGGAAAGATTCACCCGGAGAGGAAGACCCCGCACCTGGCAATCGGCGCCTCGGCGGTGATCGTCATCATCATGGCGCTTTCCCTGCCGATCGAAGACGTGGCGAGCACGGCGGATATCATGTATCTGCTCGTCTTCCTCCAGGTGAACGTGACCCTCATCCGGATGCGCAAGACCCACCCGAACCTCAAACGGGGGTTCCGGGTCCCGCTGGTTCCGCTTATCCCCATCCTCGGGATCGTCACGCAGCTGTTCATCGCCGTGTACATGTTCGTCTACAGCCCGACGGCCTGGTTGTCCGTTGTTGCCTGGCTGCTCATCGGGACCATGGTGTACAAGCTCTACGCCTCCAAGACCGAGGCGGAGGCCCTTTCGGTGCTTGCCCTGGCCGAAGCGGAGATGGCGCGGAAGGATTACCGGGTACTCGTCGTTCCTTTCCGGCAGATTCACATCCGACCTCTCATGCGCATCGCCTGCTCTCTTGCAAAAAACTACGAGGGGGAGGTTACCGCGCTCTCCGTGGTCGAGGCGCCGCCCAAGGTCCCCCTGTACCGGTACACGGGGGGCATTCAGGAGGCGAGGACGATGCTGCGCCTGGGGGAGAACATCGCCGACGAGCAAAAGGTGGCGTTCTCCCGGCTGATCAAGGTCTCCCACCGCCTATCCTACGGTATCCTGGAGACGGCGCGGGAAGAGAAGAGCAATTTCATTCTCCTTGGTCCCATGGGAGAGGGGGAGGGGGGCTTCATGGAACAGTTCCAGGAGATCGTCCTCCTCAATGTCCTGGAGCATGCTCCATGTAACGTGGGGATATACCACGGGGAACTCCTGGCCGACGTGAAACGGCTGGTGCTCGCGGTAGAGGACACCCCGTCCTGCCGGCTGGCGGTGAACATCGCCCCCGCCCTGGCCGAAGAGCTCAAATCGTCCGTCGCGGTCCTCCGGGTCATCCCCGAATCCGCTGCGAAGGGAGAGGAACAACGGATTACGACCTGGATGGAGGAGTTGACGAAGGACCTCCCGTTCCGCCTTCCCGTCGAGAAGATCGTGATCCGGTCGAAAGAAGCCGCGAAAGCCATCATCGAACAGGTGCGGGATACGGACCTGCTCCTCATGGGGGCTTCCCGCCATGCGGGGCGCATCACCTCGCTCTTCGGCCCCGATACCACGGAGGAGGTGATGAAAAGCGTCTGCGTCCCCAGCATTCTCCTTAAGCGATACCAGCAACAGAAATCGTCCCGGCTCTCCGGAATCCTCACCGGGAGATAAGGAGATCCCATGCGAGATCAGACCCTTCTGCACCCCATCGAGAACATGCTGGAGAAGATCTGGGCATTCCTCCCCAACTTCGTCGCGGCGCTCCTGGTCTTCCTCTTGGGTGTCGCCATCGCGCTTGGTGTCCGGTTCATCGTCATCAAGATCCTGAACTCGATCGGCTGGGAGAGATTCGCCGAGGAAGGGTCCTACCTGCGTTTTCTGGGGGTCGGGGACATCCGGTACCCCCTCTTCGACTTCGTCGGAGCGATCATTTTCTGGATGGTGATCCTGGCCTTCTCGGGCACGGCGGCGCACGCCCTGGGACTGACCCACATCGAAATGCTCCTCGATGAGCTTGTCGGTTTCCTCCCCAATCTCTTCCTCGCGATGCTGATCCTGGGCCTGGGGATCTGGCTCGGCATCCTTGCCGGGCGGTTCACCCGTGCATTCGCGGATTCCGCGAAGATCATGGAGGCGAACCTGCTCGGAAAGGGGATCCAGTATCTCATCATCATCATCGCCGCGGGGACAGCGCTCGAGCAGCTCCGCGTGGCCACGAGGTTCCTGTTCGGGGCGTTCCTCATCACTATCGCTTCGCTTGGGCTGGCCTTCGGGCTGGGCGGGAAGGACAAGGCGAAAGAGATCATCGACCGCATCTCCCGGGCGGAAAAGGAATAGGGCCGGAAACGGTCTTCGGGGGTTCATCGTTGCCCACACTGAAGGGGAAAACGCTCTTCATCACCGGGGCGAGCCGCGGCATCGGCAAGGCGATCGCGCTCCGGGCCGCCGCGGACGGGGCGAATGTCGTCATCGCGGCCAAGACCGTCGAGCCCCATCCCAAGCTTCCGGGGACGATCCATACGGCTGCCGAGGAGGTCATCGCGTCCGGCGGCAGGGCGCTGCCCGTGCAGGTGGATGTGCGCCACGAAGAGCAGATCGTCGCCGCGGCCGCGAAGGCCGCCGATACGTTCGGGGGGGTCGACATCCTGGTCAACAACGCCAGCGCCATCAGCCTTACGGGCACGCTTGCCACCCCGATGAAGCGGTTCGACCTGATGTTCGGGGTCAATGTTCGCGGTACCTACGCCTGCTCCCGGGTCCTGATCCCGTATCTGCAAAAGTCGGCGAACCCGCACATCCTTACCTTAAGCCCGCCGCTTTCCCTAAACCCGGAGTGGTTCCGGGATCACTGCGCCTATACGATATCGAAGTACGGGATGAGCATGTGCGTGCTCGGGATGGCCGAGGAGTTCCGGGACGCCGGAATCGGCGTCAACGCCCTGTGGCCCCGGACCGTCATCGCCACGGCGGCGGTTGCGATGCTCGGCGGGACGGTCTCCCTTTTAAACTGCCGGAAGCCGGAAATCGTGGCCGATGCAGCGCATGCCATTCTCGTCCGCAGGGGCTCGCACTGTACCGGGAATTTTTTCGTTGACGAGGAAGTTCTTGCGCAGGAAGGAGTTACGGATTTTTCAAGCTATGCGTACGAGTCCGGTGCCGTTCTGCTTCCGGACCTTTTCCTTGGTTGATATGGGATTTCCTCTCTTCTATAGGAGAAAGGGAGGCCACCCTGCCACGTGTGGCCCCCCTTTTCCAAGCTCACCAATCGGAGGGAAATGATGAGTTCTAACCCTTTAGACGCAGGAGATCCGGAAAAAGTTCCCTGCCTGACGAATAATCGAGTTTTCTTATAAATATTAATATGATAAGGGCAATCATCCCGCAGAAGAGCCGGTATCTCCCGATGGAACGCATCATCGTTCTCCGCGGGAAGGGGATGGAGGGCCCCCTCGAGGCACCGGAAGCACGGCGCCTCCGTAAAACGCATCGTGGCCATTCTCCTGTGGGGCGATAATATCAGGAAGAATCTGCATGGAAGGCGGCCGAACAAAGGGAAAATAAGGGGACGCCATTCCGGATCGACGGGGAAACATGGCGAGGGTTCGGTTCCGTCTCTTCCCGCAAGGAAAGAGACGCGCATTGACCGTAAGCTACGACGACGGCACGGTCCAAGACCGGCGACTGGTCGAGATATTCAACCGGAACGGTGTCCGGGGAACCTTCCACCTCAATTCGGGCATGCTGGACCGGTCCGGATGGATCCGTTCCTCCGAAGTTGTTTCCTTGTACGAGAATCACGAAGTCGCCGTCCATACGGTCCATCACTATCATCTGGAACGAATTCCGCCCGACATCGCAGCGACGGAGATCCTCGACGACCGAAGGGCGCTGGAAGCGCTGGTGGGCTATCCCGTGCGGGGGATGTCCTTTCCCTTCGGAACGTTCAGCGACGACCTGGTGCGTCTTCTCCCCTCGCTGGGAATCGAGTACGCCCGAACAGTCAGGGAGACTCACCTCCTCGAAGCCCCGGCCAACGTTCATGTCTGGGATCCCACCTGTCATCACAATCATGACCTTCTCGCCCTGGGGGAACGCTTCCTGAAGGAAGAATCCTCCGAACAGGTGCTCATGGTTGTGTGGGGACACAGCTCCGATTTTGACCGGGACGACAACTGGGATCTCATGGAGAATTTCTGCCGTCTTGCGGGCGGGAAGGACGACACCTGGTACGCAACGGCCGGGGAAATCGCGGACTACATTGTGGCGACGCGCAGGTTGCGATTCTCGGTCGCCCGGGATCGGGTCTACAATCCTTCCTCGCTCCCGATATGGTTCGAGGTCGACTCCCGGCCGGTCATGATCGCGCCGGGAAAGACGTTGCACGTCTAGCCGGTTTTTCCTCTTCGCCGCCTCGTGAACCTTTCCTTTTGCGTGAGTTTCTACCTTTTTATCGCGAAAGCGTCTCCAACGGGAGCGGGGATCTTCAACTTGTCGGGTTCCGGTTTATAGACTTCGTCGGGATGCAAGGGGACGAAAGAGGGATCCCACCACTTGTACTCATATATTTGTCCGTGCTTCCCCTCGAAAGGATCGAGCTCCTTGATCACCTTTGCCGGGTTTCCCGAGACGACGGTGAAGGGAGGGACGTTCTTGTTTACCACCGACCCGGCGGCGACGATGGATCCCTTTCCCACCGTGACCCCCTTGAGGATGGTGGAACCGTTTCCCACCCATACTCCGTCTTCCAGTGTGGTCGGTTTGTGTTTCGGGGGGCTGTATCCGACTCCGTGGTAATCGGTGTCCAGTATCGTCACGTTCCAGGCGATAAGGAGATACCGGCCGATCGTCACGCGCACCTTGCTGTGGATCTCGACCCCGTAGTTGATACTGGTATAGTCGCCGATTTCCACGCGTGCTCCCTTGTCTACCTGGATGCGGATCGGCCCCTGGAACTGGGCATCTCCGATCAGGATTTCTCCCCCCCTGTTTTGAATCAGGAAAGGCCCGTACTTCTCCCAGGTTCCGCGAAAGGTGTAGTCGCCCCGCTCCAGCTCATCACGGATTGATCGGTAATCTTTCATTGCTGATCCCCCCCATCCGGGCTTCGGTTAGGACTAACTTAACCGGTATTTATCCTCATTAAGGCCATAGCAAGGTGCTCCGGGAATGAAATTTACATTCATTTCCTTTATGCGGATCAGAATTTTTTAACCACTATTTTAACATGTGAATTCCCATTAGATGTCAAGCGATTCTCCTTTTATGAAGAGCCATATTCGGATTTAGTTATTTAGAAAATAAAACGGTATCCCGGCAATATTCTCCGAACAATCCGGTCCCCGGCCGTGTCCATGGGGCAAAGGGAGGGCGGCCGCCCGCCAAACATTCTGGCGACGAAAGGAGAACCACCATGAAACGAAGTCACGTTGCCGTTCTCCCGGGACGACAGTCCCTGTGGCTGCTTTCGGTCTTCCTGCTGTGCGCATGGGCGACCGCGTCATCGGCAGCCACCGTGGATGTGGAGCTCGTTTCCAACCGTAAGGGAGTTTTCCCCCTTTACCGTGTAGGCGCAGGGGGAGGGCACGACACCTACCGCGCCTACGTGGAAGCCGAAAAAGGGGAGCGGTACGGCATCCGGATCCGGAACAACACGGGACTGCGCGTCGGCGTCGTCGTGGCCGTGGACGGACGGAACATCATCTCCGGGGAAAAATCCTACCTTCGCAACAGGGAGCGCATGTACATTCTGGGTCCGTACGAATCGGAGACCTACGACGGCTGGCGCACGTCCCGGGACACGGTCAACCGGTTCTACTTCACGGAACCGGGGGATTCGTATGCGGGTGCATTCCGGGATTACTCGGCGATGGGGGTGGTAGCCGTCGCGGTGTACCGGGAGAAGGACGCACCACTCTCACGCACCTATGACAACAGGGGGAAGGAAGGAACGGGGCGTGAGGACAGGAGCGGAGCCCGCGCACCCGCCCCCGGAGTCCCGGATGAGGGGGCGGCGGGGAAACTCGCGGCGGAGAGAAACGGGGAGGCCGCAGGGACCGGATTCGGGAACGAGAAGCATTCCCCCTCGATCCGGGTGCGGTTCACCCCGGAACGCCGGGTGGCGGAGCGCCACTTCCTGAAGTACGAGTGGCGGAACACGCTCTGCCAAAAAGGGGTCATCGACTGCCGCTTCACACGGAACCGTTTCTGGAACGACGATGATGACGGGTACGCTCCGTATCCGCCCGGCAGGCGCCCGGCGGGACGGGAGTAGGAAAACGGCGCGGGGAGGAATCCGATGGGGGCCGGCGCTGGTTCGCCGGCCCCCTGACGTCCCGGCACGGCGGGGAAACGTTTCTTGCCGGTGGCATTGCCCATCCGGGTTCGGTATGATGCTCTTTCCCCGGCACGTTCCGTCGTCTGCCGCGTGTCGGGAAAGGGGAGGGAGACGAGAGGGGGAAATGAAATTCGACCCTGACAGGTTCCTTACGCACTACGCCGACGCGTTCAACGGGCGGGACCCGGAGAAACTTCGCGCGTTCTTCGCCCTCGACGATCCCCGATTCGCCGTGTTCGAGGACTT
>JBAVJZ010000034.1:0-23374 GCA_049688015.1 Candidatus Deferrimicrobiaceae bacterium | reverse complement strand
GCTCCCAGGGATCCCTGGGGAACATATGCACGAAGCGGAACGGAATGACTCCGTAGGCATATGCGAAATCCACCATCCGGCCGTTCAGGGTCAGCTGGTAAAAAAAGACGGCGGAGTTCAGGCCGATCAACATGTAATTGACAACCGGCGTCCGGAAGGAAGGGACCGTGTCCTTCAGGGGTATGATGGGAACGCTCCTCGTTGAGGGAATGTCTTATTATGGTATCGGGAGCAACGGAAATTGAAAAGTAGAGAGAATGGTCGGATAATAGCAATTTATGCCTAGCGACCGGTTGCTGAGAAACTGCATCGTCCTGTCCATCCTGCTCCATCTGATCTTCATGGTGCTGGCATCGATGATCCGCTGGACCCCGCATCGAGCCGATAACGTGATGGTCGTGGATCTGGCCGATCTGCCGCGCTCGACCGAGTTTCTCCGCCCCCAGCCGGGAATCGTGGAGGGCGCCCGCCCGAAGCCTCCGCCGCCGCCTCCCCCCAAACCGCTCCGGAAAGAGAAACCGCAAATACCTCCCCCTCGGGAACTCGTGGGCCGCGTCCCCGATCTGCCCGTTAACCCCCAACTTCCTCCCGAGAAGGAGTTCCCCGTCCCGCGGTCCTCCGACAAGGTCGCCCCTGCGGAAGAGGCGAAGCCCGCCCGGGAAGCTTCTCCTCCGCCCCGTTCGGCCAAACCCAAATCCCTGCGTGAGATGACCCCGTCTTTGGGGGAGATGGTCATGGCAAAGGCAACGCCGCAGACGGGACGGGGCGAGGAGACGTCCGCGGGAAGCGCAGTGGGAACGGGCGGGAAAGCCGTGGAGAAAGGGGCGATCTCCGAGGAGGGAGGGGGCGGCACTCGCCTCACCGCACTGAACGCCCCGGAAATCCAGTACATCTCCTATTTCGCCAGCATCAAGCGGAAGATCGAACTCGTCTGGCAGTATCCGCAGGACGCGGCGAACGCGGGGATACAGGGGGAATTGACCATCGATTTCATCATCGCGCGGGACGGGAGCCTGGAATCCGTGCACATCCTGCAGGGTTCCGGCTACAAGATCCTGGACGACGAGGCGGTCGGATCGATCCGCATCGCTGCGCCCTACAACCCGATCCCCGAGAACTACACGATCCCCAACCTGCGCATTCGCGCCCACTTCATCTACCAAATGCACACGCTCAAGATCCGGTAGGAGACCGCCTACTCCTTCAGCGGGAAAGACCGGTCGTACTCCTCGCCGGTCAGGAGGGTGGCCAGTTCCGCAGGATCCGATGAACGGATCGCAAGCAGCCACCCCTCTTCGAACGGGTCACCGGTGATCTTCTCGGGCGCCCCTTGGACCAGGGGGTTGACGTCGACAACGATCCCCGAAACCGGAGCCACGATTTCGCAGACCGCATGCGACGACTCCACCAATCCGACCGGCTCGCCTGCCCGAACGTCCGTTCCAAGCAGCGGGAGCTCGGCGAAGACGACGTCCCCCAGGTAAGAGCACGGCACGTGGGTGAACCCCACACGGATGTCCTTATTGTTCTCCGGACGCGCCCACATATGGGTGCGAGCGTATCTGCGATCGTCAGGGACAGGCAGGGGGTCACACCGCCGCGGTCTGTCGGTCCGCCGCCTCCAGGGTGTTGTGAAGGAGCATCGTGATCGTCATCGGGCCGACCCCGCCGGGCACCGGGGTAATCTTCCCGGCGACTTCCTTCGCCTCCTCGAACGCCACATCCCCGACCAGTTTCCCGTCCGGAAGCCGGTTGATCCCGACGTCGATCACTACGGCACCGGGCGAAAGCCAGTCCCCCCGTATCATCTCCGCCTTCCCGACCGCCGCGACTACGACGTCCGCCGACCGCACCACGGCGGGGAGATCCTTCGTGCGGGAATGGCATATGGTCACCGTTGCGTGCCTCGCGAGCAGGAGCAGCGCAACGGGCTTCCCTACAATGTTGCTCCTCCCGACCACGACCGCATGTTTCCCCTTGAGGGAGACGGATTCGTGATCGAGCATCTTCATGATCCCGAGGGGGGTGCACGGGACGAAGCACGGTCCCCCGGAAAGGAGCCGCCCGGCATTCATGGGATGGAACCCGTCCACATCCTTGTCCGGCGAGATCGCCTCGATTACGCGGGATTCGTTGATATGGTCGGGAAGAGGAAGCTGTACGAGGATTCCGTGGACTGCGGGGTCCGCGTTCAGTTCGGCGACAAGGGCGAGAAGATCGTTTTCGGGGAGAGTGGCGGGCAGATCGATCTGTTGGGAGAGCATGCCGGCCTCGTGGCACGCCTTTCCCTTGTTCCGGACGTATATCCGGGAGGCCGGGTCATCGCCCACCAGTACCGTCACGAGATTCGGCTTGATCCCCGTCCGGGCGGAGAATTCCCCCACCCGTTCCTTGATCTCGGCCCGGACGGCCGCACCAATCGCCTTCCCATCGATAAGATGCGCCGCCATTTACGAGGTCCTCTCATGGGAACTGAGAAACTAATCGGCTTTCGGGCACCCTGCGCAGGCCGGCGCACCGGCCTCGCCGGCCGCGGGGCATTCCGGTTTCTTCTCCTCGCCCTTCCCGCGAGCGGCACCCTTCCCGACACCGTTTGCCTTGTTCCCGTAGTCGGTCGCGTACCAGCCGGTCCCTTTGAGGACAAAGGCTCCGGGAGACATCATCTTTTCGAGTTTCCCCCCGCAGGAGGGGCACTTCCGCAGGGGCGGATCCTGAAACTTCTGGATCGCTTCCTTCACATCGTGACATTTGCGGCACTGATACTCGTAAATCGGCACGTCCGTCTCTCCTTTAAAAAAGGGGGCCGGTCGCCCGGCCCCCCTCTTCTATGGACACCCCTTATTATACCTTTTTTTTCATCACATACCGTTTTAGTACATTCCGCCGCCGCCCGGGGGCATCGGGGGCATCTTCTCTTTCTCTTCCGGCTTATCCACGATCGCACACTCCGTGGTGATCATGAGCCCGGCGACTGACGCCGCGTTCTGGAGGGCGACCCGCGTCACCTTCGTCGGGTCGAGAATCCCGGCGGCCATCAAGTCCTCGAAGATCTCCGTGGACGCGTTGTAACCGAAGTTCCCCTTCCCGCTCTTGATCTTGTCCACGACCACGCCACCATCCTGCCCCGCGTTGATCGCGATCTGCTTCGCCGGCTCGTAGAGTGCCTTGCGAACGATTTCGACGCCGGCCATCTGGTCGGAGTCCGCGAGCTTCAAGCCGTCCAGCACCTTGGCCGCCCGGATGTACGCAACGCCGCCGCCGGCTACGATCCCCTCCTCCACCGCCGCGCGGGTCGCGTGAAGGGCGTCCTCGACGCGCGCCTTCTTCTCCTTCATCTCGCTCTCGGTGGCCGCGCCGACGTTGATTACGGCCACTCCGCCGACGAGCTTGGCCAGCCGCTCCTGCAGTTTCTCCTTGTCGTAATCCGAGGTGGTCTCCTCGACCTGCGCCCGGATCTGCTTCACACGCGCTTCGATGTCGGCCTTCTTGCCCGCCCCGTCGATGACCGTGGTGTTGTCCTTGTCGAGGACGACCCGCTTGGCCCGGCCGAGATCGGTCAGCTGGACCGCCTCCAGCTTGATCCCCATCTCCTCGGCAATCGACCTGCCTCCGGTCAGAACCGCGATGTCCTCCAGCATCGCCTTCCGGCGATCGCCGAAACCGGGGGCCTTCACCGCGCAGCAGTGGAGAGTCCCGCGCAGCTTGTTGACGACCAGGGTGGCCAGCGCCTCCCCTTCCACTTCCTCCGCCACGATGAGGAGCGGCTTGCCCGAACGGGCGATCTGCTCGAGCAGGGGCAGCAGGTCCTTCATGTTGGAGATCTTCTTTTCATGGATCAGGATGTACGGTTCCTCGAGAATGACCTCCATCCGCTCCGGGTCGGTGACGAAGTAGGGGGAGAGATAGCCGCGGTCGAACTGCATCCCCTCGACGATCTCGAGGGTCGTCTCCATCCCCTTGGCCTCCTCGACGGTGATGACTCCTTCCTTGCCGACCTTTAACATCGCCTCGGAGATGATGTTGCCGATCGTGTCGTCGTTGTTGGCCGATATCGTCCCCACCTGCGCGATCTCCTTCGGGTCCTTGGTCGGCTTCGACATCTTCTTGAGCTCCGTCGCTATCGAATCGACCGCCTTGTCGACACCGCGCTTCAGATCCATCGGGTTGTATCCGGCGGCGACGAGCTTCGAGCCCTCCCGGTAGATCGCCTGCGCCAGAATGGTTGCGGTCGTCGTCCCGTCGCCTGCGACATCGCTCGTCTTGGAGGCGACTTCCTTCACCATCTGGGCGCCCATGTTCTCGTACTTGTCAGACAGTTCCACTTCCTTTGCGACCGTAACCCCATCCTTGGTGACGAGTGGGGAGCCAAACGACTTCTCTATGATCACATTCCGTCCACGGGGTCCCAGCGTCACCTTGACAGCATCCGTCAGGGCATCGACACCGACCTTTATCGCGGCGCGGGCATCCGCGTCAAACTTCAGTTCTTTCGCCATCTTCTACTTCCTCCTTTTTATTGTTCCTTGTTCCGCAGGTTATTTCTTCTGGATTACCGCGAGGACATCGTCCTCGCGAAGGATCAGGTGCTCTTCACCCTCGATCTTGATGTCGGTCCCGGAATACTTGCCGAAAAGGACGCGGTCCCCCGCCTTGACCTCGGGAGCCACACGGTTGCCGCTGTCGGTCACCTTGCCGGGGCCCACCGCCACCACGAGACCCTCTTGAGGCTTTTCCTTTGCGGAGTCGGGGATGATGATCCCTCCCTTGGTCTTCGCCTCCTCCTCGACACGCTTGAGCAGAATCCTGTCCTGCAACGGCCTGACCTTCATGGTACCTCCTCCTTGATGAATCTTATGGGGTAGTTGCCTTGCGGCGGTTAGCACTCACCTTAGCCGAGTGCTAACAGCAAATATACTGCCCGGGGGAATTGCTGTCAAGAGGGAAAACGAAAAAACCTTAAAATCCTTTATCTGGCCGACAGTTACAGTTTCTTCTTCCCCATTTCCTCCTCGAAGTATTTCCGGTACAGAATATCCCACTCCCTCCCTCCTTCGGGGACACGGCGGGAGAGTTTCGCAATCTTCTGCCGGGCGAAGGTGTCGGCCTCGGCCTCGATCCGCACATAGTGGCCGAAGGTCCTCTTCGCCTCGCGAAGCGCCTGCGCCTCGTCGGGGAAATCGGCGATGTCGTCCTTGTACAGCCTGTCGAGCACGAGGTGCGACAGATGGGAAATACGGTCCTCGCTCAGGCGCATACGTCCCTCCTCACAGTACGATCTTCCGCTCCCGGGCGAGGCGCTCCTTGATTTTCTGGAACATGAGGTGGGAACTGGCCTGCGAGCGCGCCAGCTCCCCGGAGTGCTTCTCGAGTATACTCGTAACCTCCCGGTCGAGCTCCTCTTCCCGCCTGAAATCCGCCATCACCTCGCCGACCATCTTTCCCAGGAGCACGTCGTCGTCGGCTTTCGGCCGGATCAATCCCTTCTCCTTCCAGCGGGAGAGGACGGTCCGGCAGACCCGTCGGATGTATTCCTCCTTGACCTTCATCCCCGCTTCCTTTCCGGGGGGGAAACCCACGTCCGGAAATCGGAACCGATCAATCCCCCGCGACGGTATCTTTCCATCGAGACGGCGCAGGGGCAACTCCTTTCTTTTCCTGCCAGCGCGCGGGCCGCGGCGAGCGCCAGGGGGAGGATGGCGTTCTTCGCCCTCTCGACGCGCCCCTCCCCCCCCTTCTCCAGCATCCCTTCGAAGAGGACCCCTCGCCGGTAAGGCATCGGTCGCAAGCCTTCCGCATAATTGGTGAGGTACGCCACCGGCGCGTAGCAGATCTCCAGTTCCCGTGCGAGGAACGCCTCGGGACAAAGCGTCATCCCGACCATGTCCGCCCCCGCCCGCGCAAGAAACCGCACCTCGGCCGGCGTTTCCAGGCGGGGGCCCTCTGTGCAGGCGTATGTGCCGCCGTCGAGGAGCCGCAGGTCATCCGCCCCGTGTTTCCCGGCGTCCAGGAGGGACTTCCTGACCGTCCCGCAGAACACCGGGAACTGCCGGATGAAGCCGATTCCCCGTCCCTCGAAGAACGTCGAGGGGCGGTTCCGCGTGAAATCGAGCAGGTCATCGGGGAGAACCAGGTCGCCCGGGCGCATCCTTTTCGAAACGATTCCCGGGCCGGACCAGGCGATGATCCGCTCGACACCGAGGGCTTTGGCCGCAAAGATATTCGCGCGGTAATTCACATGGGGCGCGGTCCTGTCGTACCCACGCTCCCCGTGGCGGGAGAGAAAGAAATAGCGATACCCTTCCCGTTCATGCAGGTGGACGGGGTTGGAGAAGCCGTACGGGGTTCGCACGCGCCGCGTTCCCAGCCGGGAGCCCAACGCCCCTTCCGGCAGGGAGTACGCCCCCGACCCCCCGAGAAGGAGAACCGCGGAGTGGGGCAATTTTGTGCGTCTTTTCAGAACGATACCCGCACCCCGAGGCTGATCGTCCATCCGCTCACATCCACGTCCACCCCGTCGAACTCGGGCTCGGCGAAATGGTACTTCCCCTCGAAGTTCAGCGCCATCCGCGGGTTGAGCCAGGCATCCACACCCGTGGAGACATAGCCTCCGATCGTCGTGTCGTCATCGTTGATCCCCGTGGAGGGTTCATCGAGGCTTGCGAAGTAGATCCCCACCCCGCCGCCGACATACGGCTCGACGACCGGTTGAGGGAGAATGAGCCGTATCCCGAAAGTCAGGGGCGCCACCGTTACTTGGTCCGGCCCCCGATCCGCAGAATACGCGACGAACGTGCCGTCGACCGCCAGGTTGGGGGAGACGCGGGACCCGATGCCGATGTCGAAGGCCCCTCCCGTATCGTAGCCTTCGAGACCGCCGGAGTCATTGTTCGGCTCGAAGATCCCAAGATGCCCGAAGAGGTACGTCTGCCCGTACACGGCGTGCGGAGGAGGAGGGACGGGCGCTCCCCTCGGTGGCGGCGGCTGCCTGCCGTATTTTTCATAACGGTCGTATTGCTGGGCCTGGACGGTCGACGTCATCGCCGCGCACAGCAGTCCCACGAGAAACAGGAATGCCGATTTCCTCATTGCTCGCCTCCTTATCCCCCACTGGAACACGGGATACGGTTTTAGGTTACCCTCCGACCTTATGGAAATAAAGAGGGCAATCCGATTATAATTACATTCCCAAAGCCTCTATACGAGCACCGGGAGGGAGATATTCATGATCATCGTCATGAAGCCGGGAGCACTCAAGAAGGACACCCGGACCGTCATCGGGAAAATCAAGGAGATGGGCTATACCCCTCACACGATTTACGGCAAGACCCGCAACGTCATTGGAGCGATCGGGGACGAGAGAGGAAAATTCGTCCTCCAGTCGCTCGAGTCCCTCCCCGGTGTGGACCGGGTCGTCCCGATCCTCAAGCCGTACAAACTTGCCAGCCGGGAAGTGAAACCCGAGCCCACGGAGGTGAAACTCGCACCGGGTGTGAGCGTGGGGGGGAAGAAACTCCTCGTCATCGCAGGACCATGCTCCGTGGAGAGCGAGCAGCAGATGATCCGGACGGCGAAGGCGGTGAAGGCGGCGGGAGCCCAGGTGCTGCGCGGAGGAGCGTTCAAGCCCCGCACATCTCCTTACGCATTCCAGGGGCTCGAGGAGAAGGGACTCAAGATCCTTCGCAAGGCCGGGGACATTGCCGGAATGCCCGTCGTAACCGAGGTGATGAACCCGATGGACGTCGAACTGGTCGCCCGGTACTCCGACATCCTGCAGGTGGGGGCCCGCAACGTCCAGAACTTCTCCCTTCTGAAACGGATCGGGAAATCGAAGCTGCCGATCCTTCTCAAACGGGGAATGATGACGACGATCACCGAGTTTCTCATGAGCGCCGAATATTGTCTCTCCGAGGGAAGCCGCCGGCTGATCCTCTGCGAGCGGGGGATCCGGACGTTCGAGGACGCGACCCGGAACACGCTCGACCTCTCGGCGGTACCCGTGCTGAAGGAGCGGACCCACCTTCCCGTCATCGTCGACCCGTCCCACGGAACCGGACATTCCCGATACGTCCCTTCGATGTCGTGCGCATCCGTGGCGGCTGGAGCGGACGGGCTGATGATCGAGGTCCATCCTTCGCCGGAAAATGCCCTGTCCGACGGCCCCCAGTCGCTGACCTTTGAGAACTTCGGAGCACTGATGGAAACGCTGCGCCCCTTCATCGCAGCAGCCGGCAGGACGATCTGAAGACACCCCTCGCCGTGCGTACATGAAATCCCTCTTCCGCCGCCGCACCCTCCTTGCTGCGCTTGCGGGGCTCTTTCTCCTGCACGTGGCATACCTCTACGTCAAGGTGGGAACCGGGCTCGCACGCGATGCCTGGGACGTCCCGTCGATCCTGTACGGCCGGGCGGCGGTAATCCGGCCGGGGGACCTCGTCGGCAACCTCGGACTCCGGGACAGACTGGACCGTCTTTCCTACCGGAAGGTTCCGGGTTCCCCGGACAAGCCGGGCACCTGGTCCGAGGAGCAAAACAGGATCACGATCCACACCCGGGGGTTCCAGGCGGGTGATGTTGACCGGCCCTCCGTCCAGGTCGCAATCGGCCTGTCGGAGCGACACGTCGCCACCCTGGAAACGTCGTCCGGCGCCCCTCTCGACGAGCTGGTCCTCGAACCGGAGGAGATCGCCCGGATCCTCGGGCCGAAGATGGAATCGCGCCGCCTGGTCCCTCTGTCGGCCATACCGATGCACCTCCGGAACGCGGTGCTTGCGGCGGAAGACTCCCGCTTCCACACCCACTTCGGAATCGACATCATCGGGGTCGCGCGGGCCCTGAGAGAGAACCTGCGGCAGATGCGGATCGTCCAGGGGGGGTCCACCATCACCCAACAACTCGCGAAAAACTTCTTCCTTACGCCGAAACGGAGTTTCTGGAGGAAGATCCGGGAAGCCGAACTCGCGATACTCATCGAACTCCGCTTCTCCAAGGAGGAGATCCTCGCGGCATACCTGAACAAGATCTACTTCGGCCAGGAAGGCCCCCGCGGGATATACGGGGTGGAGGATGCGGCCGATTTCTACTTCTCCAAGAGCGTCAGCGACCTGACCCTGGAGGAGGCCGCCCTTCTTGCGGGGATCATCCGGTCCCCCCATCGGTACTCCCCCCTTCGCATGCCGGATGCCGCACGGAGCCGCCGGGACTGGGTCCTCTCCCGGATGGCCGCTCTCGGGATGATTACGAAGAAGGAGGAACAAAGGGCGCGCCTGACGCCGCTGCGGACAAATCCGCGCCGAGTCCCCGTAAAGATCGCGGAGTACTTCGTCGACTACATCGAGCGGGCGGCCGGGGAGACCCTGGGGCCCGGAAGGCTCTCCCGGACCGGCTACCGGTTCTACACCTCTCTCGATCTCAGGCAACAGGCAGCGGCGGAAAGAGCGGTGACCGCGGGGTTGGCGGAATTGAGAGGGGGCAAGGCCCTTCCCGGGAAGGAAGAGGATCCGCTTCAGGCCGCGCTGGTCGCCGTGGACCCGGCCACCGGCGAACTTACCGCCATGGTGGGGGGGGGCGGCTACGGGGAGACCCAGTTCAACCGCGCCTCCGATGCCAGGCGCCAGCCGGGCAGCGCCTTCAAGCCGTTCGTGCTCCTCGCGGCCATGGAGCAGGCCGTGAACGGCAAGGGGAAAATCACGCTCGCCAGCCGGATCTCGGGGGGGCCGATTTCCGTCGAGGCCCCGGACGGCATGTGGACGCCCGCGAACTTCGAGAGAAAGGAATACGGGGAGATCTCGATCCGCAGGATGATGGAAGAGTCGGTGAACACGGCAGCGGTGCGGCTGGCCTCCGACGTAGGTCTTCCGAACGTAATCGCCGCCGCCCGGGGGGCAGGGATGACCAGCCCGATCCGCCCCGTTCCCTCCCTTGCCCTGGGGAGCTACGAGGTAACCCCGGTCGAACTGGCTTACGCTTATGCAACGATCGCCTCCGGCGGGAACCGGTTCCGGCCTTTCACGCTCCGGGCGGTGACCGACAGCGAGGGGAATCTCCTGCGGGAGGAGGTCCCGATGCGGGAGGAGGTCGTGGACCCCCGGGCGGCCTATCTCGTCACCTACGCCCTGGAGGGGGTCCTCGACCGCGGGACGGGGCATGCCGCCCGGTTGGCCGGGATCGATTTCCCCGCGGCGGGCAAGACGGGAACCACGGATGCCTACCGCGACTCGTGGTTCGTCGGGTACACCCCCGATCTGGTGTGCGTGGTCTGGGTGGGTCGCGACTCCGGGAACCCGACGGGGCTCACCGGCTCCTCGGGAGCGCTTCGGATCTGGACGAGGTTCATGAAATCGGTCTATCCGGCCGGGGGGAGATACGATTTCGCGACCCCCCCGGGGATCACGATCGCAGAAATCGACCCGGAATCCGGATTCCTGGCGACATCCGCCTGCCCGGAATCGTTTCCGGAGGCGTTCCCCGATGACCTGGTGCCCAGGCAGACGTGTCCGCTTCATCCCTCCCACCCGATCGTGGAAACGGTGCGCAAGGGGTGGCGAGGACTCCGCGATTTCCTCGATTCCCTGTTCCGGTGAAGAGGGACACGGCCGGCTTCGTTGTGATATAAGGTATTTTTTCAAGGAAAAGCCGGCGGAGATCCGATGGACTATAAAACCACGCTGAACCTCCCGCAGACCGGATTCCCGATGCGCGCGAACCTGACGCAGCGCGAGCCGGAAATCCTCTCCCGCTGGGAAACGGAGCAACTGTACCACCGGATTGTGGAGAGACGCAGGGGGAACCCGAAGTTCGTCCTCCATGACGGCCCTCCCTACGCGAACGGGCACATCCACATCGGGCACGCTCTCAACAAGATCCTGAAGGACATCATTGTCAAATACCGCGGGATGTCCGGCGCCTGGGCCGAGTTCATCCCCGGCTGGGACTGCCACGGCCTGCCGATCGAGCACCAGGTGGACAAGAGCCTGGGGAGCAGGAAGGCGTCGATCCCCACCGCGGAAAAACGCCGCCTCTGCCGCGAATACGCCACGAAGTTCATCGACATCCAGAGGGAGGAGTTCCGGCGGCTCGGGGTCCTGGGCAACTGGGAAAACCCGTACCGGACCATGACGTTCGATTATGAGGCGGGGATCCTGCGGGAGTTCGGCCGGTTCGTGGAGACCGGTGCGGTGTACAAGGGGACCAAACCCGTTTACTGGTGCCTGACCTGCCGGACGGCCCTTGCGGAGGCCGAGGTCGAATACGCGGACCACACCTCCCCCTCCATTTACGTGAAGTTCCCCTTCGCGGATTCACCGGAATCGATCCACCCGGCGCTTGCCGGCAGGAAGGTATCATTCGTCATCTGGACGACCACCCCCTGGACGATTCCCGCGAATCTCGGGGTCGCGCTCCACCCGGAATACCCTTACGTCGCGATCGAAGCCGACGGCGAGGCGTACGTCGTGGCCGAGGGTCTCGCGGAACGTTTCGCGAGCGAAGCGGGTTTGCCGAAGATGACGCGACTGGCGACCTTCGGGGCAAGGCAGCTGGAGAAGCTTCGCTGCCGGCATCCCTTTCTCGAGCGCGACTCCCTCCTGGTCCTGGGGGACTATGTCACCCTCGACGCCGGCACGGGATGCGTCCATACCGCTCCCGGACACGGGCGGGACGACTACGAGACGGGCCTCCGGTACGGGCTTCCCGTCTACGCACCGCTCGACGACGAAGGGCGCTTCACTTCCGAGGTCCCGTTCTTCGCGGGAATGCAGGTATTCGAGGCGAACCCGCGCGTGTGCGAAAAGATCGCCGAGGCCGGAGCGCTGGTCCGGGAGGACCGGATGACCCACTCGTACCCGCACTGCTGGCGGTGCAAGCATCCCGTCATCTTCCGGGCGACCAAGCAGTGGTTCATCTCGATGGACGAAACCGGACTGCGCGAGGAGGCCCTCGCCCAGATCCGGAAGGTGAAATGGATCCCCGCCTGGGGGCAGGAACGGATCGAGGGGATGATCGCGAACCGGCCGGACTGGTGCATCTCCCGTCAACGGACCTGGGGCGTGCCGATCGCCATCTTCCGGTGCGAGTCGTGCGGACATTACCTCCTCGACGGGAAGCTGATCGAACACGTCGCCTCGATCTTCGAGAAGGAGGGCGCCGATGCGTGGTACCAACGCGAGGTGCCGGACCTGCTGCCTGCCGGGACGGTCTGCCCCTCCTGCGGGGAGTCCGCCTTCGGAAAGGAGACCGATATCCTCGACGTCTGGTTCGATTCCGGCGTATCGTACGCCTGCGTGTGCGAGGGGAAGGACAATCTCGGCGTGCCGGTCGACCTCTACCTTGAAGGCTCCGACCAGCATCGCGGGTGGTTCCACTCCTCCTTGCTGGCGTCCGTCGGAACGCGGGGCGTCGCGCCGTACCTCGCCGTCCTCACCCACGGGTTCGTCGTGGACGGCAAGGGGGAGGCGATGCACAAGTCGAAGGGGAACGTCGTCGCCCCGGAGGAGATCATCCGGAAACACGGTGCCGAGATCCTTCGGCTCTGGGTAGCCGCCGAAGACTACCGGGACGACATCCGGATCTCGAAAGACATCCTCGACCGCCTGACGGAGGCATACCGGAAGATCCGGAACACGATCCGCTACCTGCTGGGGAGCCTGCACGACTTTCTCCCCGAGCGGGATTTTGTCCCGTACGACCGCATGGAGGAGATGGACCGGTATGCCCTCCTCCTTTTCCACCGGCTCGTCGGGAAGGTCCGGAAAGCCTACGAAAACTACGAGTTCCACGCAATCTTCCACTCGGTGAACAACTTCTGCTCGGTGGACATGTCCAGCTTTTACCTGAATGCCCTCAAGGACCGCCTCTACTGTTCCCATGCGGACGATCCGGTCCGTCGGTCCGGGCAGTCCTCCCTGTTTACGATCGGGCGAGACCTCCTGTCTCTTATCGCCCCCGTTCTCTCTTTCACGGCGGAGGAGGCCTGGGGATTTCTCCCCGTCTATCCCGACAAGCCGGAAAGCGTCTTCCTCACGAACATGCCGGAACCCAGGGATCTGCCCGGCGGGGACGAGATCGCGGATCGGTGGGAGCGGATCCTGGCCGTTCGAACCGAGATCGCCCAGCCGCTCGAGACGGCGAGGAAGGAGAAGCGTATCGGAAGCGACCAGGACGCGTTCGTCACCGTCTCTCCCGGGCCGTTCTCCGACCTCTTCCAAAGCCATCTCCCGAAGATCCGGGATGCTCTGATCGTGTCCGGCCTTACGGTCGGCGAAGTTTCCGGGTCCGACGCCTACCGGAGCACGGCCTTCCCGGGACTCGCCGTCCGGGTGGAAAAATCCCCCTGGAGAAAATGCGAGCGGTGCTGGAACCACGCTCCCGAGGTCGGAACCATGCCTGCCACACCCGAGCTCTGCGGCCGATGCGCCGCCACGACCCGCACCTGAAGAGCCGCCTTGCACGGCCTTCGTAAATTCGCCGTCCCCGCTCTGGCCGCCGGAGGGCTTACGCTTACCGACCAGATATCCAAGGCCTGGGTCGTGTCCGGCTTCGACCTGCATGAGGCGAGGGCGATTCTCACCAACTTCCTCCACATCGTTCACGTACGAAACACCGGAGCCGCATTCGGGCTCCTTTCCCGCCTCAATCCCAAGTGGGTGCACCCCCTGCTTGTCGCGGCCACGGTGTTCGCCATGGTGGCAATTCTCGCGTACATCTACTTCCTCCCGCGCCGGGGTCCCGCGCCCTTCGGTCTGGGTCTTATCCTGGGGGGAGCGATAGGAAACCTGATCGACCGCGCCCGGCTCGGATACGTGGTGGACTTCCTCGACGTTCACTGGTACCACCATCACTGGCCGGCTTTCAACGTGGCCGACGTCGGGATTACCGTCGGCGTTTTCCTCCTGATCCTGGACATGTTGTACTGGTCGAAGGAGGACGGGAACAAGACCGATCCTGCATAATGCCGCGCCCCGCGTCCCGCTTGTTCCCCTCCCCCGCGAGGTGTATACTGCATACAGACTCAGAAAGCCGTGTGGACTTTTCGGAGTGATGCCGCAGAATGCATGCAGACCGGACACCCCTCCCCGGAGGAAACGCTTCCGCGCCCCCCTCGCGCGGGCCTGACCCAACCGTTCCGGCACCGACGAACTCCCAGCGGGTCGTTTCCAAAGGCGTGCGTTGGTACAAGAGCATCGAATTCAAGATCATACTTTCCGTAGCCATCACCACCCTGGTGGTCAATGGATTCTTCGCCTTCCTGTATCTGGACGTCCAGGCAAGGCACCTCGATGAGATGATCCTCAGGAGCGCCACCCAGCTGAGCGAAACGATCCGGAAGTCGATCCAGTACGACATGCTCGTGAACCGGAAGGAGAACGCATACCGGATCATGGAGACCATCGCGGAGCAGGAAGGGATCGAGAAAGTCCGGATCTACGGGAGCGAAGGCGCGATCCTCTTCTCGACCGACAAGAGCGAGCGGGGAACCATGGTGGACAAGAAGGCGGAGGCCTGCTACGCGTGCCATGCGAAGGACACCCCCATCGAGAGACTCGCCACGCCGTTGAGGAACCGGTTCTTCTCTTCCGGAGAGGGATACCGGATTCTCGGTATGATCAACCCGATGTACAACGACAAGGACTGCTCCTCCGCGGAATGTCATGCCCATCCGGCGTCCCAGAAGGTTCTCGGCGTGATCGACATCACGATGTCGCTGGCGGGGGTGGATGCCGAGATGCTCTACGCCCGCCGCCAGACTATCTTGTTCAACCTCATGTCGATCCTGTCGATATCGGTCATCGCCGTAATTTCCCTGCTGGTGTTCGTGGGGAAGCCGGTCCGCCAGCTTGTCCTCGGGACCAACCGGGTGGCCCGGGGAGACCTGCACCACGTCATCCCCATCGACTCCGACGACGAGATGGGACACCTCGCGCGGTCGTTCAACAAGATGACGGAGAGCCTGCACCGGGCGAACGAGGAGATCCACGAATGGATCCGGACCCTGGAGCACAAGGTCGAGGAACGGACCAAGGAACTCAAGGACGCCCAGTTCCAGCTTCTTCATACGGAGAAGCTGGCCGCGGTGGGAAAGATCGCGGCGACGGTGGCCCACGAGATCAACAACCCGCTGACCGGAGTCTTCACCTACATCAAGCTGATGGAGAGGAGGATCGAGGAGAAGAACTATGGGCCCCACGACATGGAAAAGTTCCGGGATTACCTCTCCACCATGAGCCGGGAAGTCCAGAGGACGAGCGCGATCGTCCACAACCTGCTCGACTTTACCCGTCCCAAGGAACCGAGCAGGAAGATGGTCAACATCAACACTCTCGTCGAGGAATCGCTCAATATCGTCAGGAACAAGTTGTCCATCGCCAACATCGCGGTGGAAATGAGGATGGATTCCCTGCCGGAGATCCAGGCGGACTCCGCGCAGATGAAACAGGTGTTCATCAATCTTATCATCAACGCCTGCGAGGCCATGGAGGGAGGAGGAACACTCACCATCACGTCCCGGCATGACGGGACCCGGAACACGGAGACGATCACCTTCGCCGACACCGGCACCGGGATATCCCCCGAGGACCTGCCGCGGGTGTTCGACCCCTTCTACACCACCAAGGAGAAGGGAACGGGACTGGGGCTTTCCGTCGTCTACGGCATCGTCACAAGGCACAACGGAAGGATCGAGGTCAGAAGCCGTCCGGGGGGAGGGACGGAGATGCTCGTCACCCTTCCGACGACCTGAAAAAGGACAGGGGAAATCTACGACGCCATCTACATACGGCCGGTGGGGATGGTCCCGGATGCCATGCTCCGGAAATTGCGGGACCACCTGCATGACTACCTCTCTCTCCCGGTGCGGGTAACGAGGAACATGCCCGTGCCCGAGGGGAGCTACGAAAGGAACAGGAACCAGTTCAATTCCACCCGGATCCTCGGGGAGATCCTCAGGCAGGCTCCGACCGACGCGATCAAGATCGTCGGGATCATCGACAAGGACCTGTGCATCCCGATCCTGACCTTCGTCTTCGGAGAAGCCCAGCTGGGGGGGGTGGCGTCGATCGTTTCGATCGCCAGACTTCGGCAGGAATTCCACGGGCTCTCCCCCGACGACGGGATCCTGTACGAGCGTCTGGTGAAGGAGGCCCTTCACGAACTGGGTCACAACTTCGGACTCATTCACTGCAGCGACCGGGAGTGCGTCATGTATCTGTCCAACACCGTGCGGGACGTCGACAGGAAGAAGACCACCTATTGCGGAAGCTGCGACACAGCGTTGTATCTGAAAAGCGAAACATGGAGGGTATGACCATGGAACCGAAGGTACACATCTTGATCGTAGACGACGAGGAGATCGTCCGGGAATCCCTGGCGGGCTGGCTGGGGGAGGACGGGTACGATGTGGGAGTCGCCGAAAACGGGGCCCGGGCTCTGGAGCGTCTTCCCGAGAAGGACTGGAACCTGGCCATGGTCGACCTGAAGATGCCCGGCATGGACGGAATTGAACTGATGGACGAGATCCGGAAGGTAAAACCCGAAACGATCGTCATCATCATGACCGCCTACGCAACGGTGGACACCGCAGTTCAGGCAATGAAGAAGGGCGCGTACGACTACATCGTGAAGCCGTTCAACCCGGAAGACCTGTCGATGACGATCCGGAAGATCATCGAGCACCAGAAGCTGGTGAAGGAGAACATCTATCTCCGGAAGGAACTGAAGAAACAGTACCGGCTCCACGACATGGTGAGCAAGAACCACAAGATGATCGAGATCTTCGAACTCGTCAAAACGGTAGCGAAGAGCAACTCGATCGTTCTCGTCCAGGGCGAAAGCGGAACCGGAAAGGAGCTTCTGTCGCGCGCTATCCACATGGAAAGCCCCCGGCGGGACGCACCCTTCGTGACGGTATCGTGTGCCGCCCTCACGGAGACTCTGCTGGAGAGCGAACTGTTCGGGCACGAGAAAGGGGCCTTCACCGGGGCCGACCAGGCAAAAAGCGGAAAGATCGAGCTCGCCAAGGACGGAACCCTCTTCCTGGACGAAATCGGCGACATCAGCCTCAAACTGCAGATGGACCTTCTGCGGGTCATCGAGCAGAGGGAATTCCGGCGCGTCGGGGGAACCCAGCTCATCCCCATCACCTCCCGGATCATCGCCGCCACAAACCGGGACCTTGCAAAGGCCATCGAGGAGGGAAAGTTCCGGGAGGACCTCTATTACCGACTCAACGTCATCTCCGTCCACATACCGCCTCTCCGGGAAAGGAAGGAGGATATACCGCTTCTCGTGGAGCACTTCCTCGACCGGTTCAACATCGAGATGGGGAAGAACGTCGACGGGCTGGTCGAGTCCGCCATGCGCCTGCTCATGGACTACGGATGGCCGGGAAACGCCCGCGAGTTGCGGAACGTGATCGAAAGGGCGATGGTCGTCACAAAGGGGAGGATCATCCTCGACGCCGACCTGAGCCTTCCGCAAGCCTCCGGGGTATCCGCGGCGCAGGACAGTCGTGGCAAATCTCTATCCGAAATGGAGAAAGAGCATATCCGCCAGGTCCTCGCCGCGAACCGCTGGAACATCGTCCGGTCCGCCCAGGTTCTCGGAATCGACCGGGTTACCCTCTACAACAAGATCCGGAAGTACGAACTGAAGAAGGAACCGGTGTTGAATACCTAAACTGGCTGTAACGATTTTCAACACATTAACCTATCGAAAAAACAGGGGATAATTTTTCAACAGGGAAACCGTAGAGGTTTTCTACATATTCCTCCCTTGCCGACCGACCATCCGCCTCGCTCCTCTTATCGAAAAACATAAGGTTTTCCGAGCATCTATTGCCCTTCCACCCCTGCTCGACCACGATGGCACGATCGTTGCCATATTCGGAGGCAAGAGAGGAGGTGGAAAAAATGGCATACATTATTCTCGCTTTCATCTACCTCGTCGTTTGGGCGTGTGTCAGTCTCCGGACGGCATGATGAATTTCGCCGAGAAGCAAAGGGGTGAGCCGATGGGAGAGGAAAAATGTCCATTTCTGGAATTGACGACAGTTACGTTTTGCAAGGCGGTTCCCGTCAAGAAGATGATCCCGGTCGACCGGGCAACCTCGGCGAAAGGGCTTTGCCATACCGGGAACTACCGCCTCTGCTCCGCCTTCCGGGAGATCGACGGCCACGAAAGCGCAGCGGATACCGTACGGGGGTTTTCGCTCCGCCCCGACTTCTACTACCATCCCCGGCATCTGTGGGTTGCCCCGGGGAAAGAGGCAGAGACAGAGTCGAGGGTGGGCATCGACGATTTCACGCAGCGGCTCGTCGGGAAGATCGACCGCGTTTCCCTCCCCCCGGAAGGATCCCACCTGAGGGAAAACAACGTCTGCTTCCTTCTTCACTCCGGCGACAGGACGGCCCGCATGGTGGCGCCGGGGGACGGGATCGTCGGGACGATCAACAGGAAGGTGGTCGACGAACCGGGAACGATCAACCGCGACCCGTACGAAGAGGGGTGGATATTCTCCCTGCACGTTGCCGGGGATTGGATCTCCCACCTGTACCACGGAAGCGTCGCGAAGCAATGGCTCGAATGGGAGGTGGAAAGGCTCCACCGGCTGTTCAGCAGCGACCTGGGGATCACCGCGACAGACGGGGGAGACACTCTCCCGGACATCAGCAGCAGGTTGAACGAGGCGCAATGGGGCAGGATCGTCGCCCTGTTCCTCGGATAGGGAGGTGATGGAAATGGTGCTATTTCTCGTAATTCTTACGATCGCCGCCTTCCTCCTCATCGAACTCGCGTACCGGATGTGGAGCCGAAGGGCAAAAGAAAAGGCCGGCGAAGCCGTTCCGGCGATGGGGATCACCCTCCCGCCGGTTGCGTTGCCCGAGTTCCGTCTTCCGGGAGGATTCTTCTACCACAGCGGGCATACGTGGGCCCACCTCACACCGTCGGGCGAAGCGCAGATCGGAATCGACGACTTCGCACAGGGGGTAATCGGGAAGATCGATCGGATCGACCTCCCGCGCCCCGGGACACTGCTCCGGCAGGGCGAGAAGGCGTTCTCCGTGGTCCAGGGGATGAAGAAGATCGACTTCGTTTCCCCCGTCGACGGGATCGTCAACGCCGCGAACGACGACGTGAACGCGGACACCGGAAGGATTGGGAAGGATCCGTACCAGGCTTCATGGTTCCTCGCCGTGATGCCGACCAATATCACGCAGAACATCAAGAAGCTGCGGATCGCGAAGGATGCAGCGAACTGGCTCGAAAGGGAACTGATGGTTTTCCTCGAGTTCATCACGCTCCACCGGGCAACGCCGGCGGAAGTGGGGATCACGATGCAGGACGGAGGTCACTGCATCGAGGGAGTCATGGAAAAGATCGATGGGGAGCTCCTGCAGCTCCTGGTTCGGAAGTTCTTCCGGTAGGGGCCCCGGCCGAACAAGGCCCCATAACGACAGGAGGCAAACCGATGAGTGTGAACCGACGGGATTTCCTGAAACTTGCCGGCATGACGGGCTGCAGCCTGGTCGCAGGCGCCCCCCGGCGGTCGGAGGCCGCGGTAAAAAGCATCGAGTTCTACGGGCTGCTGATCGACACGACGAAATGCATCGGCTGCCGCAGCTGCGAGGAGGCGTGCAACGAGCAGAACGGGTTGCCCGCGCCGGAGGTCCCCTTCTCGAGCGACAGCGTCTTCGAGAAGAAACGGGATACCTCCCCCGGTGCGTTCACCGTCCTCAACCGGTTCCCGAACGAGAAGGACCCGGACAACCCCGTCTTCGTGCGGAGGCAATGCCTGCACTGCTGCCAGCCGGCCTGCGCCTCGGCATGCCTGACCAAAGCGATGGAGAAAACGAAGGAAGGGCCGGTCATCTACAACAAGGATCGTTGCATGGGGTGCCGGTACTGCATGATCGCGTGCCCTCAAGACATCCCGAAGTTCGAGTACGAAAGCGCCTTTCCGTACATCCGGAAATGCATCTTCTGCTACGACCGGCTGAAAGCGGGGGAGCGCCCCGCCTGCGTGGAGGCATGCCCCGAAAACGCCACCATCTTCGGGACGAGGAGGGAACTGCTGGAGATCGCAAAGACCCGGATCTACGAGAATCCCGACAAGTACGTCCACCACGTCTACGGGGAGCACGAGGTCGGCGGCAGCGGGACCATGTACCTCTCCGCCGTCCCGTTCGAGAAGCTCGGGTTCCGGACCGACCTGGGTACGACGCCCTACCCGGAACACACGTCGGGATTCCTGTATGGCGTCCCCCTGGTATTCGTTCTGTGGCCGTCCATACTCATCGGCCTAAACTACCTTACCGAGGACAGAAACAAGGAGAAAACCCATGAAGAGGAAGAGTAGCGACATGGGAAGGGCGCGGGAAGCCCTTCATGGCGTCCGCGAATTCGCGCGGTTCCTCGCGGCCGAGATGAAGCCGAAGGGAAAGGTCTTGACCCCCTTCAACGTCATCACCGGCACGATCATCGCCGTAGGCATCGTCCTGATCGCGATCCGTTTCTACAAGGGGCTCGGAGCGGTCACGAACCTCTCCCAGGACTATCCCTGGGGGATCTGGATCGGGTTCGACGTGATCACGGGCGTGGCGTTCGCCGGGGGGGCCTACGTGCTGACCTTCGTCGTTCACATCATGAAATTCGAGAAGTACGAGCCGATCGTCCGGGTGACGGTCCTGAACGGCTTTCTCGCGTACGTGTTCTACGCAGGAGCGCTGCTCCTGGACCTGGGGCGTCCCTGGAACGTCGTCAACCCGATCATCGGCAACTCGTTCGGGCTGAGCTCGGTCCTCTTCCTGGTGGCCTGGCACTTCCTCCTGTACATGATCTGCGAGTTCCTCGAGTTCTCCCCGGCCGTCGCCGAATGGCTGAACTGGGAAAAGGCCCGCCGGGTCGTGGAGAAGCTGACGATCGGGGCCGTTATCTTCGGCATCACCCTCTCCACGCTCCACCAGTCCGGGCTGGGGGCGCTCTTCCTTCTGGCGCCCGCAAAGATCCATCCGCTGTGGTATTCGCACTTCATCCCGGTCCTGTTCTTCGTGTCGAGCATCTTCGCCGGCCTGTCGATGGTGATCATCGAGAGCACCTTCACCCACAGGGTATTCCATGACAAGATCGGCAAGACCCTGCGCGCCTCCCACGACGATATCCTCCTCGGTCTCGCCAAGGGGTGCATCGGCGCGCTGTTCGCCTACCTGTTCCTGAAGGTCATCGTCCTGGTCCACGGCGGACATTGGGACCTGCTCGCCACGCCGATGGGATACTGGTATCTGTTCGAGGTCCTGGGATTCGTGGTTCTCCCGATCTTCCTGTTCGGCGCCGCGATTCAAAGGCGCAACGTGAAACTCGTCCAGTTCACATCGTTCTTCACAGCGTTCGGGGTGATCCTCAACCGGCTGAACGTCTCCGTCATCGCGTTCAAGTGGTATGCGCCGGTCCGGTACTACCCCTCCTGGGTCGAGATCTGGGTGACGCTGGCCGTCATCAGCATGGAGCTTTGGGCGTTCCGGTGGGTAGTCAACAGGATGCCGGTCTTCAAGGAACATCCGGCAACAACGGAAGCTAGAGAAGAAATCAGCCCCGTAGGGGAGGTGGTGAGATGGAAGGCTTCAGCTTCGTAGACATCTATGCCACGAAAGGCATCGAGTATCTGATCGTCATCGGGTTCCTTGCCACGTTCGTGTTCTTCTGCCGGTACCTGGCGCTCCGGACCGAGGAGCCCGGGTCGGAAAAGGGCCCCGTGGAGTTCGTCGAGTGGTTCCGGGTCCCCGGAGATTTCCACTTCCACCAGGGGCACGGCTGGGTGAAGACCGGAGAGGATAACTTCGCCCGGCTGGGGATCGACGACTTCGCCCAGAAACTCGTCGGGAGGGTCGATTCGATCGACCTGCCCCCCGTCGGGTCACGGCTTTCCCAGGGGGAGAAGGGATGGGTCCTCACCGCGGATTCCCGAGCCATTCCCATGCTCTCCCCGATCGACGGCGAGGTCGTCGCCGTCAACGAGGAGGCCGTGCGGTCCCCGGAAATCGTCAACGAGGACCCGTTCGGAAAGGGCTGGCTGCTGAAGGTCCGGCCCGGGAGGCTCGCGGCGAACCGTACGGGCCTGCTTTCGGGGCGGCTCGCAAGGCGGTGGACGGAAGAGGCCATCCACGGTCTCCGTCTCACGATGGGGGGAACCCTGGGTCCTCTCTATCAAGACGGCGGATCCACGCTTCCCGTGCACCAGGACGGAGGTTCCCCCGTCGCGGGAATCGCCCGGGCGCTGTACGGAGAGGATTGGGTAAAGAAGGTGAAGGAGCAATTTCACACGGACGGCATGGCCTGATGCCGTAATACGAACCGTTTCTCCGGGGTCGCCTCGGACCGCCCTTGACTAGACATCCTTGCCGGGGCGACCCCTTCACTACCACATCCGGAGACCCTTCTCTTCCCCGTTCATCAGCCGGCATCCGGCCCTATCCGTTCGATCCATGGCCTTCCCGAATACGGACTGGAATCCCTCGTGGGCGGGATGGTCCCTGTCGAGTAGATAACACTAGTATTGCCCTGCTGACCAGCCACGGATAATTCCTGCTTCCTCCAGTTTTCTGATCTCATGAAGGACACTCTTCGTAGTGGTCCCCGTGTGGCGGGAGATCAGCCTTGGGTTCAGGGGTTCATCGGGATACCGGAAAAAAAGGGCAAGCGTCCGGTACAGCGCCCTCGATGAAAACAGTCTCTCGATCATGGTTAACGATCACCTCCGTCCACTTCCTTGCATTCCCTTGCGGATGGAATGAAATTCCGGCAAACGAGGGGCCAACCAGGAAACGACCGATGAGTACAGGGGGGGTCTTTTGTAAAAACCGGTGGCGATTCGCCACCGGTTTTCGAATAATACTCCCCTACATCTCTATGGGAGCGCGCCGCCGAGGACCATCCGGATGGCATGGTTTCCCGTGTCGGCGATGTAGACGTTCCCCCGGGAGTCGACGGCGACGGAAAGAGGGTCGTTGAGCTGCGCAGAGGTGGCGGGACCTTCGTCGCCTGTATACCCGATAGTCCCGGTTCCTGCAAAGTTATAAACGCGGTTATTCGGGCGTAATACGCGAATTCCGTTAAAATCGCGTTCCCGTAGAAAGAAATTCCCGTACACCTTGTCAAATTCATTGAAAATAGGGAGAATCGGTGTCATCGAAAGCGGATCTATTCCATCCAAAAACGGAACAACTATAGTGCTTCCTACTTTTGTATAGATGTTGTTTGTGGCCACAGCAACGAATTTTATTTTATTGTTATCCCTGTCACAGAAAAACACGGACAACCCCGAGGGGTCGGTCGTTACGCTTGCCGGGTACCGGAGCGGGTAGAAGTCCTTGTCCGCGCCTTCCTGGGT
>JBAVJZ010000033.1:0-3589 GCA_049688015.1 Candidatus Deferrimicrobiaceae bacterium | reverse complement strand
CCGTGAGCCAGAAGGACCTCGACGACGCCGTCGGCGCCGAGGGGTCGACCGGGGCGGCGGTCGAAAGTGCCCAGGCACAGCTGGAGGAGGCAAAGTTGAACCTGGGGTTCACGCGGATCACTTCACCGGTGACCGGCATCGCCGGCATCGCGCAGGCCCAGATCGGGAACCTGGTAGGCCCCGGGCAGATCCAGGAACTGACCACCGTCTCTACGGTGGACCCGATCAAGGTGTATTTCTCGGTCAGCGAGCAGGAATACATGCATTTCCGGGGCGGCGCGGAGGCGCAGGCCAGCAAGATGCGGGCGGAGGACATCCCTCTCGAGCTGATCCTGGCCGACGGCACCGTCTACCCCCACAAGGGGAGGATCTCCCTGGCGGACCGCCAGGTGGACGTAAGGACCGGCACGCTGCGGATCGGCGCCCTGTTCCCCAACCCCGGCAACCTCCTGCGCCCGGGACAGTTCGCCCTCGTCCGGGCGACCATGGAGACGAAGAAGGGGGCGCTGCTTGTACCACAACGCGCGGTGAGCGAGCTGCAGGGGAAATTCCTGGTCGCGGTGGTGGGCGCAGACAACACGGTGGACATGCGTACGGTCACCCCCGCCGAGCGGATCGGATCCCTGTGGGTCATCGACAAAGGGCTCAACCCCGGCGAGACGGTCGTGGTCGAAGGGGTCCAGAAGGTCCGGACCGGGGCACGGGTCGCCACGAAACCTGCCGCGATGGAGGGCGCCGCGCCGCCGGCTACCCCGCCGGCAAGCCCGTCGCCAAAGCCGCCGTCCGCTCCCGCCAAGGGCGAGAAGAGGTAGCCCGGCATGGCCAGATTCTTCATCAACCGCCCGATCGTGGCGATGGTGATCGCCATCCTCATGGTGATCATCGGAGTGGTCGCCATGGTGGGTCTGCCCGTGGCCCAGTTCCCCAACATCGTCCCGCCGGAAATCCAGGTATCGACCACATACACCGGCGCGGATGCCCTGACAGTCGAGCAATCGGTGGCCACACCCATCGAACAGCAGATGTCCGGCGTGGACGACATGAACTACATGTACTCCACGAACGCCAACAACGGGCAGATGACCCTCAAGGTCAACTTCGACGTCAAGACGGACGTGAGCACCGACCAGGTGCTGACCTTCATGCGAGAAGGACAGGCGGAATCCCAGCTCCCCTCGGAAGTGCGCGACTACGGCGTGACCGTGCTCAAATCCACCGCCTCGCCGCTGATCATGTTCGCCCTCTACTCGCCGAACGGCACCTACGACAGCATCTTCCTGGCCAACTACTCCTACATCAACATCAACGACCAGATGACCCGGGTCAAGGGGATCGCAAGCGTCTCCGTGTTCGGCGCCGGCCAGTACGCCATGCGGTTCTGGGTAAAGCCGGACCAGCTGGCCAAGCTCAACGTCACGATTCCCGAGATCCTCAACGCCATCAATGCCCAGAACAAGGTGAACCCAGCCGGGCAGGTGGGCGCCGAGCCGGTGCCCCCGGGACAGGAATTCACTTACGCGGTCCGTGCCCAGGGGCGACTCCAAACCGAGGAGGAGTTCGGACGGATCGTGGTCCGCGCCGACCCCGACGGCTCCATCCTCCGCCTGAAAGACGTGGCCCGCGTCGAGCTGGGCGCGCAGACGTATGGCCAGACCACCCGTCTTAACGGCAAACCGGCGGCCCTGATCGCCCTCTACCAGATGCCGGGCACCAACGCCATCGATGCCGTCAAAGGCGCCAGAACGCTTATGGAGGAGCTGAAGACCCGCTTTCCCGACGACCTCGACTACGTGGTGTGCCTCGACACGACCCTGGCGGTCTCTGAGGGGATCAGCGAGATCGTCCACACCCTCTTCGAGGCACTCGTGCTGGTCATCATCGTGGTGTTCATCTTCCTCCAGGGGTGGCGGGCGACGCTCATCCCGCTCCTGGCGGTCCCGGTGTCGCTGGTGGGGACCTTCGCTCTCTTCCCGCTGTTTGGCTTCTCCATCAATACCCTCTCGCTGTTCGGCCTTGTCCTCGCCATCGGGCTGGTCGTGGACGACGCCATCGTCGTCGTCGAGGCGGTGGAGCATCACATCGAACAGGGCATGGCCCCGAAGGACGCGGCCTTCAAGGCGATGGAGGAGGTGTCCGGCCCGGTCATCGCCATCGCGATCATCCTGTCCGCCGTGTTCATCCCGACCGCCTTCATCCCGGGGATCACGGGAAGGCTGTACCAGCAGTTCGCCGTGACGATCGCCGTCTCGGTCATCCTCTCGGCGTTCAACGCCCTCTCTTTAAGCCCCGCACTGGCGGCGATGCTGCTCAAGCCGAAAGTGAAGGGAACCGGCCCCTTGCAGAAGTTCTACGACGGGTTCAACCGGGTCTTCGGCCGGGCCACGAAAGGATACGTCAGCGGGTGCGACCTGGCGATCCGGAAGACCCTGCTCAGCCTGATCTTCCTGGTGGGCGTAGCGGCAATGGCAGGATTCTTCGGCAAGTCGCTGGCCACCAGTTTCCTCCCCGAGGAGGACCAGGGATACCTCTTCGCCGGGGTTCAGCTGCCTGACGCCGCCTCGCTGCAGCGAACCGACGAGATCGCCCGGCAGGCCGAGGAGATCATCATGAAGACGTCGGGGGTGAAAGATACCTCCACCGTCATCGGCTACAACATGCTTAGCGGCGTCACTAACACCTACAGCGCCTTCTTCTTCATCAACCTCGAGGAGTGGGCCAAGCGAAAGAAGCCCGAGGAGCAGTACAACGCCATCAAGGACCACATCACCCGCGGGATGCGGGGGATCCCGGGAGCCATCGGCTTCGCATTCCCCCCGCCGGCGATCCCCGGCATCGGGACATCGGGCGGCGTTACTTTCATCCTCGAGGACCGCGCCGGCAAGGACCTCCCGTTCCTCGCGGAGAATGTCGGAAAGTTCCTGGAAGCAGCACGAAAACGCCCCGAACTGGCGGCCGTTTCCACCACGTTCCGGCCGACCGTGCCCCAGATATTCATGGACGTGGACCGGGACAAGGTCCTGAAGCAGGGTATCAACCTCGCGGACGTGTACAAGACCCTGCAGGTCTTCCTGGGAAGCGGCTTCGTGAACTACTTCAACCGGTTCGGCCGCCAGTGGCAGGTGTACGTCCAGGCGGAGGGAGACTACCGCACCAAGGCGGAGGCCGTCGGGCAGTTCTACGTGCGCAACAGCGCGGGAGAGATGGCCCCCCTCTCGGCGCTCACGTCGGCCCGCAACATCTCGGGCCCGGAGTTCACCATGCGGTACAACCTGTACCGCTCCGCCCAGATCAACGCCGCCGCCGCGCCGGGGTACAGCTCGGGGCAGGCGATGAACGCCCTGGAGACGGTATTCGCCGAGACCATGCCCCGGGAGATGGGGTTCGACTACCTTGGGATGTCGTTCCAGGAGAAGCAGGCCCAGCAGGGGGTTTCCCCCATGGTCATCTTCGGGTTCTCGCTCCTGTGCGTCTTCCTGATCCTGGCGGCCCAGTACGAGAGCTGGTCCCTTCCCTTCAGCGTCCTCCTGGGGACCCCGTTCGCCGTGGCCGGCGCCTTCGCCGCACTGCTGCTGCGGGGCCAGGAGAATAA
>JBAVJZ010000032.1:0-4600 GCA_049688015.1 Candidatus Deferrimicrobiaceae bacterium | reverse complement strand
ATGGACGACGCGATCCGCCAGTTCCAGACGGTGATCGAGCGCCACCCCGGTGCGGGGGCGACGCCCGAAGCGATCTTTTTAAAAGGGGTTGCCGAATACAAGCACACCCAGGACGCGAAGGCCCTTCGCCGGGTGTACGACACCCTTTCAGCAGGTTATCCGCAGTCCGAGTGGGCCCGAAGGGCGCAGCCGTATTCCGCGATCCCTCTTTAGAGCCGGCTGTCTCACACGAACCCCGTATTTCCCGTTCCGCCCGAGACCGCGGGTTTGAAAGTCGAGGAATATTCCGTTGATCGCCACGTTCGTTTCCCGTGCCCCCGATTTTCAGCAACCGGTAGAGCCCGGGGGCGTTCTTCACAGGTTGCCGATCGGGGAGAAATTCTTCACGGATGAAAAAACGGTTTACCGATCGGAGTCAACGTGATAAATTTCATCAGAGGGTGTTTTCGGCGGAGAGTGGAGCCGGAAAAATATGGGTGAGTTGACCGATGTTGGTTTTGTGGGTTCCGCCAGGGGGAAGCCGCCCAATGTGGGTTCGTGTATTGAAGTCCGAGAGGGAAAATATTTTCTTAGTTGATGAGGGCTACCACCATCAATGGGAAATGTTTTTCCCATTGATGGTTTAGTTGTGACCCTGTTTTTCCAGGGTGATTTCTTAGTCGTAATTAAAACAATAGGATAAGCCCCTTTGGGTTTATCTTTTCTTACTTGCGGGGGTGGCACGATATTTGTTTATTTTTCTTGTGGTTTGGTCAGCGGAGGGGAACAAAAGAAGGATGTTCGCTGGAAAAAGAGGAGGAAGGAAAATGCTAAACAGTATGATCATGATGTTCCGGGATGAAGAGGGGCAGGGACTGGTCGAATATGCGCTGATCATTCTTCTCGTGGCTATTGCCGTCATCGGTCTTTTGACCACCCTCGGGACGAATGTGGGGAATGTGTTCAGTAACATATCGAGTACCTTGACGGGTGCCGGGGGAAGTTGAGATGTTAGGTTTTTGGGGTTGTTCGGAGGATAGAGGGATGTTGTGTCCTGGGTAAAGGTCTGGGAAAAGATGGAAGATGAACGGGGCCAGGGGCTGGTTTCCTACGCGCTCCTGCTTATCCTTATGGTAATGGCCGCTGTGGGCGGTCTGACCGTGTTCGGAAGTTCTGTGGTGGAACTGTTCAACAGGGTTGGGACAAGTTTTCCATAGGCCTTTCGGGATTCGTCCCGAAAAGCAAATTTCATATGGGCCTCCCGGAGAAAGACGTGATACCATTTCTCCACCCGGGAGGCCCTTTCATTAGTTCAACTTCCATAAGATGAATGTGGGGTGACTTAAGGGGACGGGGATGGTGACAGCCGGGAAACGGAAAAAGGGCCAATCCCTCGTCGAATTTGCGCTTCTTCTCCCCTTGTTTCTCCTCATGGTGGTGGGGGTCGCGGAATTCGGAAGGGCATGGATGACGAGAAATATTCTGACAGGGGCGGCGCGCGAGGGCGCACGGGTGGCAGCTGTGCAGCCGACTTTTCCCCTGTCGCAGGCCCAGGGGACTGCCCGAGTGAACAGCGTTCTTTCCGGGACAGGCGTCACGCCTTCAGGGATATCGGTGACCGATCCGGGCGGGCCAGTAAATTCAATAAAAGTAGTCGTTACCTCCATGTATTCCGTTGCCATAACAGGGTTCATCCCCGGATTGCCAGGATCTTTCCCCCTCACGGGGATGGCTACGATGCGCCGGGAAAGGTACTAGCGCCGGGAGGCAGATCCACTTGACAGGAGACCCGATCGAATGAACCGGACACGAATCGTCATTGTCGTGCTGACGGCCACCTTCCTTGCCTTGCTCGCCAGTATAGGGACGTACCGGTTTCTCTCAAAGAGAGGACGCATGGCCGAGGAGGCCAGGCTTCAGACCGTGGGTGTCGTCGTCGCTGCGGAGGATATCTCCTTCGGCTCGACGATCCGGCCGGACCAGGTGTCTCTCTCCGCATGGCCGAAGGATCGGTATCCGAAAGACGTCCTGACAGACGTGAAGGCCGCGTCCGGCAGGATCGCACGGCGCGAATTCATGCGCGGCGAGCCCATCGTCGAATCGAAGCTGCTCACCACCTCCGCGAACGTCGGAATGCTTTCCTTGAGGATCCCTCAGGGGATGCGGGCCTTCACGGTGCGGGTGAACGAAGTCGTCGGGGTAGGGGGATTCATACTGCCCGACTCCCGGGTGGATGTCGTATTGACGACCGAGTCCCTGGGCGGACAAAGAGGGAGGATTTCCAAGATCATTCTTGAGGACATTCGTGTTCTCGCAGCCGGCCAGAAGATCGATCAGAAAAGTGGCGATCCGGTCACGGTCGGCACGGTCACGCTTGCCGTCACCCCGGAGGAGGCAGAAAAACTTGCCCTGGCGAGTGCCGACGGAAGTATCCACCTGGTCCTCCGGAATTTCGCGGATTCCGACAAGGTGAAAACCGTCGGAATCCGCATGGATCGGCTCCTTTCGCCGGAGCGCAACGCCCCGGGACCTTCCCGGGCTGGGAGAGCCGTGAAGCGGGCCGCTCCGGCCGCGCCTCCCGCCCCGGCGAGAAAATACACCGTGGAAGTGATCAAGGGAAACAGCAGGTCGGAACAGACGTTCCAGTAGATACTGCGGACCGATTTCACTATTTGGGGGGTGGGCAGTGGTTGGAAGATCGAGAAAGGCCTTCATCCTTTCCGTCGTTTGCCTCGGGATCCTTGTCGCAGCGCGCGCGGGGGGTGAGCTGCAAGGGGGGGAGACGCCGCCCTCTCCGGAACGCTCGATACACGTATACGCCAACCAGTCGGTCCTCCTCGACAGCCCTGTCTCCATCAAGCGGGTTTCCATTGCAAGGCCGGAGACGGCCGATGTGATCGTCATCTCCCCGATGCAACTGCTCATCGTCGGGAAGAGCGCCGGCACGACGACACTGGTCTACTGGAGCGGCGAAGAAGTTCCCACGATCATCGAGGTCGTCGTCGACCTGAACCTGGATAAGGTTCGAGCCGATCTGAGCAACATCGCTCCCGATGAAACCTTCGAGTTGACGGCATCCGGGGATTCCATGATCCTGACGGGAACGGTCGCCACCAGGAGGGTGAAGGATCGTCTGGTGGAAGCCGCCAAGGTGTATTCCAAGAACGTCGTCGACCTGCTCAAGGTGGTGAAACTGGAGCAGGTGCTTCTGCAGATCCGCGTCGCGGAGATCAACCGGACCCTGGCGAAGGAGCTGGGGATGACCCTGTTCTTGCAGGGGATTATCAACGGACAATTGTACAGAGGGTTCCTGAACCCGCCGGGTTCTTTCAACTCTTTTTCCGGTACCCTCCGGGATCCTATCGGCCCGGACGCAACCTTCGGCGATTTGACGAACATCTTTGTTTCAAAAACGACCGGTAACTCCCAGTTCGCGGGATTGATCAGGGTTCTCGAGGACAAGGGGGCACTGAAGGTACTTTCCGAGCCGAATCTCGTTGTGGCATCCGGGGATGAAGGAAATTTCCTCGTGGGAGGGGAATTCCCGGTCGTCATCGCCAGCGCGGCCGGGTCGGGCGCGGCCGCCTCCGTGGAGTACAAGGAATACGGCATCAGCCTGAATTTCAAGCCCCTGATCGTTCCCAACGGTGATATCTACATAAAAATCTCCCAGGAAGTGAGCGAGCTGGACTTCGCCAATGGTGTTGCCATTTCCGGGTTCCAGCTCCCGGGCCTGAAAACCAGGAAGGCCGAATCGGGCCTTCAGCTGGGCGACGGGCAAACGTTCGTCCTTGCAGGCCTCCTCGAAAACAAGATCACCCGAAAGGTCACAAAGATTCCGATTCTCGGGGACATCCCGTTCCTCGGGGTGCTCTTCCGCAATGCGCGATACAACAACGAAGAGATTGAACTGATGGTGATGGTCACCCCCAAGATCGTACGGCCCCTCAACAAGGAGGAGATCCCGGCGCTACCCACGGAGATAATGAAGGAGAAAGAAACCAGTCCGAATCTGGTGGAGTAGACGGGGCCCATGAATGCGGAAAGGAAACCCCCCGTGGGGGGGCGGAAGGGGGGGCAGATGATCGTGGTCTTCGCGATCGTCCTCCTGGTCCTGCTCGGGTTTGCCGCCCTCGGCATCGACGTGGGGTATATGTACAGCGTGCGCAACGACCTCCAGCGGAGCGTCGATGCCGGGGCGCTCGCTGGGGCATTCGCTTTCCACGACGGCGGCTGGGTGTCAGGTTCCGTTCCGGCTTTGCTCAAGACGAAGGCCGAGAACCGTGCGACGTTTTTCGCCACGCGGGATCCCGTGGGCGCAGCGCCGCTGACCAGCGGGGCAATTACATTCGCGTACCCCCCGGGGGTGGTGAACCAGATCCAGGTCACCGCCCAGGCTAACGTTAACCTCTTTTTCGCCGGGATCATCGGGAGTCCGACGGTTATGCTTTCCGCCACTGCCGTAGCGGAGGCGATACCGGTGGATCAGAATGTTGAATGCCTGACGCCGCTTGCGTTCCCCTATCCGTATACGGATTCGAATGGCAATGGGAGTTGGAATCCGGGAGAACCGATTGTCCCACCCAACTCGATTCCCCAAGGGTTGCACGTAACGTTCCGG
>JBAVJZ010000031.1:0-8326 GCA_049688015.1 Candidatus Deferrimicrobiaceae bacterium | reverse complement strand
CCGGGGATCCTGTCTGGCGTTTTTCAAGCAACCGATTGACGACCTGCCGTCTTCCGACAACGATGCGTCGCGCCGCTCCCTGAAGGAAATCTTTTTCCGGATTCCGGATTACCAGGTCTACGATCTGTTCGAGTTCCTCCTCGCGGACGACCGGGCGGAGTTCAAGGAAGCCGACCGGAAACTTGTCCGGCGCAGCCTGAACCGGGTTCTTGAGGAGGAGTTGGCACCGGTGCGGCTTCTGCGCGACAGATTTGTCCCTCTCCCGGACGAACTCGGACTGGACGCCGTGATGACAGCCGAAGAAAACCTCACCCTCTTCGATCTGGACGCCGCCTGCCGGCACCTGCAGTCCGCGGTGGGATTCCTTTCCCGCCGTCCCGACCCCGACGCGAAGGAGGCGGCCCGCGAGGCCCTGATCGCGGTGGCGGCCGTCGTCCATACCCTGGCCGGCGGATCGGGAGAGGTTGCCTTGGGAACAATTGCACCCGTCGCCGGAAGGCTCGGAATTCCCCCGGGGCTGGCAAGGGGTCTCGAGTCCATTCTCGGATACTGCCATGCCGTGAGCGGACTTCCGGGGGGCGAGCCCGTCCCCTCCGTCGACATCGCCGAGGCGTCTTGCCTCGTCGTGTTTTGCTCTACCGTCATCAACCTGCTGCTTTCCCGGAAGGGAGGAAAGACCCAGGAGTAGACTCGGGGTGCTACGACCGGGAAAGGCGGGGCAGAGAGTCTGCGGGGTCTTGCCGGCGCAGCAGGGTCTCCACGATCTTTTCTCCTGCACTGACGACCTCGACCAGGGCAAGATTCTCGCGGGATACCATGCGCAGGTTTTCGGCGTGCCGGAAGTAGGAAAGGATCGGGTCAAACCAGCCCCCGGTATTGGCGACGATGATCGGCTTCGCGTGAAGGCCCAGCTGCCTCCACGTAAGGATCTCGAAAAACTCGTCCATCGTTCCGAAGCCGCCCGGCAGGACCGCGAAAGCGTCCGCTCTCCGGCCCATCTCGATTTTCCTTTCGTGCATGGTTTGCGTGACGATCATTTCCGTGAGCCCCTCGTGGGCAAGCTCCTCCGTGCGGAGGAACTCCGGTATGACCCCGATCACGTTTCCTCCCCCGCCGAGAACCCGGTCCGCAAGGATCCCCATCAGGCCCACCGATCCTCCCCCGTAGACAAGGGCGATCCGTTCCCCTACCATCCGGTCGGCCAGGGCGACCGTGTCTTCCCGAAAATGATCGGGAACCAGGTCGCTCGAGCTGCAAAACACACAAAGCGTGGAGATTTTCATCCGACAAAGATACTGCCAAACCCGGGAAATGGGAAGCCTGGGAAATCCTGTTGACACCGCTTGCCAGATTAAATACTATTAAAACCATCGATTAAATCGGGAGGGCCGTAATGCCCAGATGGTTCAAGGATAACTCGTTTTCGATAGGGAGAACTCCCCTTGTCAGGTTCAACCGGATCACCGATGGAGCGAAAGCGATCGTTCTGGGGAAAATCGAGGGGCGAAACCCGGCATACTCGGTGAAATGCCGCATCGGCGCCTCGATGGTGTGGGACGGGGAAAAGCGGGGACTTCTCGGCCCGGGAAAGACGATCGTGGAGCCGACGTCCGGAAACACGGGGATCGCCCTTGCCTACGTTGCAGCCGCGCGGGGATACGGGATCATTCTCACGATGCCGGAGACGATGAGCATCGAGCGACGGACGGTGCTGCAGGCATTCGGCGCGAAGCTGTTTCTGACGGAAGGGGCCAAGGGGATGAAGGGGGCGATCGACAAGGCAAACGAAATCGTCGCGTCGGACCCCGCGGGATATTTTCTCCCGCAGCAGTTCACGAACCCCGCCAACCCGCAGGTCCACGAGGATACGACCGGCCCGGAAATCTGGGAGGATACGGAGGGAAAGATCGACGTATTCGTTTCCGGCGTCGGAACGGGCGGCACGATCACGGGGGTTACGCGATACATCAAGAACACGCAAGGGAAGCCGATTCTTTCCGTGGCGGTCGAACCCGCTCACAGCCCCGTCATCTCCCAGACACTGCGGGGGGAACCGCTTACGCCGGGGCCTCACAAGATTCAAGGGATCGGCGCGGGATTCATCCCCGATGTGCTCGACCTGTCGGTGGTGGACAGGGTGGAAAGCGTCACCAACGAGGAATCGATCGAGTTCGCCCGGAGGTTGGCGCGGGAAGAAGGAATCCTGTGCGGGATCTCCTGCGGGGCGGCGGCGGCCGTAGCCGTACGGCTTGCCCGGTCCCCCGAATTCGAAGGGAAGACGATCGTGACGATTCTGCCCGACGCGGGGGAACGATACCTCACGACCGCGTTGTTCGAAGGGTGGCTCGACGCCGGCCAGGTCCAGGTGGCGAGTTAGCCCGCAACCGGGCGCTTTATCCCGACGTAAAGAGTCACGATTCCCCGGGTCAGCGCCCGAAATGTAACCGGGTCGCATCCCGCATCCCGCATCATTTCGGCGAATTCCCGGGGAGGAGGAAACTCCCGAACGGAGTCCGGAAGGTAAGTGTACGCGCTCCGTTGGGAAAACAGACCCCCCAGCAGCGGGAGCACCCGGGTGAAATAAAACCGGTAGAGGGCCCCGAAAAGGGCGGACTCCGGCTGCGAGAACTCCAGAATCACGACTCGCCCTCCCGGCTTCACCACGCGGCACATCTCCTTGAGGCCCAGATCCCGGCGGGCCACGTTTCGGATCCCGAAGGCGATGGACGCGGAGTCGAACGCGTCGTCGCGGAAGGGGAGAGCCTCTCCCGGCGCCAGGACGAACGCCAGCCTGCCTGAAAGCCCCGCGCGGGCAGCCTTTTCCCTGCCGATCCGCATCATCGCGGCCGATATGTCCACCCCGGCCACGAACGCCCCGTTCCCCTTCTGCCGGAAGATCTCGAGAGCAACGTCGGCGGTCCCGGTCGCCACGTCCAGGTGGACCCCTCCCGTTTCGGGCCGGATCCATGCCACGGCCTCCCTGCGCCACCGGCGGTCCGTCCCGAGGGAAAGAAGCCGGTTCAGCAGGTCGTACCTGGGTGCTATCGAGGAAAACATCTCTCCGATCAGGCGGTTCCGGTCGTTAAGCCGGTACAAGATTTTCCCCCTGCGGCAGATCGAGTGGATAAGAAGTATACCAATCCCTGCAACGGATGGGAGGAGCGGAACTTTCCCGATCCGTCAGGGTTTAAACGGTATCATGGAAACGGGGCAAGGGAGGAACCCCCATCGAAATTCGGGTAGAATGGTTGAATATTCCTGCCGCCAGGAGGCGTCTAACCAGCATGCCGGTTTGGAGCAGACCCGGGGCCGGCCGGATTACCGATATACAGACGCCGGGAATTTCCTGAGCCGGAAGAACCGGAGAGATAGCCGGATCGTCCAACGGCGTGACGGTGGCAAGGGAAGGGGGAAGGCGCAATGAAATTCGCGAAATCTATCGGGATGATGGCGATAATCCTGTCGCTGTTTACCGTTCCGGGTCATGCGGCGGAGGAGAGCGCGGAGGTCGCCGGTGTTCCCGCATATTCCGTTACCCGTCTAAAGATCTTCGAGGGGTCCGCCTGGGTCCGCACGCCCGACTCCGGGGACTGGGAGGAGTTTTCCAGCAACAGTCCCGTTCCCGTGAGGTCGCTGGTCAGCATCCCGGAAGGATCCGAGGCGGAGCTGCAGTTCCACGGGGGGCAATTCGTCCTCCTGACGAGCGGCACCGAGCTTTCCCTTCTTGGCACCGAGAATGGGAAAACCGATTTCGGGCTCCGGGACGGAGAGATCCGTTTCTACCTGCCGGAAACCGATTTCGTCCCTGTCAGCGTCACGGTCCCCGGAGGAGGGAGAGCGGCATTCCCCGTCCCCGGAAGGTATTGGATGACCGCCACGAAAGGCGGCGATACGACGCTTGTCGTCCGCGAGGGTGAGGGAACCGTTACGGTAGAGCGGGGGGAGTTCCCCGTCAAGGCGGGTGAGCAGGCTTCCATCGGGGAAGAGGTTCGCGTCGGGAAATACGAGGGGGGCGACCGGGATTCTTTCGAGAAGTCTCCGCCTCTCTCGGACAGCGAACAACAGGCCGGCGTTCCTCCGGCTGCGGCCAACGAACTGCGCGATTACGGGGAGTGGGTGTTCTCCTCCGAATATGGATACGTATGGCGGCCACGTGTTTCGCAGGGGTGGTCCCCCTACTATTACGGACGATGGACCTGGATCTCCCCCTATGGGTGGACATGGGTCTCCTACGAGCCGTGGGGCTGGTACCCCTACCATTACGGGTACTGGTACACCGACCCGGCGTTCGGCTGGGTCTGGTATCCGTACCAGTCGTTCATCTCCTTCTCCTTCGTGTGGGGGGGGTACAGCTACCCGTATTACCACGGGTATTCGTACTATTACCCGGCACGGGTGCGCTTTGTCCCCAACGGCAGAACCGTGCGCTGGGTTCCCCTGCGTCCCGGGGAGCGGTCGGTTCGCATTGCGTACACGCGCTCCGATACCCGGCTAACCTCTTGGCAGCGGCCTCTTTCGCGGGGAACCGTCTACGTGCGGGGGACGGGGAAGCAAGGCGGCAACTGGCGGGACTGGACGGCAGTCCGTGGGGAGAGGAACGCTTCGGTTGGTGCGAGCGGCACGCCGCGTCGCAGTCAAGCAGGGCCGACGGTGCAAAGCGGCACGCGCGGTTCCCCCGGATCCGGCGTGCGGGGGGCGGACCGGAACACGAGTACGCAAAGTAATCGCTCCCGGAATCTGAGGGAGACGACGGAACGGCCCGCAAGGGAAAACCCCGCACGACAGCAGAGATGGGAACGGGTAACCCCCTCCTCACCCCGCCCGGGACGGGGATCGGGGGTTGGCGCGGAGAGGGCGAACGCCCTGACAAGGACAGAGAAGTACGGATACAACGTCCGCTCGCGCGTGCATCCCTCGAGCGCGGTGGTTCCTTCCGGAGCCGGACGGCGCTCCCCCCCGGGGAGAGGGGAAGGAGTGTCGATTTCCAGTGGGGGCCGAGCGCCCGCTTCCCCCGCACCCGGCCGCGCGACCAGGCCTCAGGCGGTACCCGGAACCAGGGGACAGGCGGATCAATCGCCGGGCGTCCGCTCCTACTCCTCTCCCGCGACCAGGCCTCAGGCGGAATCCGGAACCAGGGGACCGGTAGTGCAATCGCCGGGCGTCCGCTCCTACTCCGCGGGGCGAAACCAGGGATATACGGGCGGTACCGTCCGGGGCGGTGCAAGAGGCGGATTCGGTTTCGGTTTTTCGGGTAGCCGCGGGGGCAGGTCGGTTCGTTGACAAGTTCCCGTTTCAGCGGTCCCCCGCCGGCCCGGTCGATTGCGTTTCCTGACCATTCGCCGATCCGGTATCGGGAAGGGTGCCCGCCGATACGGGGCTCATGGTTACCTCGAACAGTGTGAGCCAGCGGCCCCGAGTCTCATCGGCCACCGAGTAGGGCGGTTTCGGAGCAACCTCCGGTGTTTCCGACAGGAGACGCACATCCACCGATTTCACGGGGGGCGGACGGACAGCCGTGGCGGGACCGTTGTCCCGCAGACCTTGCGTCTTCGGGGCGCACCCGCCGGACAGGATGACGATCATCACGGATGCCGCCGCCAACGGCAGTATGAACCAATGGGTTCTCATCGATTCCTCCCGTACCAATCATTGTACATCCGTGGCCGGGGGAGGGGGCAATCCTGCCGGCGGCATCTCTCCTGCGGTATAATGAAGGCAGTTCGCAGAGGGAGTCGGGTTCCCCCGGGATGCAGATGACCCCTGTTGCCGGCCCGCTACTTTCCAGTTTTATGATGTTCTACGAGATCGAGGCGCTTCACAATCTCGTCCCGCTCGACTTCGTCCTCTATCTTGTCCTGATGGGACTCCTGCTCACGTTTATTCTCGATTTTCGACACCGATGAGAAATCGCAGGGAGATGCTTTTCTGCGCCTAACAGAATGGCCAGTCTCTCCGCCCCGTTTCTGTCCGAAACCTTGCCGGTAAGCGTGGCTTCCCGGACCTCCTCCAGGATCGATTCCACCCGGGGGCCCGCCGGGACCCCCAATGCGAGGATATCGTCGCCGGAAAGAAGGGGGGGCCGTCTTGCCGCCGTTCGAAGGACCGGTCGGAAGTCCTCGACACGCCTCGAGGTCGCCGTGCGGGCGGCTGTGTAGAGCGCATGCAGATGTTCCGGGTCCTCCCATCGCCCGAAGATCGCCTCGATCTGTGCATGCGGGTTGCGCAGCACCCGAAGGTGAAATAACCGGAACACGTCCTCGACCAGCCGGACCACTTGCCGGACACGGGGGATATGAAGCCGTCGGGCGACTGCATCCGTGCGGGGAAGGCGGAAGGTATGCCTTCCGATCGGTCCTGCAGGCGGACGCCGTCGACCGTTCGGGGAATTCCGTTTCTCCCGGCGGACGCGATGGCGGGACTCGTTCTGCGCGACGTCCACGAGAAGATTGGCGAACAGCACCGTCTCCGGCAGGAAGCGACCGAGAGAAGCCTGGAGGAGGGTGTATCTTTTCTTCAGGCGCGACAAGGGGGCGGCCCCCCCCATCAGGATCTCCGGGATCAACAGCGGCAGAATTCCCGCACGGTACAGGTCCGATACCGTTCCGGAGGGGTTCGCCGACAGGGATTTCGCCAATTCGTCGACGACGCGCTCGCCGGAAATCGTTCCCAGCAGCTTATTTGCTTCTCCGCAGATCTCCTGCCAGGTTCTCTTCTCGATCCGATAGCCGGGCCGTTCATTCTTCTGGCGGATTGCCCGCAGCATCCGCAGTGGGTCTTCCCGGATCCGGTCTCGCGGATTCCCCACGCCCCGGATCCGTTTGCGGCGTAGGTCTTCCCGCCCCCCGAAAAAGTCGATGACCTCCCCCGTGAGACGGTTCTTCCCGGTGCGAAAAAAGAACATCAGGCTGTTGATCGTGAAATCGCGGCGGGCCGCGTCCCCCCGGGCATCGACTCCGTCGGTTTGGACCTCGAACTGGCGGTGGCCCGGGCCGGTGGAGAACTCCGTACGCGCAAGCGCCACGTCGATCTCCTCCGCGGACCAGGAGGTCGACACCTTGTACACGGCGAACCGCTTTCCTGCCGTGATGACCCGCCGGATCCCGAGTTCTTTCCTGGGAAGTCCCATGACGATTTCCCCCAGCGCATCGAACCCGATTCCGGTGACCATCAGGTCGATGTCCTTGCCCGGTTGCCCCTCGATGAGGTCGCGGACGATCCCTCCCACGAGGTACGGGAACCCCCTTGCTTCCTCCGCGGCTCGGCAGAACGCCCGGAGGAACCGCCAGAGTTTCTTTCTCTTCCGCAGGGCGCGGAGCACGCGGAGGGAAATCTCGTTCGGGACGGGGATCGTATCGGCCGGGTTCATGCGATGGGGCCTCCCTCTGACCACGATTCTATCGTGATCGAAAATCCGCGGCCGAAACGGAAAGGAGAGGGGTTACCCAGGGTTTCATGCGCCCATTTTTTCGAGGATCCGTTCCTTGTACTCGGGGAATTCGTCGAGGGTGACCATCCGTCTTCCCATTATGCCAAGCTTCATAAGTTTGTAGTTAAGCTCCCGAATCTTTTCCCTCTTTACCCCCTCGTCCTCGATGGTCCGGAGCAGATCCCGGAGTGTGACGATCTCCTTGCGAACTTCCAGTTCGGGAGGGATGCACCCGGCGTTGCGGAGTATCTTGTAGGCGACGCGGAGGTCGTCGGGAATCATCGAGTCGTCCTCGAGACGGAGAGGCTTGCCGGCGCCCGGAAGGTTTTCGAACTCCCCCCGCGCCATCGCTTCGCGAATCTTGTTCTCCGCCATGGCTTCCAGAAGGAACACGATCTTTCCCTCCCGTTCGCCCCGCCGGGCATGGGATATCATGAGAAATAATATCACCGATCGGGGGAACGGGATGGAGCGGGGTTTCGGTACCGGCGTGATCCGGCTGGTCCAGGGCGACATCACGAAGGAATCGACGGATGCCGTCGTGAACGCCGCAAATAGGTCGTTGCTCGGGGGAGGAGGGGTGGACGGTGCGATTCACCGGGCCGGCGGCCCCGCGATCCTCGAGGCATGCAGGGCGATCCGGGCGAGGCAGGGGGAGTGCCCCCCGGGAGAGGCGGTGGTGACGACAGGCGGGCGACTCCCCGCAAAGTACGTCATCCACACGGTCGGACCGGTGTGGAGGGGGGGGAATCGGGGAGAGCCCGGGATTCTCGCCTCCTGCTACCGGAACTCGCTCCGGGTCGCCGTTACGATGGGGTTGCGGTCGGTCGCTTTTCCCTCGATCAGCACGGGGGCCTACGGATATCCGGTCGAGGAAGCTGCGTTCGTCGCCCTGTCGAC
>JBAVJZ010000030.1:0-2637 GCA_049688015.1 Candidatus Deferrimicrobiaceae bacterium | reverse complement strand
GGCCTTGCCGGCCCGGATCACGTTCACATCGCGGACGGATTCGTTGATCTCCGCTACGGCGGCCAGGTAGCGGGAGAGGTCCTTGCGCACGACTCCCCGGGAGGTCAGGATTCCCGAGAGGGTGTCCCCCTTCCGGATCTGGTAGGCGACCGATCTTCCCGTCTGCACCAGGCGGGCGGTCTTCATGCCGACGCTGGCCGGGACAAGGATCTCCTCGCCGGGGCGGAGCCTTCCCGGATCCTTCACCTCGGGATTGGCACGCCGGAACGCACGGAGCAGGGCGGAATAATCCTGGGGAAAGAGCGGTGCCTTTTCCCTGAGGATCTTCCACAGGCTCTCCCCTTTCGCGACCGTGTGCACCTCGTAGAAGTTTTTCTGGCCTGCCGAGGATTCGGCGAAGATCTTCTTCTCGAGGAAAATCTTGGGGCGGTCCCCCTCATCCCCCCGGGAGCCGGAGGCCACGAGGAGGAGCATCAGGACAACTGCCATACGTCGGAACATCAATATCCCTCCCCCGTAAAGGTGGAAACTCCTCCGTGGACCCCGATCGACTTGTGCATTTTCGGGCTCTCCCACGGCTCGTCCAGGATTCCGTCGTGGATCGCCCAGCTTCTTCCCCTCACCGTCCTCTCCTGGCCGGACATGCGGAACGGCGTGCTTCCGTCAAGACGGGCATGGAGAACGCCGCCAGGGCGGAACTCCCGGTCGATCTCCCTCATCTTCTCACCGCCGCGCAAGTACGAAAAGCCGGATCTTTCGTAAAGGACCGCGCTGTTGTAGGTCAGCGGTTCGAGGAAGAAGAAAGAGTGCCCGAGGGCGCCGAAGAGCCCCTCCCAGCCGCCGACGATCTCCCTCATCGCCTTCAGCCCCCGCCGGACCTGTCCGGGGGCCAGGCCCGCCTTCATCGCCCGGATCTCCTCGGGGATGTTCCGGCGGGCCGTCCCGAAATAGGTGTCCTGCCCGTGCTCGTCCACGTCGATGTCGAACCTCTCGCCGTCGGGGTCGTTCACGATGACGAAGGAGATCTCCATCTGACCGTACGCCGAGGTGGAAACGTCGAGGAAATACGCCGCATCCCGGTCCTCCGGATCGCGCCGGAGCTCCAGCTGGAAAAAGGGCATTCGATCCGGGCACACGAACTTGACGCACCGGACCCCCTTGTCGTTCCGGAACGTCTCCGGGTCGATCGAGAACATCTTCAGGAGACGGGGCGGGAGGAGGGCGGAGAGAAGCGTTTCGCGCTCCTTTTCCGGCATGCTGTTGATTTCGTAAACCGAGGTGGGCAACGGTTCCGTCAGTCTTTCTCGTACAGGGCATCCAGAAGGTTCCCGTACTTCTTGATGACCACCTTGCGCTTCACCTTGAGCGTGGGAGTGAGTTCCCCCGTTTCCTGGGTGAAGTCGGCACCGAGCAGGACAAACTTCTTTACCTGCTCGAAAGTAGCCAGTTGGCGGTTGATCTCGTCGACGCGCGACCGCATCATCGCTTCCACCACCGGGTTCCGGGCAAGAAGAACAAGATCCCTCTCCGGGATGTCGTTTTGCTCCGCCCACTTCACGATATCCTCGCCGGAGAGGGTGATGAGGGCGGTAAGATACTTCATCCGGTCGCCGTAGACGAAGGCCTGGCTGACGAACTTGTCGTTCTTGAGCATGTTCTCCACGTTCTGGGGTGCGACGTTCTTCCCGCCCGACGTCACGATGATGTCCTTCTTCCTGTCCGTGATCCGCAGGAACCCGTCCGCGTCGAGCGTGCCGATGTCCCCGGAATGGAACCACCCTTCCGGGTCGATCGCCTCCCGTGTCGCCTCCGGGTTGCGGTAATACTCCTTGAAAACGTGCGGCCCGCGGATGAGGATCTCTCCATCGGAAGCGATTCGGACCTCGGTGCCGGGAAGGGGTTTGCCGACGGTCCCGAACTTGAACTGATCCATACTTTGGGCCGACACCACGGAAGGGGTTTCCGTCAGCCCGTAGCCCTCGAGGATCAGTATGCCCATTGCGTGGAAGAACTCCGCGATCTCCCGGGCAAGGGGCGCTCCCCCCGACACGAAGAAGCGGAGTCGCCCTCCCAGCCTCCCGCGAATCTTGCCGAACACGAGCCGGTCCGCGAGGGAGAACTTCACGGACAGCCACCCCGTGACAGGTTCGTTCCGCTGCTTTCGAATCGAGACCTCGCGTCCGACGGAAAGCGCCCACAGGAAGATCCGCTTCTTCAGCCCCCCTTCCTCGTGCACCTTGGCAAGGACCGCGGCGTAGAACTTCTCGTACAGGCGAGGGACGCTGACCATGATATGCGGGCGGACCGCAGGCAGGTCTTCAGCCACGGTCTGGACGCCGCGCGCGAAGGCGGTGACCGCCATAGCGTCAAACGAGAGAAAATGCTCGAACCGCCCCAGGACGTGCGCCAGCGGTAGAAACAGGAGCATTATGTCGCCCTTCGGAAAGGAACAGACCGAACGGGTGGCCGTCACGTCGAAGGCAACGTTGCTGTGGAGGATCACGACGCCTTTCGGCGGACCCGTGGTCCCCGACGTGTAGATGATCGTAAGGCCGTCCTCCGGTTGAATCTCCTCGGTCCGTCGCAGAAGCGCATCGGGATTGCTCTCCGCGTATCGAGCCCCTTTTGCCCGCAAAT
>JBAVJZ010000029.1:0-2261 GCA_049688015.1 Candidatus Deferrimicrobiaceae bacterium | reverse complement strand
CCGCGGAGGAGCCGAGCCACTCGGTACCCCAACTCCTGACTTTTTGCGATGCCGAAGGGAACCCGCTGCTTGCGTTCGGACAATGGAAGTCCGAATTGATCATCCGATCCAAAATCCCCGGGCAGCGCCGGCGCTGGGTATATGCCGAAACCGGAGCATCCGGGGTCCTGAAAAAACAAAGCCCGAGCCATGTAACCATCGTTTCCCACGGCGGGGATGTGGTGATCTACGCAGGCGGGAAATTCGCAAAGGAGAGGAAGGATTTTCCCCTTCTCCGGCGGGGGAACGCGTCTCCGGACCTTATCGTGGTCGGGAATTCATCGACCGGAAAAAGTCCATGGCAAGGCGACCTCCTTTATCTGGCGATCTACGATCGGGCCCTCTCCCCGGAGGAAATCGCCGAACGATATTCCCGCCTGGAAGACCGAGGCGTCCCGGAAGAATACTCCGGCGCCATGCCCCTGATGGAATACACCTTTGAGGAAAGGGGCGGAGACTTCGCGCGGAACCGGGCCGGGGAACGGTTCCCCTTGTCGATCCCCCGGTTATTTCGCCCGGGAAAAATGACCCTCCTCGCGATGCCGGATCCGAAGGACCTTTTCACCCGATCCAGTATCGTCGATATTTTCATCAACATTTTCGGTTTCATTCCTTTCGGAATTCTCGTAACCGCGTTGCTGAAAACCAAACTTGGCGACAGAGGCACCTTCCGCATGATCTTGCTGCTGATTCTGGCCGGAGGGGTCTTTAGCCTTTCCATCGAAATCCTGCAGGTATTTCTGCCGAACCGTCACTCTTCCCTGCTGGATCTCATCACGAATGTTCTCGGGACGCTGATCGGGGGCACCCTGGTTCTTGGTCTTTCCCGGAAAGAAGGCAGGACCTGGAAATCGACGGGGATGTAGGAATCAAGTAGAAACAGCATCGGGACCGGCATCAACCTCCAGCGGTCTCCATCCTTTTTTTTCCACCCGAAATGGCGGGACGGTATACGCAGACAGAAACCGGATCGGGTCCCGTCATGCGCAAGCAGGAGGGCGACTCCCTACTCGAGATGGCGCTGGGCCATATGGATCCTGGAATCGAAGTCATGTGTCGACTTGAATCGCTCCAGGCGCCCGGCCCTTGCGACGTCCCGGACCCTGGCCAAAAGCTCGCTTCTTTCCTCTTCGGTCATGGGTTTGAAGGTCTTCGCAATGGTAATATTTTCCTTAGCCATCTCCAGGTTGTCCATTCCCGAGACCACCACCGAGACGGGCAGCCCCATGGCGAAGTGCAGGCATTCGGCGACGCTGACCTTATACCCGCGTAGGATATCCCCTAACGGGGGGGCGATTTCCATCAGGTCGGTTCTCATCCACTCAAAACGGTGACGAGGTCCCCCGCGCAGAATATCCCCGAACGCGGTAGTTTTCATGGCAACGACCCCGATCTTTCTCTGCACCAGAACGGGGAGTACCTCCCGGGCAAAGCTCCGGTAGTGGACATCCATGATGTTGATCGGCATCTGCACTGCATCCCAGGGGAAATCCTGTCGAAGCATCTTCAAATGGACTTGCGGAGATTTATGGCCCGTGAACCCGATAAAGCGGACCTTTCCCTGTTCCCTGGCTTTGATTGCCGCGTGGATCGCCCCGTCCCTGGCGAAGATCATATCCGGGTCGATGTCGTAGTTGATTTCGTGGAACTGCCAGAGGTCGATGACATCTGTTTTCAGGCGCCGGAGGCTGTCCTCCAGGTTCTCCATGGCGCCCTTCTCGTCCCGGGCACAGACTTTCGTCATGAGGAACGCCTTTTCCCGATAGCCTTCCCGGAAGGCTTGCCCCATGAGTTCCTCGCTTCGGCCGTCGTGGTACTCCCAGGCGTTGTCGAGGAAGTTCACACCTTCATCGAGTGCGGTCCGAATCAGGGCAATGGCCTCCTGCGGCGAGGATATCTTTCCGATGTGGAAACCTCCCACCCCGAGGAGAGAGACCTTTGCTCCGGTCGTCCCGAGGAGCCGGTAGGGCATGCCGTTCGCTACATCAATGCTCGGCGGTGCGAACCCCAGGCCCTGGCCTGCAGATGGTGCGGAGTTTTCGTTTTTGGGGCTGCAACCACCCAAGGCGACCAACGGACCCACGATAGTCGCTGCGATGGAAGCCTTGAGAAAGTTCCTTCGAGTAAGGTTGAATTTCACCATCGGTCACCTGTTCCGTTTCGGGTTCCCGCACGAACCAAAGTTCGTACATTGGATTAGACGCGATTCGATGGTAATGGGG
>JBAVJZ010000028.1:0-2727 GCA_049688015.1 Candidatus Deferrimicrobiaceae bacterium | reverse complement strand
TCCCGCTCGAAGGAGAGAACCCGGTCCACGATCTGCTTCCGCAGCGCGATCTCCTTCTCCCCGGAAACCTCCACGCACAGACCGAAACGGTCCAATAGCTGCGGCCGAAGCTCCCCCTCCTCCGGGTTCATCGTCCCCACCAGCAGAAACCGCGACGGGTGGAAATACGTCACCCCCTCCCGCATCACCACGTTGCGCCCCGACACCGCAACGTCCAGCAATACGTCCACCACGTGGTCGTCCAGAAGGTTCACCTCGTCGATGTACAAAAGGTTCCCGTTCGCCTTCCCCAATACCCCCATCTCGAACTTCTTCGAGCCCTCCCGAAGCGCCGCCTCCAGGTCCAGGCTCCCCACCACGCGGTCCTCCGAGGCGTTCAGCGGAAGGTCCACCACCTCCACCGGGCGCTCCTCGTAGACGAGCAACTCCCCGGAGGCCTCCCGCGACCGGCACTCCCCGCACGGAACAACGCCCCGAAGGCAGCCGAACCGACAGCCCACGACCGTCTCCTTCGACGGGAGAACCGCGGAAAACGCGCGAACCGCCGTCGTCTTCCCCGTACCCTTCTCCCCACGGATCAGAACGCCGCCGATCGTGGGGTCCACCGCGTTCACCAGGAGGCCCTTCTTCAACAGATCCTGGCCCACGATCGCGCTGAACGGAAACAGACTCACCGTCATCCCTCCCTCTTCGCCTTCGCCATATCGGCGCCCAGCCACTCCTCCCCGCCCGCGGGGCAGAAGACCCTCCAGTGGATCCGGAAATAGTCGTCGCCGAGCCAGTCCATGATGTCCGCCCCGTTCTCCCCCACGATGTCGAACTCCCGGGTGAACTCGATGACGAGCACCTTGCGCTGCTCCCCCTCGTAGAACCGGATCCAGTACCGGTTGTCGGACATCGTACCTGCGTCGATCGGAATCAGGTCCTCGTACTGCATCATGAGCATCCGGGAGACTTTCCGCAGCGACATCGGAACGCCCTTGAGGAACAGGACCTTGTTCCCGGTCCCGATCGGCCCGTACCTCTCCTCGATCGTCCTTCGGCCTATCGACATTCTCGGTTCCATTCGCTCCTCCCCGGGTTCCTCCCCTTCGCTCGGGGCGCCTCGCTCCGGGTGCTTTCAGATAATCGACCGCGCGCGGATCGCCGCCAGGATGGCGGCCTGGCTCATCTCCGCAAGGGACAGGTACTTCGCCCCCATCGCGTCGGCGACGGTCTTCGCCGGCCCCCCGGAGAAGATCCCCTTCGTCTTCTTAGACTTCTCGGTCGCCTCCATCGAGGCCCGCAGCGCCGCCGGCCCCATCATCATTCGGTCCGTATCGATGACCAGGGAGGTGACGCCCATCCGGCGGATGGTCTTCCCCATCCGGACCGCCTCGTCGAACGGCTCCCCCCCCACGTACGCCACGTTGGCCCTCCCGTCGGTGATGAGCACCAGGAGCGGTTTGCGTCCCGGGTCCCGGACCTGTTCAATCTCGAGCGTCTTGACCGCGGCGTACATCCCGATGGAAAGCGGCGTCGTGCCGCCGGAAGCAAGCCAGGTAAGCTGCATCGCGGCCATCGAGGCGCTGCCGGTCGGCGGCACCACCACTTCCGCCACGGTGTCCCGGAAGGAGATGAGACCCACCCGGTCCCTCTTCACGTAGGCATCCCGCAGAAGCGACAGTACGGCTCCCTTGGTTGCCACCATCCTCTTCTGCGTCTCCATCGACGCCGAGGCGTCGAGGAGGACGAGGATCAGGTTCCCCACCTTGCGTTCCCGTCTCTTCCCGCGAAGGTCCCCCGCAGCGATCCGGACCCGGCCCGTCTCCCGCTCCACGTGGCCGTTGGCTACCGCGGTAAACAGGGTGGCGTCCATGGCGACGTCGCGTCCCCTTTTCCACGGCCCGCTCCGGACGTACCGCCCGCGGGCGCTCGCGGTCTTCGCCCGGCTGCGCTTCCCCGCGGCGTCGAGCAGCTTCCTCCCTTTCGGGACCACGATCTTGCGGACCTGGTAGGGTGCGGAAGGGGCAATGACGTTCTCCTCGACGAACCCCTGGCAGATGTCGCAGTCGGGATCACCGCACGTATTCGGCGATGCCGCCCGCGTCGCGCCCGCCTGTTCGCTGCGACGTCTCGCCTCCATTGCCTGCTCGATCGCCTGCCGCTCCAGCTCTTCGTCCGAGTGGGTCGGGGTGCGGAATACGACACCGGCCCGCTTCATCCCGTGGGTCGTGTCCGGGAGGGGAACGAACGGTTCGCGTTCCTCTTCCTTCATCTCCCCGGGAAACGCCCAGGAAAGGAGGCGTTCCACGTGGCGCGCGGCGCGGTCGCTGACCCCGCTTCTCGGGATGCGGTGCGGCAGGGCAAGACGGAAGGCGTCTTTCAGGTCGCCCGCTACGAGGTCGCTTCCTCCCCGCAAGGCGGCTAGCGCCCGGGCACTCTTCAGGATCGCGATATCCCCGCGGTGACCCGCCACGCCGAGCGTAGCGACCGCCTCCGTCACCGTCTTCAGGATCCGGTCGGGTATCGGGATGCCAGGCAGCCGGGCCCGCCCCTCCTGCACCCGGGAAAGAACCTTCCGGTCCTCGTTTTCCCACGCCTCGACGAACCGAGGCTCTTCCCGCTCGAAGGAGAGAACCCGGTCCACGATCTGCTTCCGCAGCGCGATCTCCTTCTCCCCGGAAACCTCCACGCACAGACCGAAACGGTCCAATAGCTGCGGCCGAAGCTCCCCCTCCTCCGGGT
>JBAVJZ010000027.1:0-35535 GCA_049688015.1 Candidatus Deferrimicrobiaceae bacterium | reverse complement strand
GGACAGGGGGTATACGGAAGGCTCCAGAAGCGTCTTGACCGGTACCCCATCGGCGCGCCACCCGCACCGGCCCTCCATGAAATCCTCCGTCGGCTCTACTCGGAAGAGGAGGCGGAGATCGCCTGCCGGATGCCGATCCGGTTCACCGACATCCGGGGGATCGCCAGGCGCACGGGGAGAAGCCCGGAGGAACTGCGTCCCCTTCTCGACCGGATGGCGGAAAAGGGGCTGGTGATGGACTTCGAACACCGGGGCAAGGTGGAATACATTCTCTCCCCTACCTTGCTCGGCTTCTTCGAATTCGCCTTCATGCGGGTGCGCGACGACATCCCCCAGAAGGAACTGGCCCGCTACATGATGCAGTATGTCCACGACGAGCCGGAGCTCGTTCGGTCGATCTTCGCCGGGAAGGTCATGCCGGGGAGAACGTTGGTTCATGAGGACACGGTCGACCTGCAGGATCTCCCGCGCGTCCTCGATCACGATCGGGCGTCATACCTGATCGGGAAGGCGAAGATGTGCGCCGTCTCGCTTTGCTTCTGCCGGCATGCCGCGGAGCACGAGGGACGCAGCTGCGACAGGCCGATGGAGGTGTGCACCACGTTCAACGCGGCGGCCGACTTCCTGGTCCGGAGGGGACTCGCCCGGAAGATCGACCGGGAGGAGGCGAAAGATCTCTTCGCCCAAACCCGCGAGGCGGGGCTGGTCCATATATCCGACAACGTGAAGAAGCGGCCCGCCTACGTCTGCCATTGCTGCGGGTGTTGCTGCGGGATGCTCTCCGCGATCAACCGGTTCCAGCTCTTCGACGCGGTGGTCACCTCTCCCTTTCTTGCGGCGGCCGATCCGGGAACCTGCAACGGGTGCGGCCTCTGCGCGAAAAAGTGCCCGATCCATGCGATCGGGATCCGGGGGGAGATGCCCGATGCGAAAGCCGATGTCCGACGCGACATTTGCCTGGGCTGCGGAGTGTGCCGACTGGCTTGCGCCCGGGGAGCCATGCGGATGGAGCCGCGGAAGGAAAGGATCCTGGTCCCCGAGAATGCCTGGCAGCGGACGGTGATCATGGCGATCGAGCAGGGGAAGTTCCAGAACCTGCTTTTCGACGACTTCGAACGTCTCGACCACGCCGTCCTGCGGGCGATAACGCGGATCGTGACCGCCCTCCCTCCGATCAAGAAGGCACTTCTCTCCCGGCAGGTGCAATCCCGGTTCCTCCGCGCCCTAGCGGGATAATAAGGAAGGATCACATGAAGAACTACCGGAAGGAGCTGTGGTTCGACATCCCCCAACGGATGGCGTTCGTCAACATCACCCGCGACGTCGCCGGGTGTCTGAAGGAAAGCGGGATCCGGGAGGGGTTGTGCCTGGTGAACGCGATGCACATCACCGCCTCGGTCTTCATCAACGATGACGAGGGGGGTCTGCACCAGGACTACGCGCGCTGGCTCGAGGAGCTCGCCCCGCACGAGCCGATCTCCCGGTACCTGCACAACCGGACGGGGGAGGACAACGGCGATGCGCACCTCAAGCGCCAAGTGATGGGGCGCGAGGTGGTAGTCGCCGTGACAGGGGGAAAATTCGACTTCGGTCCCTGGGAGCAGATCTTCTACGGCGAGTTCGACGGCCGCCGGAGGAAACGGATCCTCGTGAAGATCATCGGGGAGTAGCCCGCCGGCTCCGGATTCTCCCCCGCAGCAGTAGGAGAGGGAAAACAAGCGCGATCAGGGATGCAGCGGCGGAGCCCGTCGTATTTCCTCCCGCGTCATGCAGAGCGATGGCGCACCCTCCCGATGTTCCCGGCACCGAGGAGGACGCTGCGGCAGCCCCCGGCGGGGAGGCGACAAAGGCGTGGGTCTCGCCGAACGCGGTCGTCCCCGACCCGGCCACCTGGCCGTCGTTGTTCAGGGCAACCGCTTCGGTGGATGTCCACCCGGGGAATGCGATCTCCTCGGTGGTTCCGCTGGACCGGAGGAAACTGCGCCGGCCAGCCGTGGAATCCCCAAAGCCAGCCACTTCGTTGAAGTCGTTGATCGCCATCGCCCGGGAAGAGCTCCAGCCGGACGGGGTCATGTCGATGTAGAACTCGCCGGACTTGACATACCCCTTCATCGTGCCGGTTTGCATGGCGGCGACCGCGACGATGCCCAACTCGTTGATCCCGTGGGGAGTTGAATCGGTCGCTCCGGGTGGCGTCACGTTCAGGTACCCGCGCCCGGGAAAGAAAAGTACCGAAGAGGTTCCCGAACTGCCGACCCACTGACCGGAACTGTTGCCCCCCACCACGGAGGAAAATCCCGGAAAAATCTCGGTGATCCCGTCGCGGGAGACATAGACGCCGTATTCCCCCCTTCCCGCCACCGCGCCGTCCTCCCCGACGTAGGTGGCTTCCGAGTCCCCCCAATTCGGCGTCGGATCGAGGAAGGTCGTTCCCCGCAACAAAAAGGCGTGGCGGACGCCGTCCTTCTCCCAGGTCCCGGCGATCTCGCCGCTGTCATTGATCCACGCGACCCTGGCGCTGTCGGCCCCGGGGGGGAGGATCTCGGTGATTGTGCCGGAACTCCACAGAAACCCGCGTTCCCCGGAATCGGTCGTCCCGAATCCCACCGCCTCGCCATTCCCGTTTATGCACGTCACACGGGAGTCGAGCCAACCGGGAGGATGGATATCGACATACCGGTAGGACTCTCCGAGTGCCCGCGAGGGGGAAATCCAGAAGAAAAGAAAAAGGAGGAGAAGAGCCGTGCCGAGGCCTGTTTTCCCTGCGTTCCCGATGAGTTTTCGCATCATGCCCCGGAAGAAAGCAATTTTCGGTCCTATTGGGGCGGGAATATATAGCCTTGATATTATTGATGTTTATCCATCGGAACGAAAAGCGGAATCATTAAAGGGGAATTATTTACCCAACCATGCCCCTTTGATGTGAAAATATTTTCCGCTCGGGGCACCCGGAATGGTCAACATTTATCCGATATGCCAAAATGCGGGAGTATTGTCAGGCCGCCTCCCGCGACCGGGATCCCCCCGCTTTCTTTCGCGTGCCGGAGTCTGTTTCCCCTGCGGAAGCGTCTTCCCCGGGAGAATTATCTGTTCTCCAAAGGGAATCGATGTACTCCGAAAGGCGGAGCGGGGTCAACCCGAATGCGGAGGCGTACGGTCCGTCGTCACCGGTGTTCCCCGCCGTGAGAACGTCGAGCATGTCCGGCGAGAGGGGAAATTTCCCGAACCGCGAGAGGAGCCGCACCGCGCGCCGGATCCGCGGGACGGAAATATGCACCTTCCGGACCCGGCGACCGGCAGCCGCCGCGATCCGGTCCACCAATTCCTCGTACGTGAACCGTTCCGGTCCGACGACGTCGAACGCATGTTTCTCCGTGTCGGGACGGGAGAGACAGTCCGCTATCCCCTTGGCCACGTCCCCTACGAAAACAGGCTGCAAAAGGAATTTCCCGTCGCCCGGAACGGGAATAACCGGGGCGGCGCAGACCCTCCGCCCCAATTCGGAAAGGAACCGGTCCCCCGGTCCGAAGATCCCGCTCGGCCGGAAGATGGTCCAGGCAAGGTCTGAACTCCGGACGATCACCTCGGCCCTTCCCTTCGAGTCGAAATAGTTTCCGGGGCCTCCCGGAGCTGCGCCCAGGGCGCTCACGTGCACGAGACGCGGGATCCCCCAGCATTTCGCCGCGTGCACGACGTGCCGGGTGGATTCCACGTGGACCTTCTCGAACGTGACGCCGTCCTCCGGCAATTCCCGGATGATGCCCGCCAGGTGCACGATCGCCTCGGTGCTCTGGGCGGCCATCTCCACGAATTCACGATTAGTGACATCGCCGGGAGTCACCCTGCCTGCACGGCGAATATCCTCTGGAATGCGCCCCTCCGAGCCGGCCCGGACAAGGAGGCGGGGAAGATAGCCCCGGGCGATCAGGGCGCGGCAGACGTGGCGGCCCAGAAACCCCGTCCCCCCGGTTACGAGGACCTCCCGGTAGTCAAGAAACGGAACCTTTTCCATGCCCATAAGATGTCGGCACCGACAGGGATGGTTCGGCCCCGCCGGCAATTGTCTCTCTTGCCTCCGCACCGACTTTATGGCATGTACACAGATAGATCCGTTCGCCCCAGAAAACCCCTTGGCCGAAGAGGGAGGAAGCCATGCCCACGTATTCTTTCCACTGCAAAAAATGCAGGAAAAGGTTCCAGGTAACCCTGTCCTTCTCGGAGTACAAGGGCGGGAAGCGCAAGTGCCCCAAATGCGGGAGCAAGGATGTCGCCCAGGTGCTCGAATCCTTCTTCGCCAAGACATCCAGAAAGTCCTAGGAAGGGGAGACGTGGAGGAATTTGCGGGAGTCGAGACCTGGCGCGTGTTCCGCATCATGAGCGAGTTCGTCGAGGGGTTCGAAGCCCTCCGCAACATCGGCCCGGCCGTCTCCATCTTCGGCAGCGCCCGCGCGAAGCGGAACGACTGGTCGTACAAGACCGCCTGCAAGGTGGCGGAAACCCTCTCGCGCAAGGGATATTCCATCATCTCCGGAGGGGGGAGCGGGATCATGGAAGCGGCGAACCGTGGAGCCAAGCGTGGCCCTGGACTCTCGATCGGGCTCAACATCCAGCTTCCCGAGGAACAGCGACCGAACCGGTACCAGGAAAAGGCCCTTCACTTCAAACATTTCTTCGCACGCAAGGTGATGTTCGTGAAATACGCCGCAGGGTATGTCATCATGCCCGGCGGATTCGGGACGCTCGATGAGTTCTTCGAGTCGCTCACGCTCATCCAGACCGGAAAGATTCGACGGTTTCCCGTCGTGCTGATGGGGACGGAGTACTGGGGCGACCTGCTCAAGTGGATGCGTAACACAATGGTCAAACACGGGACGATCTCGAAATCCGACCTCGATCTCTTCCACGTCACGGACGACCCGATCCAGGCCGCCGCCTTTATCATCAAATCTCACAGGAACAGCGTCCGGCCGGTCGGCGAGCGTCGCAAGAGGGGGCTTCCCCCTTCGGAGGATCCGCCCACGCTTTAAACGGGGAAACTCCGGCAAGCACCGAGACGGTCATGAAGCGCAACGGCGGGGATGCAGGACAGGTGCGGATCACGGAGGGCCGGAGAACAGGAACGAGATCACCGCCCGGTTGAAGTCTTCCGCGTTCTCTGCGAAAAGACGGTGGGGCGCTCCCGGAAGGATGACGAGTTTCGCGCCCGGGATGCGCTCCGCGATCCGGCGCGAATTTTCCGTCGGCACCACCCTGTCCCCGTCCCCGGCGATCACCAGCGTCGGCGCTCCGATGGCCGCAAGCCTGTCCCACGCCGAATGGCTTACGGCCGCCGCCAGCTGTGCGGCGTGCCCCTCCACGCAAACCCGGTCCGCAAGCCTTCTCCGGACGAACTCCTCGATCTCCTCCGGGTAATCGCGAAGATACCGTTCCGAGTAGAGGAAGGGAAGCACTCGGCGGATCTCCTCTTCCGGATCGCCGCCGGGGGCACGGACGAACATTTTCAGGACCTCGGGCGCGGGGCGCACGGAGCCTTCCCCGCCAGGCGAAGTGCACCCCAGCACAAGCTTGCGCACCCTGTGCGAGTGGCGAAGCGCGACCTCCTGGGCGACCATCCCGCCCAAAGAAACTCCCAGGACGTGCATACGGTCCGCACCCAGGTGCGCAAGGAGAGCCGCCGCGTCGTCGGCCATCTGCGCGGTGGAATACGGCCCCGGGGGGGTATCGCTTCTGCCGGCTCCCCGGTTGTCGAACGCGACGACCAGAAAGCGCCCCACGAACGCGGGGATCTGGAAAAGCCACTCCGTGCTGTCGCTTCCCAACCCGTTGATCAGGAGCAGCGGGTCTCCCCCCCCGTGCGTTTCGTAATACATCCGGAATCCGGGGGCTTCGGTGTACGGCATCGTCTCTTTCCTCCCCTCCCGGTCTTACGGGGCGAATGCCCCCGACAGGGCACCTTGTCTCCTTCAGGATGGGAGTACAATACCAGAACGATGGATGCGTTCCTTCTGAAACGGATCGTGGCCGAGCTTTCCGGTCGCCTTCGGGGAGCGCTCGTCTCCAAGGTGCACCAGCCCGGGGAACGGGAGATCGTTCTGACGATATGGACGGGCCGGGAGGAAGTCCGCCTGCTCGTTTCCGCCCACGCCGAGCTCTGCCGCATGCACCTCACCACGCGTCGCGTTCCCAACCCGCCTTCTCCCCCGAGGTTCTGCCAGTACCTGAGACGCCACCTGGCCGGGATGCGGATCGCCGGGATCTCCGTTGCCCCCTTCGACCGGCTGGTCCGGATGGAGTTCCAATCGAACCGGCCCGATGCGGAGCACGACAGGACGACCCTTGTCGCCGAGCTCTACGGGCGGCACGCCAACATGATCTACGTGGGGCCGACCGGATTGATACTCGAACCCCTCCGGACGGTTTCCCCCGAGGAAAGCGGGATCCGGGAGGTTGCCCCGGGGCTCCCGTACCGTCCGCTCCCCAAGCCGGAGCGGATCTTCCTCCCCGAACTTACGGAAGCGGACGCGGAGCGGACCTGGTCAATGGGGTGGGAGGGGCTTCCACGCGTCCTCCAGAGGGAGGTCTCCGGCCTGGGACAGGAACTGGCCCATGAAGCGGCCGGACGCGGGAAGGAGAGCGCCGCCGACCTGTTCGCGGCGATTCGGGATCTGGTGCGCCGGTACGAGGAGGACGACTTCTCCCCCGGCATCGGCGCCCTCCCGTCGGAAAAGAAGCGGCTCCTCCCGTTCCCCTGTCCGAATGCGGGGTTTGTCGGGTTTGCCCCCGCGACGTCGGCCAACGAGGCGGCGGACCTGTTCTACGGGGAGATCGCTCGGAACCTCGAGGATGCCGTCCTCCGGCAGCATATCCGGTCCCGCCTGTCGGCTCTTCTCCGCAAGGAACGCCAAAAGCTCGAAAACGTGGGCGGCGATGAGGAACGGCTGGAGGAAAGCCGGAAAGGAGGGGAGTCCGGGGAGACACTGAAGGCGAACCTGGCCTCTCTCCGCAAGGGGATGGTCGAGTTTCACGGGATCCCCCTCGATCCGGCGAAGACGCCCGTGGAGAACATGACCCGATATTTTTATCTGCACAAGAAGGCCCGGAGGGCGACGGAGATCGTTCGAAGGAGAAAGCGCGAGGTGGCCGAGAGCGTCTACTACCTCGAGTCGCTTGAAGAGCAGCTCTCCTTCGCCTCGACACGGGAAGATCTTCTGGCCGTCCGGCAGGAGCTGTCCGCCTCCTTTCCTCCCAAAAAGCAGAAAAAGGAAAAGCCGGTGAAAGCCGTCGGGAAGGCCGTCCCGGCCCAGGTAGAAGAACACACGTTCCGCGGATACACGCTTCTTCTCGGGAAGAACAACGTGGGTAACGACCGGATCGTGAAGGAACTGGCGACGCCGGACGACCTCTGGCTGCACACCCAGGGAATCCCGGGAAGCCACGTCCTGATCCGTCGCATGCCGGGCAAAGAGTTTCCAGACGAAGTGGTGGAGGAGGCTGCGCGGCTCGCGGTCTTCCACAGCAAGGCGAGAGGATCGCAAAACGTTCCGGTGTTCCTGGCCGAGGCGCGGCACGTCTCCAAGTTCAAGGGGGCGAAACCGGGGCTGGTCCGGATCGCCAAATATCGGACGATCAACGTTCGATAGGAGGAAGACCTCCGGGGCCCCAGGCGATGCGAGGGGGCCCGGCAGCGAGCGGGCGCAAGATCGCTCGCGTAGCTGCGCGGAACCCCCCGCGAGCACGGGGCCCGGGACCATTGCCCTCCGGAGGCGCCGACAGCGCGGGAATCGTTGCGCATCCATTCGTCCGCCCCGCGCATCAACATAGAAAGAACATCCCTTCCGTCGAGGTGTACGATGCCCAGGTTCGACGCCGACTACGTTCCCCCTTCCGCGATGACCATATTCGCCCACTCCGACGACGCCGAGTTCATCGTATCGGGCACGATCGCAAAATGGACCCGGGGCGGCTGCGAAGTGACTTTCGTGGTCATAACCAGCGGCAACGTAGGGACGCACGATCCGAAGTACAGCAGGAAGACGCTGACCCGGACCCGCGAATCGGAACAGGAAGCGTCGGCACGGGTTCTCGGCGTGAAAAAGGTCGTCTTTCTGGGATACGATGACTGCCAGCTCGTCCCCACCCTCGAACTGCGCCGCCGGCTGGTGCGCGAGATCCGGAACTATCGCCCCGAGGTCGTGGTCTGCGGCGACCCGCAGGCCTGGTTCTTCGAGAACCACTACATCAACCATCCGGACCACCGTGCCGCGGCGGTGGCCGCGCTCGATGCCGTCTTTCCCTGCGCCGAGATGGAGCTTCTGTGGCCCGAGGAGGGAGCGGCGCACAAGGTTCACGCGGTATACGTCGGCGCGACACATACACCGAACACCTGGGTCGACATCGGCGATACGATCGACACGAAGATCGAATCGCTCCGGGCCTACGAGAGCCAGGTGGGGGGGTGGGACCCGTCGGAGAAGATCCGGGAGCGCGCCGCCCGCGAGGCGGAGAGGGCGAACCGGATGCCGGCGGAGAAGGAAAGCGGAATTCCCGGTCCCCAATTCCCGCCGGTCTACCTCGAAGCGTTCCGCGTGATGAAGCTCAAGGAATAGGGGCTCGGGAGGACCAACCTGTTCCTTCCCGTCAGAAAAAGTACCCTTTCTTCCCCTGCAATCCCTTGAGACACGAGATCTCCCCGCAGTGCGTGAAGGCGTTTCCCAGGACGGCGTTGTTGGTCATGAAGCCCACCGTGGACTGCCCGAACCCCAGCGTCGTGAGATCAATGGGGCGATCCAGATCCTTGCCCCGGAGCGTCGCCAGGTTCTCGTCCGAAGCGCGGTAGACGGCCTGGGCGTAATTCCGGAGTACCGACAGGTCTACCTTCACCTTGCGGCTCCACGCGCTCCAGTCCGGAAGACCCGACTTCCCCGGATCGATATCGGGGGAAATCTCGGAAAGCCCCGTTTTGCCCGCCCAGGAGGAAGCAAAGAGGGGGGCGCCCCCTTCCGGACCGGGGAGGTAACCCGGGATCACCGGTTCGACCGGTTGGTGACCGGCATTCGGCGATCCCTGCCCAGTGCCCGCGGGGTGATCTTGACCCCCGGCGGAGCCTGGCGTCGCTTGTATTCGCTGTTGTCTACGAGGGACACGACGCGACGGACGACCTCCGCGGGATACCCCGCCGCGATCATATCGGGGATGCTCCTGTCCTTTTCCACGTACATCCGCAGGATCGGGTCGAGCACGTCGTACTCGGGAAGGGAGTCCGAATCCCTCTGGTCGGGCGCAAGCTCGGCCGACGGTGCCCTTGTGAGTACCCGCTCCGGGATGATCTCGCGGCCGTGCTTGCGGTTGTAGTTGTGCGAGAGTCTGTACACGCTTGTCTTGAACAAGTCCTTGATCACGGCGAACCCCCCTGCCATATCGCCGTACAGGGTCGCGTACCCGACGCTCATCTCGCTCTTGTTCCCCGTGGTCAGCACGAGATGGCCGAACTTGTTGGAAAGCGCCATGAGGATCGTGCCGCGAATGCGCGCCTGGATGTTCTCCTCCGTGGCGTCGGGAGTATGCCCCCGGAAGGATTCGGCGAGCTCGGAGCCGAAAGCCCGGAAAATCTCGTCGATGGAGAGGTCGATGCACCGTATGCCCAGGTTCGCCGCCAGCCGGTGGGCGTCCTCGACGCTCATCTTCGCCGTGTAGGGCGACGACATCGTGACACCGAGTATGCGTTCCGCCCCCAGCGCTTCCACCGCGATCGCGGCGACCAGCGAGGAATCGACCCCCCCGGAAAGCCCGATGATCGCGCCGGGGAACCGGTTCTTCTCCACATAATCGTGCGTCCCCAGGACCAACGCCCGGAAGATCTCCTCCTCGCCTTCGGGCGCGGGCTCGATACGCCCTCCCTCCCTTTCCCCGTCCACGTCACAGAGAAGGAGATCCTCCTCGAACATCTTTGCCCGCGCCAGGAGGTTTCCCCCGGCGGAGACGACCATGCTCCCTCCGTCGAAGACGAGCTCGTCCTGCCCGCCCACAAGGTTGCAGTAGGCTACCGGGCACCGGGAGGCGGTCGCGTGCCTCACCACGATCTCCTTGCGCTCCTCCCACTTCCCCGCATGGTAGGGGGAGGAGGACAGGTTCAGGATCAGTCTCGCTCCCGCCTTTGCCTCCCGGGGAAGCGGCCCGCGTCGAACCCAGACGTCCTCGCACACCGTGACGCCGATGACGGAGCGCCCTGCCGGGAAGAGCATCGGCTCCCTCCCGGGGGAAAAATACCGGACCTCGTCGAAGACTCCGTAGTTGGGCAGGTGCATCTTGTGGTAGACGCCGCGCACGCGTCCCGCCGCCGCTATCCCGGCGGCGTTATACTGTTTCCCCCCGGCGTCGCGGTCGACGAAGCCGACCACCGCCGTGATCCCCCTCACCTGGCGGGCGATCTCCTTCCAGGCCGAGATGTTTTTCTCGATGAAGGAAACGCGCAGTAGCAGATCCTCGGGAGGATAACCGGTGATCGCCAGTTCGGGAAAGACGACGAGCGCGGCCCCCGCAGCCCTCGCGCGGGCCACGGAGTGCAGAATCTTCCGGGCGTTCCCCGCGATGTCCCCCACGGTCGTGTTGATCTGCGCCAGCGCGATGCGAAACGGCTTCATGTCCACCATTCTCCCGGAAACGGTCCCCCGTGGGAAGAGAGAGGCGGCCGGTGGAAAAGATGTGTACAGGAGGTATAGTACCCCTTATGCCGCATGCGCTCTACGACCGGAACTATTTCCTCCTGAACGCTTCGAATTTCCTTTATTCCCTGTACGCGACCATGTTCATCTTCCTTCCGGCGTTCCTGTACACCCTTTCCATCCGGGAGGGGCAGATCGGACTGATCATGGCGACGGGGACACTCGTCTCCGTCGCTCTCAAACCGGTCAACGGCCTCTTCGTGGACCGCCGGGGGCGCACGGCGTTCCTGATTTCCGGCGCTCTGCTTGCCTCCGCCTCCACCGTACCGTGGCTCTACGTGCGGGAGGCAGGCGCGCATCTCTTCGCCATCCGCTTCTTCCAGGGGGCAGCGTACTCCTTCTTCGCCACCGCCTCGTACGCCTACATCGCTGCGGCCGCCCCTCCAGACCGGCGGGGGGAGGCGCTCGGGGTGTTCGGGCTCTCCTTCTTCATCCCCACGGCGCTCGGCGGATGGCTCGGGGAGTGGATGATCGGAAGATCGGGGTTCCATGGGCTCTTCCTGTCCGCCGCAGTCATCGCATTCCTCGCAGGACTCTTCCCCCTGGGGATGGAGGAGCCGAGGCGGTCTTCCCATCTCCCGCCGACCTCGCTTCTCGACTTTCTTTCCCGGACGTACTTCATCCCGAACTCGGCGGCGTTTCTCTTCGGCACGGCGTTCGGGGCGATCTTCACCTTCCTCCCCGTTTTCCTGCTGATCCGGAAGACTTCCACGATCGGCGTCTTCGTTGTCGTTTACGCCTTGACCGTCGTCTCGACCAGAACCCTGGGACGGAAGCTGGCGGACCGGCTGCCGCGTGAGCGCCTCTGCCTCGTCTCCCTCCTTCTCCTCGCGGCAGGGATCTTCTTCATTCCTTTCGTCAAGGGCCACGCGGGCCTTTCCCTCGTGGCCGTGGTCAGCGGCACGGGGCACGGCTTCCTGTTTCCCTCGCTTTCCGCGCTCATCCTCGACCGTGCGGGGTCGGAGAAGAGCGGGATGGCGATGGCGATGTTCACGGGAGCGTTCGACATGGGGCTGGTGGTGGGGGCGGGGGCCTTCGGGTTCGTGGCCGAGCATCTGGGGTACACCGCCATGTTCTCCTCGGCGGCGGCGTTCACGGCGGCGGGCGCCCTCTTCTTCTTTACGCAGGACCCGTCGTTCCGGAGAGCATCGCATCCCGGACCTCGGCCATGAGCTCCGGGATGTCGGCGGCGGTCTTCCCGCGGGTCTCGATCGGGGGGAAGATCTCCACCGTAATGGTCCCGGGACGGATTCTCAGCGTATCGGCGGCCACGACCTCGCGGCTCCCCGATACCCGTACCGGGACGATCGGCAGCCCCACTTGCAGGGCCATCCAGAACCCCCCCTTCTTGAACCGCTGCAGATTCCCGTCCCGGCTGCGCGTTCCTTCCGGGTAGATCATTACCGAGTTGCTCCCGGACAGCCCGGATATCGCCTCCTCCAGAGAGGCCTTCGACCTCTCGGGGGAAAGACGGTCGACCATCACCTGCCCGCAGGCGAGAAGCACCCACCCGAAGACGGGTATCTTCGCCAGTTCCTTCTTGAACACCCAGTGGAGCGGATGGGAAATGACCAGGGCGAGGGCCGGCGAGTCGACGTGGCTTATGTGATTGGACATGAAGACGTACGCCTTTCCGACATCGATGTTTTCCCTCCCACGCCCCTCCACCTTGACCCGGAAGAACCACAAAGCGATCCGGGCGTAGGTCTGCGATACCAGAAGGAAGAGCTTCCCCTTCCGCGCTTTCCCCGGCAGCAGCAGGGCCAGCAGGATCGCCGGAACGCCCATCACGAGAGTCAGGACCCCCAGGGAAAAAAGCTGGACGGCGTTGAGAAATGTCACCGGGATACGCTCTTGGCGGCCCGTATCCCTTCCGGGCATACAGGCAGAAGCGGACATTTCGCATGGAGAGGGTTTCGCGGGCGGCAGATCTCCCTCCCGAGCCGGATCATGTTGAGATGGAGCGGCACGTGTTCTCCCGCCGGGACGTGCGGCTCGAGGATAAGCGCAGCCCGGGAGAGGTCGGCGGCGGCGGGAACCAGCCGAAGCCTCTTTGCCACCCGGAGAATATGCGTGTCGACGGGAAACGCCTCTTTCCCGAAGGAGAACAGGAGAAGGACGTTCGCGGTCTTCATCCCGACGCCGGGCAGGGATGTAAGATACGCGCGTGCCTCGGGGAGCGGATCACCTTGCAGGAAATCAAGGGTGTACTTCCCACGCTCGCGCTTCAGCCGGGAAAGCGCCGAAAGGATCGATTTCGTCTTCGCCTTCGCCAGCCCTCCGACCCGGATCGCCTCCTCCACCGCCGCCGGATCTGCGGACGCCAGAAGGGATATCCGGGGAAACCGCCGCATCAGGGAGGCGAAAGCGCGGTCGCGATTCACGTCGGTGGTGTTCTGGGAAAGGATCGTAAGGATCAGGTTCCGGACCGGATCCCCCTCGTGTCCGCACCGGTTCGGCCGGCCGAATCTTGCGCAGAGACGGCGGGAGACGTCGGCAAGTCTAGCCCGCATTGCTCACCGGGCTCCGCTGCCCCGACGGGGCCGCGCCTTCAGGGATGCCTCTCTCACGAAAGTCAGCGGCCTTCGTTTCCGTGGATATGCTGTGCGAGGAGGAGCCCCTCCCGAGTCAGGCGGACGGCGGGCGAAAGTTCCCAGAATTCGATCAGCCCCTTGGTGCGCAGACGCCGGACGGCATCGTCGAGCTCGTGCGCCGCAAGCCCCGCCTCGTCATCGAGGCCTCGAAGCCCCGGCGTGGCCGCCGGACCGACCTCCCGGTAGAAAAGGAGAAGGCAGGTGAGGAGCTTCTTTTCCGGCTGGGACAGATTCCGATCGGTCAAGGCGTGACGGGGGGGGGAGGGGGTTCCGACTTTCGGTGTGACGCCAGGTCGGCTTCCAGTTCCCGGATCCGGCGCTTCCGCCGGAAAGCGGTCGGGATGCCGGGGAGGAGCCCGACGAGGACCCCGAGCCCGAAGGAGACGACGATTACGATCAGGATGGAAGTGTCTGCGTAGTAGTTGAGAAAACGGACGGTGACGACCCCGGGATTCTGGATCGCGAACATCGCCACGACTCCCAGCAGAACGATCAGTATGATAAGGATCAGTCTCATGGCAAGGCGGATTATAACAGAATGGATAGTATCGGGGAATACGGTTACGGAGGGGTAACCCTCTTCTCCCCGGGGGCCTCCAGTTTCCGGATTTCGGTAAGGATACGCTCGCATTCCTCTTTTCCGGGGCACTCGATGTCGCACGGGTCGATGTGGGTCACCACATGGGCGTTTCCCAGCGCCTGAGACACCTCCGTTTCGAGGTGGTCCGCCACCTGGTGGGCGTCCTGTAGGAGAAACTGGCGGCAGACGACGACGTGGAAGTCCACGTGTTTCTCCGAGCCGGCCCGGCGTGTTCGCAACTTGTGATAGTCGACGACGAGAGGCTTATGGCTGTCGATGATGCGCCGGATCTTCTCCACCGTCTCGGGCGGAAGACTGCGATCCATCAGATCGCCCAGCGCCTCCCGGAAAATGGGAACGGCCGCAAAAATGATGTAGCAGCCCACGACCATGGCCACCCCGGGGTCCAGCCATTTCCAGCCGGTCACGCGGTACACGAGGAGAGAGACAAGGATCCCTCCGCTCGAATAGACGTCGGTCCGATAATGCAGGGAATCCGCCTTCAGAGCATTGGAACCGGTTTCCTCGCCTGCCTTCCAGATCCGGTCGGCGATGTACCAGGAGGCGGCGACGGACAGGGCCATGACGACGAGCCCCGTGTCGACGGACCGCGGGATGATCCCGGCGCGCAGCCGGTGGATCCCCTCCCGGACGATCCACGCACCGGTCAGGGCGACGACCACCGACATGAAGCCCGTTCCGAGTGTTTCCGCCTTTCCGTGCCCGTAGGGGTGGGAGAAGTCGGCGGGCTCCATCGACTTCTTGATGGAAAGGTAATTCACCCCCGACATGAGGATGTCCGCGAGATTGTCGAACGCCGAGGAGAGCACACCCAGGGAACCGCTTGCGATCCCGACGAAGAGTTTTGTCACAGAAAGGACAACCGCGCTCCCAACGGAAAAACGGGCCGTTTGGATCCGCTTCCGGTCCAACTCTTCCTTCCGGAGCCCTTGCTCCATAAAGATTTTCCGCCACCTCCGTCAACGGCCCGGATCCCGATCCCTCGTTGGGACCCTGTCCCCCGGATTGACAGTCTTTCCATACCTTTGCAAGAATAGCACATCAATTCCGGCGGGAGGGCGCCCTTGGTTCCCAAAACAAAGAAGATCTGGATGGACGGAAAATTCGTCGACTGGGATGCGGCGCAGATCCACGTCCTTTCCCACACGCTTCATTACGGCGTCGGGGTGTTCGAGGGAATCCGCTGCTACAAAACCGAGGACGGCCGCTCCGCCATCTTCCGGCTCAGGGAGCACGTGGATCGCCTGTTCGCCTCGGCGCATATCGTCTTCCTGAAGATCCCCTTCTCCCGCGACAAGATCTGCCAGGCCATTCGGAAAACGCTTATCACCAACGGTCTCACCGAGGGGTACATCCGCCCGGTCGTCTTCATCGGGGAGGGGGAGATGGGGCTTTTCGCGAAGACCAACCCGATCCGCGTAGCGGTGGCCGCCTGGTCGTGGGGAGCCTACCTCGGGGAAGAAGGGATCCGGAAGGGGATCCGGGCGAAGGTATCCTCGTTCTGCCGCCACCACGTGAACTCGGCCATGACGAAGGGAAAGATCAACGGATACTACGTCAATTCCGTCCTGGCGAAGTGGGAGGTGAAAAAAGCGGGATACGACGAGGCGGTGATGCTGGACACGGAAGGATACGTCGCGGAAGCTTCGGGGGAGAACATCTTCATCGTCCGGAACGGGATCCTGCAGACCTCGACGCTGACCTCGATTCTTCCGGGGATCACCCGGGACTCGGTCCTGAACATCGCCCGCAAACTCGACATTCCGGTCAAGGAGGCCCGCTTCACCCGGGACGAGATGTACATCGCGGACGAAATGTTTTTCACCGGGACCGCCGCCGAGATCACGCCGGTGCGCGAGGTGGACGACCGGCGGGTGGGCACGGGAAAGCCGGGTCCTGTCACGCAACAGATCCAGGAGGCGTTCTTCGACATCGTGCGCGGCAAGAATGCCCTCTTCGCGCACTGGCTCGACGTCCTCAAGTAGACGCTCCTCCGGAAAACAGGTTCGGGGGGGCGCAAGGGCGCCGTGGTACCATGGAACGATGGTCCGCGTGTCCGAGATCTTCGCCAGCATACAGGGGGAAACCTCGTACGTCGGGCTTCCTTTCGCCTTCGTCCGCCTGACCGGCTGCAACCTCCGTTGCCGCTATTGCGACACGACCTATGCCTACGACGACGGAGAGGAATTCCCTCTCGACCAGGTCGTCTTGCGGGTGGCCGCCTTCGGCATCCCGCGGGTGACGGTGACCGGCGGCGAACCGCTGCTGCAGGAGGAGACTCCCGCTCTCGTGGAGTCTCTCCTTGCCCTGGGGCACACGGTCCTCGTGGAAACGAACGGGACCGTTCCTCTCTCCCGCCTGGATCACCGGGCGGTCAAGATCATGGACGTGAAGTGCCCCGGCTCCGGAGAGGCCGGGAAGACGGACTGGGAGAATTTCTCTCGACTGAGCACCCGTGACGAGGTCAAGTTCGTCCTCTCCTCCGAGGAGGACTACCGGTTCGCCCGCGAGGTGATCCGGAAGTACGGAAAGGAGCAACCGTTCAAGGTCCTGTTATCCCCGGCCTTCGGCCTTCTTCCCCCCGAAAGGCTTGCCGGCTGGATGGTGGGGGACGCCATCGACGCAAGGTTCCAGCTGCAGCTTCACAAGCTCGTTTGGGGACCGGACCGGAGGGGCGTGTGACTCCCCTTTCGAAGCCGAAGGGGATCGTCCTCGTGAGCGGGGGGATGGACAGCCTCGTGCTGGCCGCCTTCGCCGCCCGGGAGTCGGAGATCTCCCTCCTGCACGTAAATTACGGGCAGCGCACGGAGCAAAAGGAACTCGCCTGCTTCCATGCGGTCGCCGACCACCTGAAGATAAAGGAGCGGATGGTGGTCGACATCGGGTACCTCCGCTCGATCGGTACATCCGCCCTGACCGACCCGTCCATTGACGTCCCTCCGGCGGACCCGGAACGGGCCGGCATCCCTGTCACCTACGTCCCGTTTCGCAACGCCCACTTCCTCTGCATCGCGGTGTCCTGGGCCGAGGCGATCGGCGCGACGAACGTCTACATCGGCGCCGTGTGGGCCGACTCGTCCGGCTATCCCGACTGCCGGCCCGCGTTTTACGAGGCGATGAACGAGGCGATCCGCAGGGGGACGAAAGACGAAAGCCGGATCCGCGTAAAAGCCCCGTTCGTCAACCTGAAGAAGAAGGATATCGTTCTGATCGGGAAATCTCTCGGCGTTCCCTTCGAGCATACGTGGTCGTGCTACCGGGACGGCGAAAAAGCGTGCGGGCGGTGCGACTCGTGCGCCCTCCGACAGAAGGCCTTCGCCGAAGCCGACGTACCGGACCCCCTTGCCTACGAGGTCCGGCCGACCGGCTGACGTCCCCCGATACGCGATGCGAACCTCCGTCGACACCAAACAGCTGGCGAGGCGCCTTTCCCAGGGCGCGTTTCTCCTCCTCTTTTTCGTCCTTCTCATCAAGACGGACTATGGCGGGAGGAACGAACTCGCCTACCCCGTGAAGATCTTCCTCGATGCCGACCTTCTCGTTTTTCTGACATCGCTCCTCTCGGCGCACAAGCTCCCGGCCACTCTCTTCCTGGCACTGCTGTTCGTTCCGGTGACTCTCCTGTTCGGCCGGGCTTTCTGCGGCTGGGTCTGTCCTCTCGGGACGCTCCACCACTCGGTGAGCTTCTATGACAGGAAGTACTCGGAAGAACGGGGGAAAAAGACGCGGGGAAGCCGGTGGAAGGTAGCGACGCTTCTGTTCTTCGCCGGGACGGCGCTCTTCGGGATCCAGGCGGCGGGACTGCTGGATCCGATCTCCCTCCTCATCCGGTCTCTCTCGCTTTCGGTAATGCCGGGGATCAATTACGTTCTCCGCCTGTTTCTCGACTGGGGATACCGTCTCCCGTGGCGGCCGGTCTCCGACCTGTTTGACGGTTCCTACACGTTCCTGCGGAACCACTTCCTCTCGTTCTTCCCGGCTCGGTACGAGCAGGCGCTGTTCTTCTTCGCCCTCTTCTTCCTCATTCTGGCCCTGAACCGGTACCGGACCCGTTTCTTCTGCCGGTTTGTCTGTCCGCTCGGGGGTCTACTGGGGATCTTTTCCCGCGCAGGGCTGCTTCGGCTCACCATGAACAGTAAATGCAATCACTGCATGCAGTGCCGTGACGTCTGCGCGGGCGGGGCAAACCCCCATACGAAAGAGAACTGGTCCCCCTCGGAATGCGTAACCTGCTTCAACTGCAGCGCGGAGTGCCCGGAAGGGGCCCTCGAATGGAAGTTCACGCTGGCCCGGGAGACGAAGGACAGGCTCGACGTGGGCCGCAGGGCGGCACTCTCCGCCCTGTTTGCCGGTTCGGCCGCTGCGTGGGTGATGAAGACCTCCCCCGCACAGGCGAGGCCCGACCCGCTGCTCGTTCGTCCCCCGGGCTCGCGGACGGAGTCCGATTTTCTCTCCCGTTGCATCCGGTGCGGGGAGTGCATGAAGGTATGTATCACCGGGGGACTGCAGCCTACGCTGCTTGCCGCGGGGATAGAGGGAATCTGGACACCCAAGCTCGTCTCCCGTATCGGCTACTGCGAGTACAACTGCACGCTTTGCGGGCAGGTCTGCCCCACCTCGGCGATCGAATCGCTTGCGGTACCGGCAAAGCAGAAGATCGTCATCGGCCTGGCGTTCGTCGACCCCTCCCGGTGCATCCCCTTCGCGCAGGGGACCCCCTGCATCGTCTGCGAAGAGCATTGCCCGACCCCCAGGAAGGCGATCGTTTTCGAAGAACGGCCGGGAAAGGGAGGCAAACCCGTGAAGGTTCCGGTCGTGGTCGTCGACCTGTGCATTGGCTGCGGAATCTGCGAATACAAGTGCCCGGTGGTCGACCTGGCGGGAATCCGGGTGACTTCCATCGGCGAGACGCGCAATCCGGAAAACCGGCTCCGCCTCCCCGGCGTACCGTATGCCGCGACTTTTTCTTTGACAACGCCCCCTTTGCCTCGATAGATTCATCGAAAATCGTGGGGGGGGGAATTTTCCATTGAATCTTTTCGACGCATCTGCCGTTCTAACTGGTAGGAGGGGATAACATGGCTCGCTTCTACGAAAACGGCAGGGACGACGCGTCCAGTTGGGAGGATATCGGCGGGTTCAACACCCACCTGCTGATGGAGATCCGCAACGCCATGCTGGATGTCAAGTCCGAAACCCGCCCTCACTCCGAACTGCAGGTGGTCGTGTCCGAGTGGATCAAGCAGCACCCGATGTTCGATTTTCCCGATGACGAAATCGGGTAATCGCTAAATCCCTTCGGGATCAATCCCCTCTTCCGTAAGCCCGAGAATCTTGAGGTAGATCGTCCGAACGGTCTCCGTCTCCTGCCGGTACCGGTCCTGCTGTTCCGCGGGCAGCCGGGATGGGTCGAACTGCTCGATGGAAGCATCGTGGGAGAGGCGGAGGGAAACCTCCAGGGCGCGCAGGAACCGGTATCCCTTGTCCATCGCCTGGAAATCGTCCTCGCAAAGAACGTTCGCCCGCAGGAGTTCGAAGAGGGCCGTGAGGGTTGACCGGGCACGCAGGAAACGATTGCCCGGTCCGTGCATGAGCTGCAGGTACTGCACGGCGAATTCGACATCGACGATCCCTCCCCTCCCCACCTTGAGATTCCGGCGGTCCCGACGCTCCTTCCCCAACTCCCTCTCCATGCGCTTTCGGAGCCGGTTGATCTCGTCCGGGATATCGGGGGGCAGGGGCCGGTCGAAGATGAAACGGGAGGCCATCTCCTCCACCTGCTTGCCGAAATTCCGGTCCCCCGCCACGAAGCGGCACTTGAGGAGTGCCTGACGCTCCCAGAGTTGGGCGGACTGCTCGTGGTACCGCTCGAATGCAGCCAGGGAGGAAACGAGGGGGCCCGCATTTCCCGATGGACGCAGTCGCGTGTCGAGGTGGTAGACATACCCCTCCCGCGTGGCGGTCGTCAGAATCGAGATCAGACGCTGCGCCACCTTGGCGAAATACTCGTGATTCGATACCTTGCGAAACTCCGCGGAATCCTGTCCGGGAAGCGGGGCGGTCTCTCCCGCCCCGGAGTAGAGGAAGATGATGTCGAGGTCGCTGTGGTAGGAAAGTTCCTCGGCGCCCAGCTTCCCCATCCCCAGGATGCAGAACTGCGCCTCGACGCTTTCCCCCCCTTCGCCGGTCACCATCGGGACGCCGAACTTCTTTCCCGTCTCCCTCCGGGCCAGGACAAGGGCGTACGACAGAAGGACCTCCGCCAGGGCCGACAGCTGGAACATTCCCTCCTCCAGCGAAAGGTTGCCCGAGAGGTCGTTCATGCCGATCCGCAGCGTCTCCAGGTTCTTGAACCGTCGGAGTTCGTCCAGCTCCTGCTCGAAATCGGCACACGCCGCAAGCGCCTCCCCCGATTCCTTTCTCATATCGGACTTCATCTTGACCAGAAGGGCGAGATCCTTCCGCAGGAAGGTATCCATCAGTTCGGGGTGCCGCAGGAGATACCCGGAAAGAAACCGGCTGCTGCCGAAGAGCCGGACGAGCACGTCGATCACCGCCTGGTTCTCGAAGAGCAAGGCGTAGAACATCGTCCGTGCGCCGACCGCGGAGAGAAACCGCTCCGTGTGGTGGAGCGCCATGTCGGGGTCCGGCGACCGGAGCACGCGGGAAAGGATCAGGGGGGCGATTTTCCCCAGGTACCGTCGTGCCCGCGCCGGCATCCGGGTGAACGCGGGACCGTCCCTGAGCATCCCCACGTTCCGGCGCGCCGCCGCCTGATCGGCAAATCCCATCGCCGAAATCCGGTCGGCGAAATCCTCCTCCTCCGTTTCCGGGTCCAGAACGGCGAACACCTCGGGGGGGATCTCCGGCCCGGCCTCCTCCGTTGGCCCCCGGAAGAGCCGGTTGTAGATCGCCCGGACGTTCCCGGTGTGCCGGTCGATCGCGGACAGCAGCGCCGCCGCGCCGGACAGATTCATGGTCCGCGCCAGACGCATCAGATCCCCCTCCTTTTGGGGGAGAACGTGGGTCTGCCGGTCCTGATAGACCTGGATCCTGTGTTCGAGCGACCGCAGGAATCCATATGCGCTCTCCATCGTGTCGCACTCTTCCTGCGAGATGATGCCCGCCCTGACGAGTGCCCGCAGCGTGTTCACCGTCCCCCGGAGCCGCAAGTCCGGATTCTTCCCCCCGTAGATCAGCTGGTGCGCCTGGGCGAAGAACTCGATCTCCCGTATGCCGCCCACGCCCAGCTTCAGATCCCGCTCATGCTTCCGGGCGCGCGCGGACGCGAGGTCGATCCGGTCCTTCATCTCCTTGATCTCCTCGAGGGAGGTGAAGTCCAGGTACTTCCGGTACACGAACGGGGTGATGAGCCTCAGGAATCCCTCACCGACCCAGAAATCCCCCGCCACGGGCCGGGCCTTGATCATCGCTCCGCGCTCCCACGGTTGCCCCCATGACTCGTAATAGATCTCGGCGGACCGGAGCGAGTTGGCAAGTTCCCCCTTCGTTCCGTCGGGACGGAGGCGCAGGTCGACGCGAAAGACGAATCCGTCCTCCGTGGCCTCGGAGATGATCCGGGTGATCGCTTCGCAGAGGCGGACGAAATACTGATGGAGGGGCACCGCCTCCTTCCCCTTGCCTCCCTCCGTCATCCCTTGCTCGGTCTCATACAGGTAAAGCAGATCGATGTCCGAGCTGAAGTTGAGCTCGTTACCCCCGAGCTTCCCCATCCCCAGGACTACGTATCCGCACTCGCGCCGCGCTCCCCCCGTTGTCTCGATCACGGGAGCGCCGTACCGTTCGGAGAGATGCCGGCGGGCAAACCGAACGGCACCAGCAAGGGAAGCGGATGCCAGCGCGGAGAGGTCCTCCATCACCTCGGGCAGCGTTGCCAGCCTTGCGAGGTCGCGGGCGGCAATCCGTGCCACTTCGCGGTGCCGTAAAGCGCGCAAAGCCGCCTGGATCTCTCCCTCGGTCCCGCACCGGTCGGCCAGCCCCGTCGCCTCGGCTAGGAGGGAGTCGGGCGCCCCCGTTTCCGCATACCCCCCCTCGAGAAAGAGGAAGGAGAATACGTCTCGCCGCTTCGCCAGCTGTTCGGGCACCGATTCCGATCCGCCGAGAAGGGCGCCCAATACCGGGGGGTTCCCCGGACGCGCGTACGCCCGCACCATATCCTCGGGAGGAAGAGATTCGCACAGCTTCGACAGGTTCAGGAAGTACAACATCGGATCGGGTGCCGCCCTGGCGCCCGCGAAGATCGCGTCCCAGACCGATCCCGTCCACGGGATCCGTTTTCGGATCTCCTCGACGAGGGGGAGCGCCCGGGAGGTGTCCACGACGCCGATCTCCCCCAGCCGGTCGCACGGAGAGTCCGGGCGGGGCGGAGTCGTCACCGAAAGAGCTTCCGGATGGCCCCGGGGAAGGGGGGACGGAGCACGCCTTTTTCCGTAATGATGGCGGTCACGTACTTCGCCGGGGTAATGTCGAAGGCAGGGTTGTACACGTGAATCCCGTCGGGGGCGATCCGCGTCCCCAGGAAGTGGGTCACCTCCCTGCCGTCCCTTTCCTCGATGGGGATCGCTTTCCCGGTCCGGATGAGCGGATCGATAGAGGACAGGGGGGCCGCCACGTAAAAGGGAACCTTGTGGGCCCGGCACAGCACGGCCAGTCCGTATGTGCCGATCTTGTTCGCCACGTCGCCGTTTGCGGCGATTCGGTCAGCCCCGACGATCGCCGCCTGGACCTTCCCCGCCTGGAGGATCGTGGCGGCCATGGAGTCCGTGATGAGGGTGCACGGGACGCCGTCTTTGGAAAGCTCCCACGCGGTCAGTCTGGCCCCCTGGAGAAAGGGTCTCGTCTCGTCCACATAGACGTGGAGCTTCTTTCCCGCCGCGACCGCCGCCCGCACCACACCCAGCGCTGTGCCGTACCCCGTCGTCGCGAGGCCGCCGGCATTGCAGTGGGTGATCACCGAGCCGGGCTTGAGAAGCTTCCCGCCGTGCGCTCCCATCCGCCGGTTGACGACGACATCCTCGTCGAATATCGCAATCGCCTCTTTCTCGAGATAGTAGGCGGCCCCCTCGGGCTCGTCGGGCAGCCGTTCCGCCACCTGTTGCATTCGGTCGATTGCCCAGAAAAGGTTTACGGCCGTGGGCCGGGTGGCCCGGAGTTCCCCTGCGGCAGTGCGGAACTCCTCGCGCCACGGCAGCCGTTTCCGGATGGCGTTCTGCACGGCCAGCACCAGACCGAACGCGGCCGCCACGCCGATCGCGGGCGCGCCCCGCACCACCATCGTCCGGATGGCGTTGGCCACTTCCGAAGCCTGGGTGATACTCGTCATCGACTCCCGCAGAGGAAGGATGCGCTGATTGAGCAGCAGCAGCGCGTCCCCCTTCCACTCCATGGTCTTCACCGACCCGCTGCCACCCAGGGGGCCTCCCTTCATCGGCTTTCTCTCCGCGCGTGAAATTTGGTCACCTGGTCCGTCACCCTCCCCCGCAACTCGCGCGGGGAGAGGGCGGGAGCAACCACCTTTCCTCCCTTCATCGCCGGAAGAAGGAGGTGCTCCGTCGGAGATCCGCAGCGGCACGGTTGCGGGCTTTTGGCTTCCGGGACGACCACTCGATGGCCGCACGATCCGCATCGGACCACCTGCTTGCCGCCGGAAAGTTTCCCCCGCTTGGCGAACGGTCGGTCTTCCACCTCCACGATGTCCAGGGAGAAGTCGATGGTGGGGGCGTTGCTGATGCACGTTCCTACACCGAACCCGTCCACGATGTCCCTCAGGGAGAGGATATCCTGCTCGTCCAGTCCTCCCGAGACGAGGATCCGTACGTGGGAGAATCCTCGCAGGTCGAGCTCCCAGCGGACTTCCCGGAGGATCTTCCGGAAATCCCCCCTGCGCGAGGAGGGGGTGTCGAGGCGGACGGCGGCCAGCGACTTCCCCAGAGCCTCCGCCGCCCGGAGGGCCTCGAACTTCTCGTCCCCAAGGGTATCGATCAGGCAAACGCGGGGAATATCCGCCGCCACCGCCCGGTCGAATCCCCGGAGCGCCTTGACGGTATCCCCGATCAGCAGGACGAGAGCGTGCGGCATCGTTCCCTGGGGGGACTCTCCGAGGAAGGCGGCGCTGCGTACCACGGAGACGCCGTCCGCCCCTCCGAGGAAGGCATACCGGTCGATTATGGTGGAAAGCGCAGGGTGCATGCGTCGCGCCCCGAAGCTTAAGACCGTCCGGTCCCCGGCCAGCCCCTTGATGCGGGAGGTCTTCGTGGCGACCCCGGAGGCCTGGCAGAGGATGCCGAGCATAGCCGTTTCCATCTCGCAGAACTCTCCGTACGGTCCCTCGATGGTAAAAACCGGTTCCCCAAGCAAAAAGAGGGAACCCTCCCCCATCGCCCGCACGTCCACGTTCCTGCCCGAAAGCAGGGAGAGCATCTCGTCCATCCCCGCCAGGACCGCGTGTTCGTAAGCATCCGGGAACTGCTTGACGTAGCCTTCCGCTTTCACCCGCACCTTCTCCTTCCCCAGGTTCCTGAGGACCTCCATGGTGCGGACGAAATAAACGTCCGTCGTGTCTCCCCGGCGGATCTCCTCCTGACTGGGGATCGCATTCATCTTCCTGCCTCCCGTGTCGTTTCAGGCGCGCCGGATTACGCGCACTCCCAGCACCTTCTCCATCTGGTCGAGCGCGAACCGGTGCGACTCGTCGTCCAGGCCCGCCACGACCGATTCCTCCACGGTGACGTCGTAGCCGCGCATGGCTGCGTCGGCGGCAGTGTACAGGATGCAGATATTGGTGACGCACCCGGACAGGGACAACGACCGGATGTCGTGGCGGCGGAGTACGGAGGGAAGATGCGTGCGGTGGAATCCGGAATAGGTCTTCTTCTCCACGACCACATCTCCTGGTTCCGGCGAGATCTCACGGACGACGGCGGCTCCCTTCGTCCCCGCCACGGCGTGAGGCGGCCACCCCATCCGGGCGAACTCGGGGTCGTTTTTCCTGTGGGAATCGCACACGTACACCACGAGTTCCCCGCCCCGGCGAGCGCGCGATACGCGGCGGCGCAACGCCGGGAGGATGTCCCTCGTACGTGGAACCTCGAGCGGCGCCCCGGGCCGCACGAAATCCTCGAGCATGTCGATGACGAGAAGTGCTCTCCGCTGTTTTGCCATCTTGCTCACCCCTACTTCCCCGGGAGGAATTTCCGGAACAGCCCCTCCACCTCTTTCATCGGCTCCCGCCGCTCCGACGTTCCCGGGGGAGCCTGCTTTGCGGCGTTGTCCGCTGCGGAGGAATCCGGCCGCCCCGAAATCTTCTCGGTCAACCCCTTGAGGAGCCTTTCCCCGACTCCCTTCGCAAGTGCCGCGGTGTCGAGTGCCACCGCCGGGGACGTAATCGGCCCCGACATGACAAGGGGGATCTCCACCTCTCCGTTCTGCCCGACAAGGAACTTTCCCGCCTTTCCGCGAACACGCTCAGACATCTCCCGAGACAGTCGGAGCACCCCCCGGAAATCGAGCGTCCGGTCGAAACCCACGGCGACCTTTCCGGCAAGCCCCAGTTTATCGGAGACGATCCGCAGGGATTCCGACCTGATCTTTCCGCCCTCGACCCGGAAGGAAGCCGAAAGGTCCGAAAACGGGGTCTCCCCCCTCACCGCATCCCCGCGCGATTCCGTCGCACCGGGGACGAGAGACGGAAGGCCGGCAAGCCCGGCTGCCGTGGAGAGCAAGTCCAACCCCTTGATTTTACCACCGGTTACCTTGATGGAGCCTGCCCCGGTCGCGGTGCGCGTGAAGTCGGCGAAGTCTTTCATCCCACCGCCCAGGTCCGCCGAAAGCGATACGGGGCCGGAGAGAAAGTCCTTCAGGGAGGTCTTGCGGGAAAGGATTTCCTCGGCCGCAAGGTCCTTGAGCGCCACCTTGATCTGGAAATCGGGGGCGGGAGAGGCAAGTCCCACGAGCCCGGAAATGGCGACGTCCCCGCCGTACATGCGCGCGGTCACGGAATCGAGGTACAGATTCCCCTTCTCGTAACGGACCAGGCCCCTGAGATCGGTAAATTCCACTCCCCTCGCCTTCCCGGCATCGATCGCAACACGTATACGCGCGGAGACTTCCCGCTTTTCTCTCTCCTCCTTCACCGCTTTCCCGGGCAAAGCGTTCTTCTCCTCTTTCTTGTCCCGTCCCTCCCGGGGAGGAAAGAGAGCGTCCACGTCCAGGTAGGCCATCCGCAGGTCCGCCTGTCCGGTGGTTGCGGGACCGAGGGAGACGTTGCCGGTAAGGGAGATGCGATGGCCGTTGAGCAGCCCGGTGAGACGGGAAAACTCGATGGCCCGGGAAGCGAGGGCGATCTTTCCGGTCAGCTTCCGGAGATCGATGCCCGTTTCCGGAACCCGGAGACCGACCTCTCCGAGGTCGACTTTGCCTTCGTACGTTTCCTTCGCCGCCGACCTCTCCCGGCTCCCCTTACCCGCAGCCGTCAGGATCCCTTCCGGGGACCATTTCGAGAGCAGTCCCGCTCCGCGGATCGTTCCAAGCTCGGCGAGGGAGGAAATCTTTACGGAAGCCGCCCATTCCCGCGCCCCCGTTCCGGTATGCAGGACGGCGCTCGCGGTGGCAGACAGGGGGGGCAAGCGAAGTTCCGCGTTCGTAACCTGCAGGCTACCTGCAGCGTAGCTCCCTTTCGCCACTACCGTGCACGCCGTACCGATGTACTTCCGGAGTTCCGGATCGGCGTTGAGCGTCCCGCCGGCGCGGGTCAGGTCGGCCCTCGCTTCGAATCCCGGCGACGAAAGGCTGCCGGTGATCTTCACAGAAAGGGGGATGACCCCCGTAAGCCGCGCCTGCGCCAGGCGGTCCGGCGGATCCCCGAGAATTTCCGGAACCTTGTCCATCTCGATGCCCGGGAAGGAGATCGCGAGATCGACCGCAGGGGGCTCCTTATCGGTGTAGATCTTTCCGGTCACTGCCACCTTCTGCCCCAACAGCACTCCCTCCCCCTGTATGGCGGACGCGGTGCGTGCGGTTTTCTCTCCCTCCACGCGGGAGAGGTGTCCGGCAAACGAAACCTCGCCCTTGACCAGTCCCTCGACCCGGGTCCGGATCTCGAAGTCGTTCCTCCTGTCCCCGATGCCGGACAGGAGGAGGGTGAACGGGGAGATCTCCCACCGGGACTCTGTCCCGTCTTTCTCCTCCAGCCAGAGGAAGACCTTCGCCTCCTCGACGCTTACCGCACCCAGTACCAGGGCAACCCCTTCCTCTTTTTCCCCGGCGGGAGGCCCGGCGGCGGGCTTCTCCTCCCCCGCAATCCGGTTGAGGATATCCGTTACGGAGTGGGTTCCGTCGCGGTATTTCCGGAACCGGATCTCCGGACGGCGGAGGATGATCTTCGTGAACTCCGCTTTCCCCGAGAAAAGCGGCGCGATCGCCAGCCGGATCTCGGCCTCCGGCACCGACAGGAGCCGTTCTTCGGGGTGGCGTGCGTCCCCGGATACCGAAAGCCCGGCCACCTTCACTCCGATTCCGGGAAAGAGCGACAGGGAAAGTCCCGAGAGACCGATCTTGCGGCCGGTCTTCTCTTCCAGGGCAGACACGAGGCGGGGTTTCAGGGAGTCGACCGACACCAGCCGGGGAATCAGAAGGATGAGGACCACGAACAAAAGGAGGACGGCTGCCAGTACGATCGCTGTTTTCCGCATTGCGCTCTCCTACCCGAGTTTGGCCTTCAAGACCTCCTGAACCACTCTCGGGTTCGCCTTGCCCCGGGTCTCCTTCATGACCTGTCCCACGAAGAACGAGAGCAGGCCGGCCTTGCCGGCGCGGTAGCTCTCTACCTCCTTCGGGTTTCCCGCGATGATCTTGGTAACGATTGCCTCGAGCGCCCCTGCGTCGGAGACCTGGGTCAGCCCCTTTTCGTCCCGGATCTGCCGGACGGGTTTCCCCGTTTCGATAGCCATCTCCACCAGCGTCTTGGAGGCGGTAGCGGAGATCGTTCCGGTCTCGCGGTCCTCCACGACATGCGCGATCGTCTCCGACGGAAGTCTTCCCGTGACGATGGCCTCCTTCCACTGGATGCACTCGTTCGCGGTCACCTTCGGGTTTCCGCCGAAGGCGGCCACCGACGCCTCGAAGATGTCGGCAAGCATACGCGAGGAAGAGAGCAGCTCCGCGTCGTAGCGGGGGATGCCGTACCGGGAGGAAAGACGCGCGACCTTCTCCCCGGGAAGCTCCGGGATCGTTTTCCCGAGCTCCTCGACCCACGCGGCATCGACGTGGAGCGGAAGCAGATCCGGGTCGGGGAAGTACCGGTAGTCATGCGCCTCCTCCTTCCCGCGCATGGAGACGGTCACGCCGGCGTCCGCGTCCCAAAGTCTCGTTTCCTGGACGACCGCGCCGCCGTCCTCGATCACCCCGATCTGCCGCCGGATCTCGTGCTCGAGGGCCTTCTCCACGTTCCGGAAGGAATTCATGTTCTTGAGCTCCGCCCGGGTTCCGAACTCCTTCCGTCCTTTCGGCCGTACGGAAACGTTCGCGTCGCAGCGAAACGACCCTTCCTCCATGTTCCCGTCGCAGACCTCCAGGTAGACGAGGATGTCCCGAAGCCGGCGAAGGTAGGCTCCTCCTTCCTCCGGCGTCCGGATGTCCGGCTCGGAAACGATCTCCATGAGAGGGACCGAGCAGCGGTTGAGGTCGGCAAGCGACGTCTGCGCCCCCGCGAAGGCCCCGGCGTGAACGAGTTTCCCGGCGTCCTCCTCCAGATGGATACGAGTGATCCCGATCCGTCGGCTCGTGCCGTTCGCCTCGATGTCGATATGGCCGGAGACGGCCAAGGGGAGCTCGTACTGCGAAATCTGGTAGGCCTTCGGCAGATCCGGGTAGAAGTAGTTTTTCCGCGCGAAGACGCTTCGTTCCTGTACCTTGCAGGAGGTGGCCAGCGCCGTCCGTATGGCGAACTCCACCGCCCTGCGGTTCAGGACGGGCAATACGCCCGGCATTCCCGTGCAGACCGGGCAGGTGTTCTCGTTGGGCGCCGCCCCGAACTTCGCCGGGCAGGGACAGAAGATCTTGCTCCCCGTCGCCAGCTGGGCGTGTACTTCCAGTCCGATGACCGCTTCAAACTCCATCCCGGGACTATTCCTCCAGCGGCGCCACCCGAGGCAGCGGAATCTCCCGCTCGATCGCGGCGGCGGCGGCAAAAAGCGCCTCTTCGTCGAAATGTTTTCCCAGCAACTGGGCTCCGATCGGAAGTCCGTCGGGCGACATGCCACACGGCACGGAGATCCCGGGGATGCCCGCCAGATTGCACGGTATCGTGTAGATGTCCGACAGGTACATGGTCAACGGGTCGTCCACCTTCTCGCCGATGCGGAAGGCCGGTGTGGGCGCAGTGGGGGTCAGGATCACGTCGACCCCGGAGAACGCCTCGGTGAAGTCCCGCCGAAGGAGCGTGCGCACCTTCTGCGCTTTGCCGTAATACGCCTCGTAGTATCCTGCGGACAGCACGTAGGTCCCGATCATGATCCGCCGCTTCACCTCCGCTCCGAACCCCTCGCCCCGGGTCCGGGACATCATCTCGATCAGCCCCGTCCCTCCGTCCGCCCGAAAGCCGTACCGGACCCCGTCGTAACGGGCGAGGTTGGAGGAGGCTTCCGCGGGGGCGATGATGTAATACGTCGAGAGGGCGAACTCCGTGTGGGGGAGGGAGATCTCCACCGCCTCGGCCCCCCGGGAGAGAAGCGCCTTCAGCGCTCTTTCCACCGACTCCCTGACCGATGCGTCCAGCCCTCCCGCGAAATACTCCCGCGGCAGCCCCACACGCATCCCCTTCACGTCCCTTTCGGTCGCAGCGAGGAAGTCCGGCACCGGAATGTCGACGGACGTGGAGTCCCTACGGTCGTGCCCCGCGATGACCGCGAGGACGACTGCCGCATCCGGGACGGAGCGGGCGATCGGCCCTCCCTGGTCCAGGGAGGACGCGAATGCGATCATGCCGTAGCGGGAGACGCGGCCGTAGGTCGGCTTCATCCCCACGACGCCGCACAGGGACGCGGGCTGGCGAATCGAACCGCCCGTGTCCGTCCCCACACCGGCGAAACAGGTCCCCGCCGCCACGGCGGCTGCCGTCCCTCCGGAGGAACCTCCGGGTATCCTGTCGGTAGCCCACGGGTTGCGCGTGGGGCCGAGCCGCGACGTCTCCGTCGAGGACCCCATCGCGAACTCGTCCATGTTGTGCTTCCCGAGGAGAACCGCCCCGGCTTCCCGGATCTTTTTCGTGACCGTGGCATCGTACGGCGGATCGAAATTGTCGAGGATACGGCTAGCGCAGGTGGTTCGAACCCCTTTCGTGCAGAAGATGTCCTTGAGCGCGACGGGGACGCCGTGCAGCGGGCCCCGGGTGTGCCCGCCCGCAAGCTCTCCGTCGCAGGCCGCCGCCTCCCGCATCGCGGTCTCCGGGAGAACCGTGATATAGCCGTGGATCTTCGGGTCGATCCGTTCGATACGGGAAAGAAGCGCGCGGGTGAGCTCCCGCGAGGAGATCTCCTTGTCGCGGATAGCCCGCGCGGCTTCGATAAGACTCCATGCGTGCACGGGAATGCCTGCCATCGCGCTAGTCCTCGATGATCCGGGGCACGCGGAAGAAGTCTTCTTCCCGATCGGGGGCGTTCTTCAGAATCTCCTCCTTCTCCCCGAAGGGCTTTACGGAGTCGTCGCGAAAGGGAGTTCCCATCTCTACGGCGTGGGAGGTCGGCACGACGCCGGAGGTGTCGAGACGGTCGAGCTGCCGGATATAGGAGAGGATACTGCCGAGCTGCTCTTTCATCTTGTCCACCTCGGCCGGAGAGAGCGCCAGCCGGGCGAGCCGGGCCACCTGCAACACCTCTTCCCTGGTAATCGCCATCCGGATCTCCCTGTTTTCTTGATGTTTTCAATGTATCACAGGTCGGCGGGGGGGAACACTTCTCCCATGGGTGTTTGCGGGAACCCTGGCTCGCGCCCTTGGCCCTCCGGATGCCGCCACCCTCGCAACTGGGCGCGTCAAGGGCGGAGCAGGCCGAAGGAGGAGGGCGGAGCGCAGCCGTGCGGGTCCATCGCACGGCGAGCCACGAACAGAGCCCCCTCCGAGGCCGCGGAGACGATCACCGCGCCATCCCAACGGGTCGCGCAGATGCGGCACCTGCCGCAGGCGAGGAAGAGTTCCTAGGAACGTCCCTGTTCTTAGGGGGAGTATGATGGGAACATGTCGACCTGTCGCTACTTCGCCACAACGAGTAAGGGACTCGAGGCCGTTCTGGCGGGGGAAATCCGGACCCTGGGGGGGAAAGAGATCGCGGCGGTGACGGGAGGAGTTTCCTTTTCCGGGGATACCGCGCTCGGCTACCGGGCAAACCTAAGGCTGCGGACGGCAAACCGCGTTCTCCTTTTCCTGTCGGATTTTGCGGCTCCCACGCCGGAAGCGCTCTACGAGGGTGTGAAGGCCGTCCCCTGGCCGGAGATCTTTCCGGTTCAAAAATCGATCGCCTTCGACGCGACAGTGCGCGATTCAGGGATTACCCACTCCCGCTTCGCCGCCCAGAAAGCAAAGGATGCGGTCGCGGACCGGTTCCGGGAAAGGTGCGGGGCCAGGCCCGATGTCGATCTGCGCGCTCCGGATGTGCGGATCAATCTGCGGATCGTGCGGGATTCCTGCACGCTTTCGCTTGACCTGTCCGGGGAAAGCCTGAACCGGCGAGGATACCGGGGCAACCCGGAAGAAGCGTCGCTCCGGGAGACGCTCGCCGCCGGGATGGTTCTCCTGACCGGTTGGGGCGGGAACACTCCCCTCGTCGATCCGGCATGCGGAGCCGGGACGATCCCCATCGAGGCGGCGCTCCTGGCCACCGGCCGGGCCCCGGGGCTGTTGCGATCCTCTTTCGGATTCCAGCGCCTGGCCGGGTATGATCGGAAGGCGTGGGAGAGGATGGTCGCCGAGGCGCGTGAGCAGGCGCAGGCGGCCCCAAAACCGCAGATCGAGGGAACCGACCGTTCCGGAGAGGCGGTCCGGGGCGCATTGCGGAACGCCCGCCGCGCCGGAATCTCCGGTGCCGTCCGGTTCCGCACCCTCGACATCCGGGAGTTCGCCCCGGAAGGGCCTCCGGGTACGATCCTGTGCAACCCCCCCTACGGGGTGCGGATGGAAGGGGGACCGGAGGCCGAGGCATTCTACCGGGCGATGGGGGAGGCGTTCAAGAAACGGTGCCGGGGCTGGACCGCCTGGGTTCTCTCCGGGAATCCGGAAGCGACGAAGCACATCGGCCTCAAGGCATCACGGAAGTTTCCCCTGATGAACGGCTCGATCGACTGCCGGCTGCTGAAATACGAACTCTACTAGAACAGGGGGATCCGATGGCGAACGAGAAACCGGTCGAGATCCAGGTGGCTCTCCCCGATCATCTGCGCGGCGGAGTATACTCCAACAACATGATCGTGGCGCATACCCGGGAGGAGTTCTTCCTCGATTTCCTGGTGGTCGCGCCGCCGACGGGGACCGTCACCGCCCGGGTCATTCTCTCGCCGGGACATGTCAAGCGGGTGGTGGCCGCGCTCCAGGAAAATCTCGCAAAGTACGAGGCGGCCTTTGGCCCGATCCCGGCCGCCGAGGCCCCGAAGGGAAAGATCGGGATCAACTGAATGGCGTCGGGCCGGAACAATCCGTATCGAGGACATCTCTTGCGTCCACACGGGAGAGCGGAGAGAACCGGCATCCCGTCCGTCACAGCAGGCTCGCCGGGAGTCACCTCTGTGGATTTCTGGAAAGCCTTCCCGACGTGACGATCGCAACGGGTTTTTTCGACAGGCTGCCCCGCCCTGCCCGGTTACTTGTAGGGACCATCGTCGTTTTTATTATCGGGCTCGCCGATTACGCCACCGGGGAGGAGATCAGCATCTCGATCTTCTACCTGCTCCCCGTAGCCATTACGACATGGTTCATGGGGAGGAACACGGGGATTTATTTTGCGGCGATCAGCGCGGTTGCCTGGCTCACGGCGGATCTTTTCGGGGGGCACCGTTACTCCCATCCCGCAATCCCCTACTGGAACATGCTCGTCCGGTTCGGCTTCTTTCTCATCATCCTGATCGTTCTCTCCCGGCTGAAGGACGCATACGAGCACGTGAAGACCCTGTCCAGCATCGATCCCCTGACGGGTGTGCTCAACGGAAGGGCTTTCCAGGAACGGGCAAACGCCGAACTCGCAAGGGCTCGCAGATATAGCCACCCGTTTACCGTGGCCTACATCGACCTGGACAATTTCAAGGCGGTCAATGACCGTTTCGGGCACAGCACGGGAAACACCGTTCTTTGCACGGTTGCGGATACCGCCAGCGGGAATCTCCGCACGACGGACATCGTGGCCCGCCTCGGAGGAGACGAGTTCGCCATTCTTTTCCCGGAAACCGGGGAGGAATCCGCCCGTGCGGTCCTTTCCAAGCTTCGGGACACGGTTTCGGGCTCCATGCAGACAAACGGGTGGCCGATAACGCTAAGCATCGGTGCAGTCACGTTCCGTAAACCGCCGGAATCGGTCGACCGGATGCTCAAGACGGCGGATGCGCTCATGTACGAGGCGAAGCGCGATGGAAAGAGCCGGATCCGGCACGAGATCCACGGAGGGTGAGGAGAGGATACCGCATCCATCCGATCGGGGTCGTCCGGTCGGCGCTCCGGATGCCCAGGGATGGATCTTGCGCTGCGCACCCCGGGGGTTGCCGGGCAGGAGGAATTTCCTTCGCTACCCCCGGGTCCGGACGGTACGGAGCCGGCCGGCCATATCGTCGATGAACTGCCGCGCGACCCGGCCGCTGCGATGCCCGTTGTCCATCGCCCAGCGGAGGGCCTCCTCGTGCAGCCGCTCCCGGTTCACGCGTAGACCAAGACGCGCTGCGAGTTGATCGACCACGGCAATGTACCTCTCCTGGTCGAAACGGGGGAATCCCAGCCTCACGCCGAATCGGTCGGCGAGGCCGAGCTTTTCCGACACGGCCTCCTCCGGGTGGATCTCCCCGACGCCCGTGTTGTCGGACATCGGTTCCGGCATCAGATGCCGCCGGTTGGAAGTCGCATAGATCAGGATGTTGGCGGGCCGCTCTTCGAGGCCTCCGTCAAGCAGAGTCTTCAGGACCCGGTAGTCGTCCTCCCGTTCCCCGAAAGAGAGGTCGTCGCAGAACACGACGAACCGGAACGGGACGCCCCGAAGCATCGCTGCGAGGGCGGTCAGGCTCAGCATGTCCCAGCGCCTGACCTCGACGAGCCGCAGGCCGTCGGGAGCGAACCGCTTCAGAAGCGCCTTCACGCACGATGACTTTCCGTTTCCCCGTTCCCCCCAAAGGAGGACGTCGTTCGCCGGATTCCCTGCCACGAACTGCGCCGTGTTCCGGACAAGAATCTCCTTGACGTCGTCGATTCCCACCAGGTCATCGAGGTCCACCAGGTGGGGATGCGCGATCGGCGCGAGCGTTCCGATCGTTCCGTGCTTCTCCCAGCGGAAAGCCCAATACCTCTCGAAGGCGGTCGGGTCGGTGGGAAGGGATGGGGCCAAGCCATCCAGGAGGCGTCCGGCCCTGTCCAATATCCCCTCCAGTCTTGTCAGCACGTCCGTCCAGCGCCCGTCCTCTTTCATGCCTCTCTCCCGTCATCGGATCGTATGGTTGCCGCAGGGACCAGCGCCAGAGTGACCATCGCCTTGGCCACCAGCTTCTCGTTCCCGTCGCGTTGCGCATAGACCTCCGACTCCGCCACGTGGAGAGTCCTGCCCTGCCGCAGGACCACCGCACGGCACCGCAGATGTTCTTCCCGCGCGGGCCGCAGGAAGTTGATCTTGAACTCGACGGTCAGGACGAGCTCCTCTTCCGCGGCAAGCGTGGCCGCGGCTCCTCCGGCGGTGTGGTCGGCCATCGTCGCCTGCACGCCCGCGTGGACGAACCCGTCCTGCTGCAAGTGACCGGGTAAGACCGTCAGGACGGATTCGCACCAGCCCTCTCCCAGATCCTTGAGCCGGATCCCCAGGTGGTCTATGAAGGCGGCCCGTTGAAAGATCTCCCGTACCTTACCCGGGAAGTCAGGCGTTCTCGGCTTCAAGGGAGGGTCACCGCCCCTGGCCCTGGCCGCCGAAACGGGCAAGCACGACGTCGAGCCGGCGGCGGCCCGTCGACGTCTCCTCGAACGGATCCTCCTTGAGCCGGTGGGGAAGCGACATCCGGAAAGCTTCCGCCAGGCACTCCTCGTCGGGAACCTCGATCCCCTTGATCGCCGCGAGAGCCTTCGCGCTCTTGAGTATGGTGATGTCGCCGCGATGCCCGGCGACCCCGAGCTCCGAGACCACTTCCACCACCGCGTGCAGGACGTCGTCGGACACGCGCACGGAGGGAAGCGTCCGGCGGGCCGATACGAGCTGTTCCCGGAGGGCTTCGTCCCGTTCCGCCCACTCCGCGAGGAACTCGGGCTCCTCCCGCTCGAAGGAGAGAACCCGGTCCACGATCTGCTTCCGCAGCGCGATCTCCTTCTCCCCGGAAACCTCCACGCACAGACCGAAACGGTCCAATAGCTGCGGCCGAAGCTCCCCCTCCTCCGGGT
>JBAVJZ010000026.1:0-12240 GCA_049688015.1 Candidatus Deferrimicrobiaceae bacterium | reverse complement strand
GTCGCCCTCCTATTCGGTCTTGCTCCGGGTGGGGTTTGCCATGCCGCGACGGTCGCCCGGCGCGCGGTGAGCTCTTACCTCACCTTTTCACCCTTGCCGCCCGGCCGTAACCGGCCGGATGGCGGTGTCTTTTCTGTGGCACTGTCCTCGGGGTCGCCCCCACCGGGGATTACCCGGCACCCTGCCCTGCGGAGCCCGGACTTTCCTCCCGCCCGCCATCGCTTTCGCGTAAGGCGGGCCGGCGGCCGACTGGTCTCCTCAAGCCTTTTGTAAATGATCGTCGATCGCGCGGTTGGCCAAACGGTCGGCGGCCCGGTTTTCCCCGCGCTCTACGTGCAGTATACGCGCCCCGGGGAATCTGCGCAAACGCCGACAGGCCTCCTGGTACAAGGGTCTCAGAAGATCCGATTTGACGCGGTATTCACCGGAAAGCTGCCGGACGAGCAGTTCCGAGTCGGACAGGATCGTCAGCGAGGAGGGGGAAAGGTTCTCCGCCTCGGAAAGGGCAAGGAGGAGGGCGCGGTACTCGGCCACGTTGTTGGTGGTCTCCCCGATGTACTCGAAACGTTCGATCGGGACCGCTTCCCCGTCCACCTCGAGCACCACCCCGATCCCGGACGGGCCGGGGTTTCCCCGGCTCGCGCCGTCGGTCCGGGCCGTGACCGCCTTTCCTTTCATCCGCCGGCCTGCTCCGCGGCGTCCCCCTCGAAATAGATGATCCGGTTGCAGTTGGGGCAGGAGTAGATCCGGTCTTCGCGCTGGAGGAGGTTGAAGAGCTGGGGGGAGATGTTCATGTGGCACCCCGTGCAGGACTGGTTTTTCGCGGACACGATGGCGACCCCGTTGCGCCGTTCGAAGATCATCTCGAACCGCCGTGCGAGCCCCTTGTCCAGGCCTGCCGCCATATCGGACTTTTTCGCCTGGAGCTGGGAGATGTCCTTGTCGAACTTCGCCATCCGGGCCTCGATGTCCACCATGCGCTCCCGGTACCTGGCGCCCACCTCCTCGACATCCGCCGACAGGTCCGCGAGGCGCTTTTCCACCTCCTCGTACCGCGCAAGGACCGCGAGAAGTTCCTCCTCGCGCGCGGCGTTGTTCCGCTTCGTCCCCTCGATCTCCTTCAGCATCGCGTAGTATTCCTTGTTGGTCTTGATCGACATCAGCTTCGACTTGGCCCGTTCGACCTTGTCCCCCTCCTCCTCGATCTCCCGCTCCTTCTCCCTCTTCTCCTGCTGGAGTTGCTCGAACTCCTGCTTGGCGGCGAGAAATTTCGCTTCCCTCTCCTCGAAGAGACTTTTCAGGTCGGCCACCTCGAGGGGGATTTGCTGCTTCTCCATTTCCGCCATCCTGGACCGGCTCATGATCTCCTGCAGGTCAAGCAGGATCTTCACATTCTTCATCACCGATTCGTCCCTCCTGTATGCTTCGGCCGGAAAGGCCGCAATGGCTCGCTCTCCATGATCACGCGGGTCGCGATCTTCCCGCCGAACCGCGCCGCGATCACCCGTCGGAATTCCGGAAGAATCCACTTTTCCCCCGATCCGTGCCCGATGTCCGCCACCGTCATGTCGCCGGCGTTCGCCTCGAGCGCCTGGTGGTACTTGATGTCCGCCGTGAGAAACAGGTCGGCTCCCGCGGCCCTCGCCGCCCCGGTGAACTCCGAACCGCTCCCCCCCACCACCGCGATCCTGCGGATCCGTCGTTTCCCCGGGCCCGCCACCTTGATCCACGAGGGCCGCACGGCCCGGTACACCCCCTCCAGCACCTCCGCGAGGGGGGCCTCCCGTTCCCTGTCCCCGACGGCCCCGATCCCGCCCCCGAGGGCTCCTCCCTTGAGCGGGTAGACGTCGATCGCCGGTTCCTCGTAAGGGTGGGCCTTCCGGACCGCGCTCACGACCGCCGGCAGGAGACTCCCCGCCACGACCGACTCCAGGCGCACCTCCTCCACCCTCTCCTCGCTTCCGGCCCTGCCCAGGAACGGTTTCGCCCCCTCCGCGGGGATAAACGTTCCCGTCCCGAACGACTGGAACGAGCACCGGGTGTACGCGCCGATTCGGCCGCCGCCCGCCTTCGACAGCGCGGCGAGGACGGCATCGGCATGACCCGGGGGGACGAATACGACGACCTTGCACGCGTCGGACGGCTCGCCGGGGAGAAGGGGGCGGATCTTTTTAAGCCCGATCCTGCGCGCGAGGGCATGGGAGACTCCTCTTGCGGCAACATCGGCATTCGTATGGGCCGAGATGACCGCCACCCCCATCCGGACAAGCTCGTGGACGGTTGCGGAGGCGGCCTGGTCGGACCGGATCGACGTAAGCGCGGAATAGATCACCGGGTGATGCGTGACGAGGAGATCGGCCTTCTCCCGCCGGCACGCAGCGACCACCGCGGGGGTGGCGTCCAGCGCGATTACCGCCCTCGTCGCGGGCGCATTCGGATCCCCCAGGAGAATTCCCACGTTGTCCCAGTCTGCCCGATGGGCGAACGGGTATTCGTCGTCGAGCGCCTTCCAGACGTCACGGACCGTCACGGAGGAGGGGGAAGCTGTGCCCCGGGAGCGGCTCACGCCTTCCCCCCACGCATCGCGGTGTCATCTGGTGGGCCCACCTGGCCTCGAACCAGGGACCGACCGGTTATGAGCCGGTGGCTCTGACCAACTGAGCTATGGGCCCGTAATCCCTTACGAAATCCGGAACATGTATTGTCCCCGCGAAATGGGGGCATTGTCAATCCGGTTCCCGGCATTTCCGGGGACGACCTCCTTGCTTCCTACTCGATAAACGTCCGAAGTCTCTTGCTGCGGCTGGGGTGGCGCAGCTTCCGGAGCGCCTTGGCCTCGATCTGCCGGATGCGCTCCCGCGTCACCTCGAAATCCTGCCCCACCTCCTCCAGCGTGTGATCCGACTTCTCGCCGACTCCGAAACGCATCCGCAGGACGCGTTCCTCCCTCGGCGTCAGGGTCCCGAGTACCTTCTTCACCTGCTCGGCCAGGTCGATGTTGATCGCGCTCTCCACCGGGGAGGCCGTGTTCTTGTCCTCGATGAAATCCCCGAGGTGGCTGTCCTCCTCCTCCCCGATGGGGGTCTCGAGCGAGATGGGCTCCTTGGCGATCTTGAGCACCTTGCGGACCTTCTCCAGGGGGATGTCCATCCGCTCGGCAATCTCCTCGGGACTGGGCTCCCGCCCGAGCTCCTGGACGAGGTAGCGGGAGGTCCGGATGAGCTTGTTGATCGTCTCGATCATGTGCACGGGAATTCGGATCGTCCTGGCCTGGTCGGCGATCGCCCTCGTGATCGCCTGCCGGATCCACCAGGTGGCGTAGGTCGAAAACTTGTACCCCCTCCGGTACTCGAACTTGTCGACCGCCTTCATCAGGCCGATGTTCCCTTCCTGGATGAGATCGAGGAACTGGAGCCCCCGGTTGGTATACTTCTTGGCGATCGACACCACCAGGCGGAGGTTCGCCTCCACCAGTTCCCGCTTCGCCTCCCGGACCTTGCGCTCTCCCTGCTCCATCAACCGCAGCGTATCGGTAAGGTTGGCGGCCTTCAGCCCCGCCTCCCGCTCCACGCTGCGAATCTGCTTCCGCGCCTCGACGATGATTCCCTCCATGCCGAGGAGGCGGTCCTTGCCCACGTGATATCGCATGGCGGCTTTCGCCAGCTTGTCCTTCTTCCCTCTTACCTTCGGGATAAGAACCAGCAGCTCCTTCTCGGGCAGACGGGTTTTCTCCACGCATTCCCGGATCCGGCCTTCCGCCTGGTCGATCGTATCGGCGAACCTGCGGATCTTGTCGCCGATGGCCTCGATCTGCCGCTCCTTCAGGTGGATCTCCTGGATCAAATCCTCCACCCGCCCGTAGAGGACGCCGACCTTCTTCTTCATCTGCGCCCGTTCCTTCTCGGGGATCTTTCCCTTCCGCAGCCGCTGCTCGAGCTCCCGGGCGGACTGCATGCCCTTCTTGATCCGGTTCACCGCGCGCAGCATTTTCTCCTGGGCCTGCACTTCCTCCTCGTCGCTGGAGTCCTCGTCGAGGTCCTTGATCACGTCGCGGATCTGCAGTTCGCCGGTCTTCAGCTTCTCCCCGATATGGAACAGCTCGTCGAGTGCGACGGAGCAGCTCTTCACCGCGGCCATGATCGCGCGCTCCCCGTCCTCGATCCGTTTGGCCAGATTCACCTCCCCCTCCCGGTTCAGGAGCGGGATCGAACCCATCTCCTTGAGGTAGAGCCGTACCGGATCGTTCGCCTTGATGCCGCTCGCGTAGTCGACTTCCTCCTCTTCCTCCTCCTGGGACTCTTCTTCCTGGTTTTCTTCCGTCTCTCCGATCAGCTTGTTCTGGCCGGAAAGGGGGGACTTCTGGAACGCGTCGACGACTTCGATCGCATTTTCCCCGAAGATTTCCATCACATCGTCGATCTGATCCCCCGTGAGGACATCGGGGGGAAGCGCGCTGTTGAGCTCGTCGTAGGTCACGAACCCCTGGGCGCGCCCCTTCTCGAGCAGTTCGTCGATGCCTTCCGGCTTTCCCTTTCTGGCCATCTTGTCCTCACCTCATCTACGGGATCTTCTCTGCCTCTCCAGCGTTTCCAGTTCCTTTCGGACGTCGAGCATTTTCGTGAACAGCCCCTGGGCCGTTTCGCCCTGCGCGGCGTCGATCTCCCCGCGGAGACGGGCGAGTTCGTTTCGCGCCTTTCTGATCCGCAACCCCAGCGCGACCTCGGGGTACATACGCCTCGCCTCCCCCGGAGGGCCGTCCGCCCGAAGGATCTGCTCGGAGAGGTGTCGCCTGACCTTCTCTCCGTCCGTCTCGTTCAGAATCGACAGGATATCGGGACTGTCGTCCGACGGCGAAAGCCGGCACAACCTCCCCACCACCTCCCGGGCCACCTCCCCTTCCAGCAGGTCCTCCACCCCGTCCTTCCGGACGTCCTCGATGAGGGAGGGGTCCCGGCAGAGCAGACCCAGCAGCATATCCTCTTCCGGCCGGGACGAGGATGCACGCGGGGGGATTCCGGGCGCGACGGGCACGGCGGCTTTTTCCCCTCCCCGGAGCCGGTCCAGAACCGTCTCCTCGGGCAGTCCGGCTGTCTTCGCCACCCGCTGGACGTACAGGTGCCGCTCGGCGGCGTCGGTGATCCACGGCAGGTACTTCCCCATCAACTGCAGATACGACAGTTTTCCCGGGATCCGGGAAAGGTCGTATTTTCGCCCCGCCGCCCTCTCGATGTACTCCATCAGCGGGATCGCCCGGGCGATCCGGCCGGACAGTTCCTCGGGGGGAGTCTCCTTCGCCCAGTCGTCCGGATCCATCCCCTTGGGGGGGAAAAGGACGAGGGGGCTTATCCCCGCGGCATACAGGGGGCCTCCCGCTCGCACCGCCGAACGTTTCCCTGCCACATCGCCATCAAATAATAGGATGACATCCCCCGTCATACGCTTCATGGCGCGGGCATGACTCTCGGTGAGCGACGTGCCGCATGTCGCGACGACGTTTTTCACCCCTGCCTGCCACATCCCGATCAGGTCCATGTACCCCTCGACCACCAGAATCTTCCGCTCCCTGCGGATCGCGGGAAGCGCCTGGTGGAGGCCGTACAGGACCGAACTCTTCCGGTACATCTGGGAATCGGGGGAATTGAGGTACTTGGGAAGCGACTCGTCGATCGCGCGGGCGCCGAAACCGCAGATACGCCCCCTGGCGTCCGCGATGGGGAAGATCACCCTCCCGCGGAATCGCTCCCGGTACCCGCCTCCCTCGCGGGGGGCGAGAAGACCCGCGGCTTCCGCCCGCGACGGGTCGATCCCTTCGCGCGCGAGGGCATCGAGGATCTCCTTCCCCCGTCCGCCGTACCCGAGAAAAAACTCCTGTTCGGCCTCCGGCGATATCCCTCGCCGCCGGAGAAATTCCCGGGCGCCCTTCCCGGCGGGGGACGATCTCAGGAATTCGCGGTACGTTTCGGACGCCCACTGGAGAATGCGGAACAGATCCTCCTGCGGGCGCTCCGGCGCCGGACCTTTCTCGTACTGGATCGACACTCCGTAGCGGTCGCCGAGATCCTCGACCGCCTCGGCAAACGGCAGGTTGCGGGTTTTCATCAGGAAATGGAAAACCGACCCCCCTTCCCCGCACCCGAAGCAATGGAAGATCTGCTTCGCCGGATGGACGAAGAAGGAAGGAGTCTTCTCCCGATGGAACGGGCAAAGGCCCCGGAAGCTTGCCCCGCTTCGCGACAGGCGAACGGTATCGGAAACCACCTCGACGATGTCCGCCCTGTCCCGTATCTCGCGCAGCGTGCTTTCCGAGATACGACCACCCAAGTCTGGCCTGGCCTCGCTCTCCCCGGTCGGAAAAAATCCCCGGCTACGCAACCGCCGGGGAACAGCCTTCCTCCCGCCCAGGCTACCCGGCAAGCAGGCGCCGGACGATCTCGTTGACGGTCTTGCCGTCGGCGCGTCCCGCCACCTTCGGCATCAGTTCCTTCATGACACGGCCCATGTCCGCGGGGGATTTCGCCCCGGCCACCGCGATCGACTCGCGCACCAGGGATTCCACCTCGGCATCCGGGAGCGGCCTGGGCATGTACGCCTCGAGAACGGCGATCTCCGCCGCCTCCTTCCCGGCGAGGTCGGGTCTGCCCCCGCGTTCGAAGAGTTCGATCGATTCCTTCCGCTGCTTCACCATCGTGGCGAGCAGCTTGAGGACCGCGTCCTCTCCGATCTCGCCCCGCGCCTCGATCTCCTTGTTCTTGATCGCGGCAAGGGCCATCCGCAAAGCAGAAAGGGCCAAGGAGTTCCTCTCCTTGGCCGCCTTCTTCATGTCTCCCTGTATCTGTTCCTTGAGACCCATACGTCACGTGCTCATTTTTTTCATTTTCTTCAACGCGCGCTTTCTGGCCGCGAGGGCCTTCTTCTTCCGCTTGACGCTCGGTTTCTCGTAATGCTCCCGCTTGCGGATTTCGGAAAGGATTCCGGCTTTCTCGCACTGTTTCTTGAACCGTTTCAGGACGCTTTCAAAGGGCTCCTCTTCCTTCACGCGGACGCCCGGCATATTGCGATCACCCCTTCCCCCGCAAACATAATCCTAAAACAATAGATTGTACCCGATTTCAAGGGCAAGTCAAGGAAATCCCTGGGCAATAGGGGATCGGCACGGCTTACCCCAGCTTGTGCCCGAGCCCCTTCCCCCCGATCAGGTGCAGGTGCAGATGCGGAACGATCTGCCCCCCGTCGTCCCCGTTGTTGATCACCACCCGGTAGCCGGATTCCGCCACCCCCATCTCGTTGGCGATCTTGGAGGCGAGCCTGAGCATCTTGCCCAGGACCGGCACGTCCTTGACCCCCGCTTCGTTCAGGTTGACCATGTGCTCCTTGGGGACAACCAGCACGTGCACCGGGGCCACGGGGCTGATGTCCGGAAAGGCGATCAGGTCGTGGTCTTCGTAAATCGGCTTCGACGGAACCTCCTTCCGGATGATCCTGCAGAAAACACATTCGTCCGCCATCGTTATCTCCCTCCGCGCCGGTAGGCGCTACGATAGAAACATGTACGTTCCCCTGTGTGGCAGGCAGGTCCCTTCTGGCGGACCCGGTACAATACAGTGTCCACGTCGCAATCGTACAGAACCTCGTCCACCTCCTGGAAGTTCCCGGAGGTTTCCCCCTTGACCCACAGGGATTTCCGCGAGCGGCTCCAGTAGGAGGCCCTGCCCGTGGCGAACGTGCTCCGAAGGGCATCCGCGTTGGCCCAGGCCATCATCAGCACGACGTTGTCGGAAATGTCCTGGGTGACGACGGGCACGAGCCCCCTTTCGTCGAATTTCACCATGGAGACGAACTCGTCCGCCGTCATTTCTCTCCTCCTCCCGCAGTCCGTTCCGGAACCTCGCTCTCCCCGTTCCGCCTCCCGTCGTCCGCCGGGGACGAGGCCCCGCCGGATCCACGAAAGGAGGGGCGCACCGGAACGCCGCGCCGGTCAAGGTAATCCTTCGCCTCCACCACGGTGAACTCCCGGTAATGGAAGATGGACGCCGCGAGCACCGCGTCCGCCCCCCCCGCCGTGAGTCCCTCGTAGAGGTGCTCGAGCGTTCCGACCCCCCCCGATGCGATCACCGGGATTCCCACCCGGTCCGCGATGGCACGGGTCAGACGAAGGTCGTACCCGTCGCGCGTTCCGTCGCGGTCCATGCTGGTGAGCAGGATCTCCCCCGCCCCGTACTCCTCCATGCGGGCCGACCATTCCACGGCGTCGATCCCCGTGGGGGTGCGCCCTCCGTGGGTGTACACCTCCCATTCCTGCGGCCGTCCCGGGATCGCCCGGGCGTCGATCGCCACCACCGTGCACTGGCTCCCGAACCGCTCCGCGGCCCGTTTCACGAATTCCGGATCGGCCACCGCGGCCGTGTTGATCGAAACCTTGTCCGCCCCCGCGGAAAGCAGGTTCCGGATGTCGTCGAGCACCCGGACGCCCCCGCCGACCGTCAGCGGCATGAACACCTGTTCGGCGGTGCGGCGCACCACGTCCATGAGGATGTCGCGCCTCTCGTGGGAGGCGGTGATATCGAGAAAGGTGAGCTCGTCGGCCTCCTCGTCGTCGTACCTGCGCGCGATCTCCACCGGGTCGCCCGCATCCCGCAGGGAGACGAACCGGACGCCCTTGACCACGCGTCCGTCCTTGACGTCCAGGCACGGTATGATCCTCTTGGCGAGCATTTACCGCCTTTCCTGCTTCAGCGCCTCGACGAGCGGAAGGGATCCGTCGTAGATCGCCCGTCCGACCACCGCTCCGCACACACCGTCGCCTTCCATTTCCCCCAGCGTCGTCAGATCCGCGACCGTGCTGACACCGCCCGAAGCGATGACGGGGGACGAGAGGCCCCTGGCGAATTCGCGGATGCTGCGGAAGTTGGGCCCCGCCATCATGCCGTCCCGGGAGATGTCCGTGTAGATGAAACAGGAGATCCCGCTCTTCTCCATCTGGCGTGCGAGGTCGACGGCCGTGACTCCCGTGACCTCCACCCATCCCCGGATGGCGGCGAACCCCTCCTTGGCATCGATCCCGGCGGCCACCTTCCCGGGGTACGCTTTCGTGATCCGCAGCACCTCCTCCGGATTCCGGACGATCGAGGTTCCCAGGATGACCCGGGAAACCCCCGACCCGAGATACCGGGCGGCGATATCGAAGTTGCGCACTCCCCCCCCTACCTGGACCGGGATGTCCACCGCGGTCACGATACGATGGATGATCCCCTCGTTCACCGGCCTGCCGGCGAACGCGCCGTCGAGATCGACCACGTGCAACCGCGTAGCCCCCATGCGCGCGAACCCCCGCGCCACCTCCAGCGGGGAGTCGGAAAACACCGTGGCGTCCTCCTGCCGCCCCTGGCGGAGCCGCACCGCCTTCCCCGCCTGGATGTCGATCGCGGGAATCACCTGGAATGCCATCGCACCCCTCCCGCTTCAGCCGCCCGGGGCCCGGGACGGGGCCCCTGCCGCGCGGCAGAGACCGCCGAAGTTGGACAGGACGGCGAGCCCGGCCCCCTGGCTCTTCTCGGGGTGGAACTGGACCGCAGCCATGTTTCCCTTCCCCACGGCGGAGGCGAACGCGACGCCGTACGGCGTCCGGCCGGCGACGGGGGCGGGATCCGCCGGCTCCACGTAATAGGAATGCACGAAGTAGAAGTACGAGCCCGAAGGGATCCCGCGGAAAACGGGGTGATCCATGGTGAAGTCGACCCGGTTCCACCCCATGTGCGGAACCTTGAGCGCAACCGCCCCCACGCCCGGCACCGTCTCCCGCAGGCCGGAGGGAAACCGCACCACCTTCCCGGGGAAATACCCGATCCCCTTGTGGCTGCCGAATTCCTCGCTCTCGGTGAAGAGCACCTGCAGCCCGAGGCAGATTCCCAGGAACGGCCGTCCCTCCGTGAGAACATCGGACAGGAACGGGAGGAGCCCCTGCCTGCCCAGGTTCTCCATGCAGTCCCGGAAAGCGCCCACCCCCGGGAGGACGATCCCGGCGCAACGCGCCAGCTCCGCCGGGTTTCCGCTCACGACGGTGGGGAACCCGAGCGACTGAAGCGCCTTGCTCACGCTGCGCAGGTTCCCCATGCCGTAGTCGACGACGCCGATGGCGTCCCCTTCCGTCATCCCAGCACACCTTTCGACGAGTGGACCCCCTTCACGCGCGGGTCGATCCGCACGGCTTCCGCCATGGCCCTCCCGAGTCCCTTGAAGATCGCCTCCACGGTGTGGTGTGCGTTGGACCCGTACGGGACGTTGACGTGGATGCATGCCCCCGAGGACTGGGAGAACGCACGGAGGAACTCCTCGACGAGCTCCAGGTCGAACGCCCCGACTTTTTCATGCTCCAGGGGGCAGTGGAACACCAGGTGGGGACGCGCGGAAACGTCGACCGTGACCTGCGCCAGCGCCTCGATCATCGGAATGCTCGCATGGGCGTACCGGGCGATCCCCCCCATGGTCCCCAGGCTCTTCCGGAACGCCTCTCCGAGGCATATCCCCACGTCCTCCACGACGTGGTGGAAATCGACGTCGGTATCGCCCTTCGCGGTAACGGTCAGATCAAAGAACCCGTGCCGGGCAAACAGGGTGAGCATGTGGTCGAAGAACGGCACCGACGTGGCGATCCGCCCTTCCCCCTCCCCTTCCAGACGGAGCGTCAACCGGACGTCGGTTTCCTTCGTCGTGCGAACGACCTGCGCTTCCCTCGCCATGGCCCTATGATGCCCCCTTTCCGGTCCGTATCCGGACGGCCTGGGCATGGGCGAACAGCCCTTCCTTTTCGGCAAGCCGCACGACGTGAGGCGCATCGCCCGCAAGTGCCCGGAATTGATATGATACCACGTTGGTTCGCTTGAGGAAGGTGGCCACTCCCAGGGGGGAGGAAAACCGCGCCGCACCGCCCGTAGGCAGCGTATGGTTGATCCCGGCCAGGTAGTCCCCCACCGCGACCGGGCTGTGGTCCCCCACAAACACCGTCCCGGCGTTCCGTATCCTCTCGAGAGCGCCCCACGGGTCCTCGAGCATCAGGGCGAGGTGCTCGGGTGCCAGCCGGTTGACCACATCGATCCCCTCGTCGAGTCCCTTGACGAGGAACCCCACGGCCCGGGAGAGCGACTCCGCCAGGATCTTCTTTCGCGGCAGCTTCGCCTTCTGCCTCGCCAGTTCGACGTCCACCTTCCCCGCCATCCGGGGGGAGTCGGTCACCAGCGCGACGAAGGCGTCTTCGTCGTGTTCGGCCTGGGAGAGCATGTCCGCCGCGACGAAACGGGCTTTTGCCGTGTCGTCGGCCATCACCACCAGCTCGCTCGGGCCGGCCAGCATGTCGAGCCCCACCCTGCCGTATACCTGTCGCTTCGCCTCCGTGACGTAGGCGTTCCCCGGACCGACGATCACATCCACCCGGGGAACCATACCGGTCCCGTACGCGAACGCCGCGATGGCCTGCGCGCCGCCGATGCGGAAGACGCCCTTGACTCCCGCGATTCTCGCGGCGGCCAGGACCACGTCCGGCACTTCCCCTCCCGGAGCGGCGCAGGCGGCGTACACGTCCCGCACACCGGCCACCCTCGCGGGAACGGTGTTCATGAGCAGGGTGGACGGGTAAGCCGCCTTCCCGCCGGGGACATAGACGCCCGCGCGGACGACCGGCAGCACCCGTTGCCCGGTAAGGGCGCCCGGGATCCCCGTGGTGTAACCGGATTCGACCTGATGGCGGTGGAACGACTCGATCCGGGAAACCGCGAGAGACAGCGATGCACGGATCGCCTTCGGGGTGCGCCTCCACGCCGCATCGATTTCCCTACGGGAAACCGCGGCCCCCCGCTTCCGAAGGTCGAACCGGTCGAACCGCCTGGTGAATTCGACCAGTGCGTCGTCGCCCTCCTCCCGTACCCGGGACAGCACTTCGGCCACCACGGAATGCACCTTCGCCGATTCCGTGTCCCCGCGCCGCTCCCCCTCGGCCAGAATCTTCCGGAACGCTGCGGTTCCCGAATTCACCCAGCGCACGCGACCTCCCTACTCCTGCACCCGGACGATGTCGGCGCCCAGGGAGGAAAGTTTTTGCTCCAGCATCTCGTACCCCCGGTCGAGGTGGTAGATGCGGAGGATCTCGGTAGTCCCGTCCCCGGCCAGCCCCGCCAGAACGAGGGAAGCGGACGCCCGCAGGTCCGTAGCCATGCACGGGGCGCCGGCAAGCCGGGGAACGCCCTTGAC
>JBAVJZ010000025.1:0-15279 GCA_049688015.1 Candidatus Deferrimicrobiaceae bacterium | reverse complement strand
GGATCGGTCCGCTGATCGGTATGTTCCTGGCGATCCTTATCTTCAGTTTCCTGGCGAAGCGAATCGAGGTGGCGAAGCTGTATCATTTCGAGAGCGATCGTCGACGGCTGTTTCGCACGATGAGCCGGCAAGGTCCTGGGGGGACGGGACCGTTTGGCCAGTCCCCCCAGTAGTTACCTGCCAACCGGATCCTGCACCGGGTCACACAGACTTCCTCGGTGACGATGATCTACCCACGAAAACCTGATCATCTACAAAAGGGGGAACCCTCCGGAAGCCGAACAAATTGCATCCGCCATGCAAGGGAAATACGTTTCATTCAGAAGAAGGGGTGTTCGTCAGAAAACTACAGGTTGCCGCCTCCCCCTCCTTTCGCCTGGCGCTTTGACCCTGTATACAGGGTGACAAGGCGAGCGATGAGGATCGCCGGGTAAAGCTGCCCGATGAGGGCCTCGAACATCACGAGGGAGCGTGCGAAGGGGTGAACGGCCGTCACGTCGCCGTACCCCACCGTGGTCATCGTCACGAAGCTGAAATAGGTAAGGACGTCGTTCAAGTCACTTTGCCCCTGCTGCCAATAGTCCGGGAACCGGAACGCACCGGGCGAGACGGTTTCGAGCAATGCGTAGAGGATGGTAAAGAGAGCAGCGATGAGCAGGTACAGCGCGATGGCTCCTTGAATACGATGCCCCGTGACCGGCCCCTCACCGTACACCATCCGGGCGACGATGTAGATAAGGAGCGCGTAGCACACGACGGTCAGTGCCAGCTTCGACACGAGGAGCCATGGGAGATCGAGGAAGAGGTCGATTGTCCGTACGATGATGGTCAGGGCAATGAAGCCGATCGCAAAGATGCGGAAGAGACCGTGCGACCCCATCGTCAGGATTCCCGATAGGAGCAGCAGGATCAGGGAGACACTGCTCAAGGGGCGGACGATGACCCCCAGGCGGGACGCCGGCGAGAGGACCAGAAGGTTGAGCGCCAGGAGAAGGAGCAGCGCCGTCAGGCTCCGTTCCTCGGTCCAGAACTTCAGGAAGTTAGAGGGCATGGGACATGCAGGCGGGACATCCGTGTGGGCCGATCAACAGGAACATCCGCGTTTATTGGCAATCGACATTGGATACCTTTCAAGTGGGAATCTCCGCACGGAACATAGTACAGAAATCCCGGGGGCCCGTCACGAAGGTTTGATCGTCGATATCGAGCCCACAAGGTCATTCCTTTGGATGGTAAAGGAGCCCAGGGGTAACCGAAATGGATTAAAATGGGAAATCCATCTTGCCATGGGGATGCTACCATGGAATGATCCGAAGGGTGTTGCTTGTGCGTTTCCGCCCTGGCGCTGGCGATCAGGGCGGCCCCGTCGCTTGCGATCGAGCCGATTCCCCGGGAGGAGATCAACCTGCTGAACCGAGAAGGGACGGAATGAAGACCGGCGGCACATCAGGATCCGAGTTGTCCGGCAGCAGGAACGAAGATCTGAATCCCCAACCACGGGGCCCCCGCCGGAGTCGTGTCGCCGACGCCACGGAGAAGGGTGTCTTCCGGGCCCTGGTCACCTTCACCCTGCTCGCACTTCTCTTCTACCTCCTCTACCGGCTGATGGCCCCGTTTCTCGTCGGCATCGGCTGGGCGATCATTCTCGCCGTCACCACCTATCCCCTGTACCGTCGGCTCCGCCGCGGTCTGCGGGAACGGGAGACCCTGTCGGCGGCGATCATGCTCCTGGCCGTTACTATCCTTCTTGTCGCCCCCACCATATCCTTCGTCGGGCTCTTGGGGAAACAGGCCGTCCAGTCATACTCCGTCCTGGAAAGGATCGGGCAGGAGGGGGGAGCGGCAAAGTTTCTCAACGAACGGCTCGATTCGTACGAGACGAACCAGGTGGTCGGCCCCTGGGTGGCGAGGGGCAGGGTCTATCTCGAGAGCGCGATGGCCGACCTGAAGACGACCGTGGCTCCCGCGATGAAGAAGACCATGGCGGCGATCCTGGGCCTGTTTACCGTTGCCCTGACGAACTTCTTCTCATTCCTGCTCCAGCTCGCCATCATGCTCATCGCGCTGGGTATCTTCTACCTCAAGGGGGACTACCTGTTAGGAGAGGCCATTTCGCTCCTGCCGCTGCCGGAGGCCAGGAAAACGGTTCTGTTCCGCCGGCTGGACCAGGTGACCAAAGCGGTCATTCGCGGAATTGTGCTGACCTGGGCGATCCAGGGAGTATTGGGGGGGATCGGCTTCTGGGCCGCCGGCCTTCCCTCCGCTGCAGTGTTCGGCGTCCTGACCGCCTTTTCCGCCATCGTGCCGCTCGTCGGGACGGCCCTCATATGGGGTCCCGGCGGCCTCTACCTGATCCTGGCGGGGAAGACCGCGCACGGAGTGGGTCTTCTGCTCTGGGGGACGATCGTGGTGTCGAGAGTCGACGCCATCCTGATCCCCCTGCTGATCGGCGGGAAGGTCGAAATCCCGCTTTCCCTGATCCTCGTTGGAGTTGTGGGAGGGGTGTTCTCGTTCGGACTGATGGGAATGGTCATCGGTCCTCTCCTGCTTGCGGTGACCCTGTTCTTTCTCGAAGCATACAGGGAGAAGCTCTTGCCGCCGGCGGAAGCTCCCTCAGGACCGGAGGGCTGACGGGCCTTCCGCTCCCGGATCCAGTCGAGAAGAAAAAAGGCAAAACCATATCGAACTGAGGGAAGAAACCATGAAGAAGACGTGGGGAATAGTCTTATCGCTGCTGGTATTGACTCTCGTATCCAACGGGACGGCATTGGCCGGCCCGGTCCTCGACCGCATTCAGAAGAAAGGGGAACTGGTGGTGGGGACATCCGGCGATCAGCCGCCCCTGAATGCCACGACCAAAGACGGGAAGATCATCGGCCTCGAGGTCGACATCTCCACGCTCATGGCCTCCGCCATGGGGGTAAAGCTCAAACTGGTGCGCATCCCCTTTGCGGAGCTTCTGCCCGCTCTTTCCGAGGGGAAAATCGACATGATCCTGTCCGGGATGACCATGACGGGGAAGAGGAACATGAAGACGGCCTTTGTCGGCCCTTACTACGTCACCGGGAAGGCGTTTCTCACCAAGGACAAGACGATAGCCTCCCTGAAACATGCCGACGGCATCGATACGCCAGAATATACCGTGGTCGCACTGAAAGGGTCCACCAGCCAGCAGTATGTCGAGAAGGTCCTCCCTCACGCCAAACTCGTGCCTACGAAGGATTACGACGAGGCGCTCGACTTGCTCCTCCAGGACAAGGCGCATGCCATGGTTGCCGACTATCACTTTTGCGCCGTCTCCGCCTTCCGCTACAAGGATAAGGGGCTGACCACGGTGGAGGCGCCCTTCACCTACGAGCCCATCGGCGTCGCCATGCCGGACGGGGACCCGCTCCTTGTCAACTGGGTGCAGAACTTCCTCGTCACCCTGCACGACTCGGGGGAAATGAAAACGATGGCCGAGCGCTGGTTCAAGGACGCTTCCTGGCTGAAGGAACTTCCCTGAACCATTCGGAAGGGAAACGTGTCCTGCAAGGGGAAAACATAATGAAACCCAGGGGGAACCGGTTCGTCTTTTTCCTGTTTGCCTGTCTCTGCCTTTCGGCTTCCTGCGCAACGACGAAGATGGGGGACGTCTGGAAGGATGACAATTACCGGGGATCGATCCGGAAGGTCGTGGTCATCGGGATTTTCGAGGAGCCGGATACCCGGAAAATCTTCGAGGATGAATTTGCCGATCGCCTGAGGGCGCGCGGCGTGGATGCGACCGCAAGTCACAAAATTCTCCCCGGCGCCGAACTGCCGGACAAGGATGTCGCGATCGGAGTGATCAGGAAATCTGGTGCGGACACCGTGCTTCTGACGAGGGTGATCGATAGGAAAAAGGAGACGGTAGACGTCGCCGGACAGGGTTATGCCATGCCGGGGTATTACAGCCTCTACGGTTCGTATTACCGTTACAGCTACCGGCCGGGGTACACGGCACAGGAAGGGTATGCCTATACGGAGACGAACCTGTACAACGTCGCCGACGAGAAACTGATCTGGTCCGGCCGCGCCAAAACGGATTTCCCCGAACGCGCCAAAACGGAATTCTCCGGCACCCGGTATGAACTGATACAGGCCTTCGTCAAAATCATGATCGACGGGATGTCGGAGGCCAGGCTGATCCGTTAGAAATACCCAACGGCGTCCGCAACTCATCGGGTCCCGTTGTCGGATGCGCTTTACGGCCTACCGGTCATTTTTCTGCGCAGCTCGCGGGCGATGGGAGATTCGGGGTACCCGGCGATGACCTTGTTGGCCAGGTCGCGTGCCCGCTCGACCTGGTCCCGCTTTATGTAATGATCCATCAGAGCGTAGACAAGGTCGGCGTTCGACGGTTCCAGTTCCCAGGCGTGGAATAATTCCCGCTGCGCCTCGCCCAGGCGTCCCGCCCGTTGCAGCATCAGCCCGTAGTTGTAGTGGACCCGGGCACCCCCCGGAAGACCCGCGGCGGCCTGTCCCAGGTACCGCAGCGCTTCTTTGGGCCGGTTCATCTCGGCGTAGAGCAGGCCGAGGGTGTAGGCGACATCGTGCAGTTCGGGGTAGCTCTTGAGCACTTCAAGCAACAGTTTCTCGGCCTCGGCGTTGCGGCCCTCCTGGTTGTAGAGTATCGCCAGGTTGACCTTGGCAGGGTAGTAGAGGTTGTCGACGGCGAGCGCCTGGCGGTAATAGCGCTCGGCCTGTCCCCTGTCACCCCGGGCGACGTACAGGTTCCCCAGGTTGGCTCCGGCGAAGGCGAAATCGAGGGAGTAGGCCATGGCCCGCTCGTATTCGGCAAGCGCGGTCTTGAAGGCCTTTGCCTGGTCGGGTCTGAATTGCTTTTCCGGAATTCCGGCCAGGTTGCGGGCGGCCTCCATGCGAACCGTCCGGTTCGGGTCCCACATGAGCGGCCCGAGCAGCCGGAGCCGCTCATCGGGGGGGAACAGGTCGCCGTTCATGACGGCGGTGTTGCGGATCAGAGGTTCTTCGTCGGTCAAGGCTTTTTTAATCGCCGCAAGGGCGGCCTCGTTGCCATAGTTGCGCAGCAGGTCGATGGCGGTGCTGCGGACGATGGAAGGGTAGAGCGGGTTCCCGGCAAGCCAGACCAGGTTCTTGAGAGCTGCCGGGTCCCCCTTCCGGCCGCCGGCGAGAATGGTGCCGAAGTGCGGTTTCCGGGAGATCCCGTACCACTTGGTGTACCAGTCGGCCGACCAGCGCACCGGCTTGTCGCCGTGGCAGGCGGCGCTGCTGCAGGCATCCGGCGTGCCGATTTGCAGGTGCAGGTCGGGGCGGGGGACACGGATGCTGTGGTCGGCTCTCCAGTCGATCACCATGTAGGGGCGCTGCGGCATGTGGCAGTTGATGCAGAGCCACCCCGGGCTCGGTTTGCCCTTGTTTTTCTCCTTGTGGAAGTGGTGACCCTTTGCGTTGTAGACATCGGCCTGGTGACACTGCAGGCAGAGGTCATTTCCCTCCTTTACCAGCTTCAGGCTGTGCACGTCGTGACAGTCGCTGCAGCGGACCCCGCTGCGGAACATCTTGCTCTGCACAAAAGATCCGTAGACGTAGTCCTCATCGAGGATCTGGCCGTCCGGATAATAGACTCCCTCCGTAAGCAGGGCCGGCCGGAAGGTGTCGAAATACCCCTGTCCGGCATGCTCATACTCCCCGAGGATGGTGCGGCGGGAATGGCAGGGGGCGCACAGTTCCACCTGCGGCCGCGCCGCAAGATCTCGGGTATGCACCAGCAGCCCGGCGTCCGCGATCTCCGGGCGTCCCATGGCGGGGAGTTCGCCCCAGGCAACGTGCCGGGAACCGGGTCCATGGCAGGCCTCGCAGCTGACGTCGATCTCCGACCAGGTGGTGTTGTAGCTGTCGCTTTTCGGGTCGTAGTTCTTCTTCAGGTCGGTGGAGTGGCACTCGGCGCACATGCCGTTCCAGTTCTGTCCGTTTCGCGTCCAGTGCAGCCAGTCCCCCGGCGGCGGAGGGTGGTCGGGGTAGAGGTGAAACCAGGTTTTTCCCTCCACGTCCCAGGCGATCGGAAGGCACTGCAGGCGTCCGCCCGGGAACGGCACCAGGTACTGCTGCAGGGGGTCGAAACCGAAAGTGTACGTAACCGCAAACTCGCCGGGTTTGCCGTCCGGCCCCTCGGTCTCGACGAAGTACCGTCCGTCGCGCGTGTAGAACCGGCTGGTCACGCCCTTGAAGACGAAGGTCGCATTGTCGAAATTGCCGAGCACGGTATTCGGCGTGGCCAGATCCATCGCCCGGTCGTGATCGGAGCCGAGCCATGCCTTGTTCTCTTTCTCGTGGCACTTGACGCACTTTTCCCTGCCGACGTAGGTCGATTCCGGCGGCTCCCGGGCATCCAGCCGCTTCTGCATGACATTCTGCTTGAAACGCGCCAGCGGCACGGCGAGGACGACCACCACGGCGGCTGCCAGCGCGGCCTTGCGCCAGCGGTCGAGGGAATTGTCGCGTTCTCCGGTCATGTCACAGCGGCTTGGCCACCTGGCTCTCGTCGAAGGTCCCGCGGCGCTGCGGCCGGACGGCGTCTATCCGCACCACGTTGTTCTCGATGCTCACAGGGAACAGGTCGAGGGCGCGCGGCGCCGGCGGCTGCTTCACCTCTCCCCGGATGTCGAATGCCGAACCGTGGCAGGGGCAGACGAACTCCTGCTTCTTCTCGTCCCAGGGGAGCGAGCATCCCAGATGAGTGCAGCTTCTCGACAGTGCCAGGAACCCGCCGTCCGGCAGGCGCGCCAGGTAGAATTTGCCCTGCGGGAACGGCGTGACGCTTCCCGGAGGAAAGAGCTCCACGGGGCCGGCGACGATAATCTTCTGTGCCGCCGCCCGAACCCCTGGACGGGGGCGGAAGAAGCTGAGCCCGATCCAGCCGAGTTCCGCAGCGGTTGCCAGACCGAGGGCCAGCCAGAGACCCCCGAGGAAGGACCGGCGTCCCGGGCTGTCGGGGGACGGCTTTCCCTCCTGCGACGGAGCTGCCTGGGGGATCTTTATCGGGGCCTTTTTCCGTTTCATAAAGGCCAGGAGAGTGCCATTCCGGGTCCGCGGAACAGCACCGAGATCAGGGTAAGCAGCAGGAAGCCGCTCAGCAGAAGCACGACGAACGCGAGCACCCATTCGTTGCGGCTTGGGGCATAGCGGCGCTTTACGACTTCCCGGTAACCGGACAGCAGCCCGACGAGTAAAAGACTGGGAATCAGGCCGTTGCCTATCAGCGGCGGAAGCCAGGCCGCAAGCCGGGCGCTGGCGCCGGACAGTTCATCAAACAGCACGAGAACCGGCACCGCCACGAGCGCCGTCAGTGCCGAGAAGCGCGTAATCTCCTTGCCCTTGGGCGAAACGAACGGCACGCCCGACGGGTCGGAGTCGTAACGAAGGTAGGGAATCAGCAGGAAGAAGAGCAGACCGGCGAGGGGGAGGACGCAGACCGCGAAGACCGGGTGGAAATGCAGCAGCAGTTCCTGGAAACCCTGGAAATACCAGGGAGCCTTGGTCGGGTTCGGGCTCATGCCGGGGTTGGCCTGTCTCCCAAGCGGAGAGTCGACAAGAAGGGCGAACACCGCCAGCGCCGCGATCAGCACCAGGGCGACCGTGAATTCCCGCATCACAAGGTCGGGAAGCGTGTTGACGCGCTCCGGCGGCTCGGTGAGTTCCTCGTCGTGACGGTGCGGCAGGACCACGCCGCCCGCCTTGCGTACCCGGAAGAAATGCCACGGCAGGAGCAGGAGGAACAGCACCGGGATGATCGTGGTGTGCAGGGTGTAGAAATTGTTCAGGGCAGACGCGCCAAGTTCCTCACCGCCGCGGGCCAGCTCCTGCAGCCAGGGGCCTGCGAGCGGCACGTAGGCGAGCATGCCGGTTACGATCGTGATGGCCCAGTAGGAGAGCTGGTCCCAGGGGAGGAGGTAGCCGGTGAAGTTGGCGGCCATGGCGCAGCAAAGCAGCAGCAGACCGATCACCCAGTTGAACTGGCGCGGGCCGAGGAAGGCCGAGGTGAAGAAGACGCGCAGCAGGTGGAGGAACGCAACCACCAGCAGCAGTTTGGCGCTCCAGGCATGGATGTTTCGGACGAACGGCCCGAAGCCGGTCTCCCGGATCAGCGACTGCACTGAGGCATAGGCTTCGGCCGGGGCGGGGCGGTAGGCGAGCATCAGCATCCCCCCGGTACCTGCTAAAAGGAACAGCAACACCAGCCCCATCCCTCCCAGCCCCCAAGTGTGGGTGAAACGCAGGGCGCGGGAAGGGACAGTGGGCGGGTGGATGTGCAGCAGCAGGGTATCGATTACCGCCCGGCGGCTTTCCCGGTCGTCCGCCGGAATCAGGGGAGCAGGGAAGACGGAGCGCCAGATGCGCCTGGCAAGATGCGATTCTGTCGGTTCCGACATGCCTTGAAAAATTCCTCACTGAATGAATGATTACCTATATCACGGTGAAGAGTAGGGAGGAAACTGGAATGAACGAAAATAAAGGACCTGGCCCGCAGGCCAGGTCCCTGGTTTTCCCCTGATTCATTTTCTGCTTTCCTCCCACATCCTGGAAAGCCTGCTTGCAGCGGTAAGGCGGGATGTCCGTCGGGAAAGCCCGCTACTTCTTTGCCTCCGTGCACTGGAGCTCCAGCTTCGTGCAGGCGTCCATGACCGACTGCACCAACTCTTTCTTTTGTGCCTCGGGGTCTTTCCCTTTATCCATCGCGATCGTCATCACGGATGTTTCCTCTCCTGCCAGCGGGGCGACTTTCAGGTATCCTTTCTGTTCGCCTCGTTCGAGATCGAGGACCATCTTCTTGTCGTCGCGCTTGGCGATTTTGGTGACCCCCTTTTCTTCGATGGCGGCGGCGGCCTTCGCGAATACGACGTCCGGCTTTTCCTTCACGTTGAGGGTGATTTTCACCTGGTTCGCATCTTCGTAGAGTTTATAGCCTCCGTAGATTATCGGGACGAAGCACCCCGCCATCATCGCACCCACCATAAGGATCCCGACTATCCGACTCCAATCAACACGTTTCTTCATCGTCTTCTCCTTTTCCGGAATTCATTTATGCACACAATGGTATACCAAGGGAAATCATTACGGAAGTATTGATCATCCCCGGCTGCCCGGTCAGTGCACGGTGATGCGGAAGATCCTGCGCGGGCCGACGGCGGAGGCCGCGGAACAGAGCGTTGTTCCCGGGGCTATCCCCTTGAACCCCAGCCCGTTGGGGACATCGACGGGCAAGGCGACCTTCGGGTCGTCGCAGATGGTGTTTCTCGCCGGGCACACGATCTGTCCGGAGCTGCAGACATCGAAGGTTTCGCCGGCAGCCAGGACTATGGGATAGGGTTCGTCCTGCGCATGTGCCAGGGGAAGCGGAACGAAGACGACGCCCAAAAACAACAGCACGACTATCCAACCCCTCGTCCATCGCCGCATTTGGCACCCCCTTTTCGAAAGCAAATATGTCCATTATAGGTTGTATGTCCCTGCAAGGGGAGGCAATCTCCGGGGGCCGGCAGTGGGAGTCTGCTCCTCGTTCGTGCTGCCGGACACCTCGGCTGATGTTCCGCCGCCAATTCGTTTTCTTCTCCTGGGTGTTGTCGGCTCAACCCTGTCCTCGGACCAACCACCCCAACATAAGGAGGCCGATCGCCGCGATCCAGCTGCCCGCGACGCGCACCGCGATCCGCGCCCAGTGCGCGCGTAAACTCACCACCAGAGCAGAAGACAATGTAATGAGAAGGAACACCGAAACGGAAGCGCCGAGCATCCCCATCCGGTCCGTTCCGGCCGCGACCATCGTCGCACCGTTCACGAAACCGTGGAGCAGTCCCGCACCGCACGCGAGGGTCACAAGCAAAGCCCGCGGCAGGTTCGCGTTCATCGCTACCAGGACGCCCACCACGCCGAACGAAATCGTTGTCAGCCAGGGAAGCGTGAGGGATGCCGGGAAGAACGAGCCGACCATCTCCCCGGCCAGCCAGGCCGCCGGCAACGCGAACACTGTGCGGCGCGAGGCGGCTGGACCGCACAACCCGGCCAGCAATCCGAGCCCGCTCGCGACCAGCAGATCGGGCAGCGTGATGAACAGATGAACCACGCCGTCGTAAAATGTCCCGAAGCCGGTCTGCACGAGATGGGCGTGCGCGGTTTGGGGCGCAAGACACAGGGCCAGGAGAGAAAGGCAGCCGATCTGCACGAGTCGCCTGGTATGCAAGCTCCTCATGCGAATATCCTCACGAGAAAAAATACCCCCGCAGCCGACACGACCGCTCCGGCCATCCGGATCGCCAGGCGACCGCCGCGGAAGCGATGCGCCAGCCCCATCGTGATCCCCAGCCCGTGCAGCGTTCCCGTCGCCGCCACGAACCCGATGCTGTAGAACAGCCCGCTGCTGCCGGGGGGAAGTTCCGTCCCGTGCGCATGCCCGTGAAAGATCGCGAAGAACCCCACCAGCGCCGCCGCAAGCCAAAGGGGCGGGCGGCTCTCCGTTACGATCATCGCGCCCAGCATCAGCGCTGACATGGCGATGCCGATCTCGATGCCCGGCAGCGAGACTCCCATGAGGCCGAGCATTCCCCCAAAGGCCATGACCATGGGGAAGGCGACCGGCAGGACCCAGACGGCGGGGTTCCCGAGTTGCGCGCCCCACAGCCCCACGGCGATCATCGCCAGGACGTGGTCGAGCCCCGACCAGGGGTGTTTGAGCCCCGTGAGAAATCCCGTCGCTTGTCCCTGCTCGACGTGGGCGAATGCGAGGTGGGGCATCGCGACCAAGGCCAGTGTGACTAGGAGCAGAACGGAGAAGGGGCGCGACGTGTTCCGGGGGATGCTCATCGCAGCCCCCCGATCAGGATCACCGTCCTCTGGATCGTCCAGTATGCGCCCAGAGAGCCAACCACGTACCCGGGAAGAGCCTCGACGATCCGTGGCCACCTGACCTCGAGTACCCGGAACGACCGCTCCAGGGCAAGCGCCATGGCGACGAAAACCAGCTGACCCAGTTCGACCCCCACGTTGAAAAAGAGCAGCGCCAAGGGCAGTTCCGCCTTGGGCATGCCCGTCGTGGAAAGGCCGCTGGCAAAGCCGAACCCGTGGAGCAAACCGAACAGGAAGGCCACGACCCAGGGATATTGGATCGTCATGCTCGTTTCGCCCCGCCAGGAGCGGACGACCTCGGGGCCCAGGAAGAGGATGCTGAGCGCGATGGCGGCATTCAGCGGCGGCAGCGGCGCGCGGGCGTACCCCAGCGTGGCGATCGCCAGCGTGATGCTGTGGGATACGGTGAACGCGGTGACGGTCTTCAGGAGCGTCATTCGGTTCTTGACGATCAGCAGCAGGCCAAGGACAAAGAGGAGGTGATCGACTCCCAGCAGGATGTGGTGAAAGCCGAGGCCGATATATTCGCGCGCCGTGGTATGCCAGGTGCGCTCTCCGCGCAATTGCGCATAAGGTTTTGTCGGCCGGACGACCGCGGTCAACGTGGTGCCGTCAAGACGGCTCATCCGCACGAAGACATCCGTGATGGTGTTCTCCAGGCCGGGAAAGCGAATGACGCTCCCTTCCACACCTTTGTCCCCGACGGTCACGATCCTCCGGAAGACCTGTGAATCGGGAAGCAGCCTCTCCGTCGGTTCGACAACGGTCTTCCAGTGGTCCGGTAATTCCAGTCGTGCCGGATGCGGCCGCCCGAAGTAGATGGGAACCCGCCAGGTCACCTCGTAACGGTATTTCGCAACCTGCCTCAGTTCGAGCATTCCGGGCTGCGATTCGTGGGAAGAGGCGGATTGCACGAGGCCGCCGACGGAGAACAACAGGATGAGCAGCCCAGGCAGCAATCGCCGCATCATTGCCGGGTACCGCGTCGTGCAGCGGTCGACGCCGTTTTATCCTCGATCTTCTTCTCTTCGATGATTACGACGTATCGTTCCCTGAGTCTGGCGTATGCGGCGTCCTTCAGTTCTTTCTGCCGCTCAAATGTCCAGTCCCGTTTCACCATCTCTCGCACTTCATTCAGTTCCGGCAGGCGGCCTCCCACGTGCTTTGTGACAAGCACCAGATGAAGTCCGAATCCCGAGCGTACCGGCCCTTCCCATTTTCCGGGTTTCAGCGCAAGCAGGTTCCTGCCGAACTCTTCCCCGAACTGTTTCCTGATTTCCCAGAGCGGCGAGAGCCGTATCTCCGCGTTCAGCAAAATGGGGTCGCCGACATAGTCAGGATCAATCCCCTCCTTGAGCAGTGCAAGGATCTGCCGGGCATCGGCTTCCGCGTTCTTTCCCCGCTTGTCGACGTTGAGAAATACGTGACGAAACGCGACCTGCGGATCGACCAGGTAGGCATCGGGGCGCTTGTTCATGAAATCGCGCAGGTCTTCATCCGTCGGCTCCACCTGGGCGGAGATGTCCTCGAGGATGAATTCCATCTTCTGCCGCATCCGCCGCCGGATGACGCTGTCGTTGCGATCCAGACCGATGGCCATCGCCTCACGGTAGTAGATCTCGTTGCGGACGAAGTCGTCGACGAGACGCTTCACTTCCTCTTCGGTCGGCGGCCGCTGCCACGTCCGCGTGAATGTCGTGGACAACTGATCGATATCGTCCTGCGTGACGACGACTTTCGCCGACGGCGGGCCGGATCGCCCCGGCGGCGGAAACGCAGGGCCGCCCCTCCATCCGAAGAGGAGGAACAGCCCCGCGCCGATGAGCAGGAAGTGAAGCAGCGGCTCCCGAAAAAACGTCTTCACCTTGGTCAGGCCCCTCGTCCGCCCGTTCCTTCCCCCCACCCCGGGGTTACGGCGTGTACCAGATCGGCGACGTGTAGGCGCGTTCCTGGAGCGTCATCGTGGTGCCCGGGAGCGGTTTCACGCCGAACCGCTTCGCGTCATAGGCGGTCCAGCGGGGCGTCGGGATTTCGAGCACCCTGGCGTAGTAGAACGCCCGCTGCTTCGGGTCGAAGTCCGGGTCCTTCCACACGGTGATCAGTTCCGGGGCGCCGATCGTGTTGGTCCAGGTGGCGTTCGCCACGTCCACGGTGCTTCCGACCGCCGGAATATTGCCCGTCTTCCTATCGGGCTTGCGCGTTTCCGCGTCGCCCCAGACGACGTCGTAGATCTTTTCGTGCACCTCCCCCTTGGCATCGAGCCAGCCCTTGATGACCTGGATCCGGTCGAGGTTGGCGCCGATGGGGTCCTTCAAGGCCGCGACCAGAAAAGTGGGCGACTTGCCGGCTGGTGCCTGACGCAGATCCCCGCCCATGGGCACTCCCTTGGTGTAGCCTATGGCAGCCGGCAGGCGGTTGTGCGCATCGTTCGACCCGAAGTCCCAGCCGCCGAAAAACCGCACGATCATGCGCGTTCCGGTGGTGGCGTAAGTTTCCCGCCGCTGCATCGCGTCGAACAGGGCTTCGCGGGTGTTCGCGGTCGCCCAGACGGCGGCGTAGCCGGAAGCGGAGACTTCCCAGTCCATGACCTTGACCCCGGTCCCGGGGTTGTGGAAAAAGGTCTTGGTCATCCGTTCCGGTCCGGGTTCCTGCGACGAGGTCTTGCCGAAGAAGTTCTCCTCCTCTGCCGTCGCAAGACCGGTGTGCGAATCGGTGCTGCCGATCATGCCGAACTTGTACGGGTTGGTCCCCAGCGCCATTTCGAGTTTGAGGCCGTTCTTCAGGGCGGAGCGCGCGTATTCGTATACGAGCATCCCGTTGGTCTTCACGACGCTGCCGTCGAGGTTGCCCTTGTCCCATAGCTCGAAGTTGGCGAACTCGTCGTTGGGCGACAGGTACGGGTAGCTCTCGCCGGTCCCCTTCATCTGGGTGACTTCGTAGAGCCGTTCCCACCGGGCGCGCGTCTGTGCGTAGTCGCGGTCGATCTTTTTGCCGAACGCTTCCACGACCGGGAACATGCGTCCGTTGGAGAGGTTGCCGTTGTGGGCGATGGCCAGCACCTCGCCCCCGGTCTTCTCTTCGTAGGCAGCCATCCACCTCCACAAATCCTCGGGATTGTCGCTGCCCAACGGCTTCATCGTGGTGAACGGCTCGACCCGGCTTGCCTTGTCTCCGTCGTTCCGGAAGATGACGTTGCGGTGGAGGTTGTTTCCGCCCGTATTCGAAGTCCACTCGTACCCGATGAAGGCCGTGAAGCGGCCCGGATCGTTCGCCTCGTCGGCCGCCTTGATGGTCTCCTGCCAGGCGCTGCGGTAGGCGGGAGTTCCGGGGACAGGCAGGATAGCCTTGGAGATCGTTCCCTTGCCGAAGCTGGTGATGATGTCGATGGCGGCCTCCGCCCCTTTGCCCGAGTGGATCATCTCGTTCCACTTGCGGCCTTGCGGGTCTGCCATGATCGCGGGGTCGCCGCTCATGATCAGCGGGAAAAATCCCATGCCGTCCGAATGGTCGGCCACGACCAGAAAGTCGAGAGGCCTCGAGAGCTTGACAGGCTGGCCGGTGGACGAAAGGATCTGGTTGCCTTTGGCGAACACGTACGCGTCGCGCGGCGTAAGACGCGCACCGAAGGCGCCTGCGTCCATGGAAAAGGCCGTGTGCAGGTGCGTGTCGCCGAAGAACGGGCGGCTGGGGAAGTTGCGTTCCGCATAGGGCGAGTACACCGGTTTTGCCGGAAACGCCTTCTCGGCGGCTTCCTTGTCCAGTTTGCCGGCGTCCTGGGCGATCGCCGGTAGCGACAGCATGAGAACGAGCATGAAGGCAACGACTGCGCTTCCTCCTTTATTCGGTGTCATCATAAGTCTCCTTCATTTCAGGCATGGTTGACCGCTATCACGGCTACCCTTCATTGAACAGGCAGCGGTCAAACCCGACCCGGCGCCGTTCCAAGGAGAACAGGGAAACAGCTTCTACTTTGCCGGCCCCTCGCCCTCGAGGATCTCATAGTTCGCGTAGCCGAACTCGTCGCTTCGTGCCCCCAGATACTTGTCGCCCACCTTGTAGACGGTCACTGCGAACGGTGTGCCCGCGACCACAACGTGGTATTGCCCGTCGCGGATTTCGTACTGCATCTGACGGCCATGCGACATCTCGCCCATGACGTCCCTGTCAGGCGTCTTCCCGTCCACCGCGGTAATCAGGCGCCGACCATCAGAACCGTGGAGGATTTCGAACCGGTGGCCGGTGACCGTGTTGTGTACCAGGATCGTCTTGCCTACGACCAGCTCCTTCAACTGGTCGTCACCGAGTTTCACCGCACCCTTCTGCGTGAGTTCAGCCACCGTCACGCCGGGCCGGGCCGTTTTTCGCGCCTCCTCGGTC
>JBAVJZ010000024.1:0-14087 GCA_049688015.1 Candidatus Deferrimicrobiaceae bacterium | reverse complement strand
GACCTGGCGGAACCGCCGCCGCATCTCCGCCGCATCCTGCGCGGTCCCCGCGAAGTCATCCAGCGCGGACAGCGCGGCCGTCCGCGACAGCAACCGGGGGACGCTGTGCTGCCCCACCATCTCCACGAGCAATGGCGACAGCTCCGCGAGGGCGGACTGCGAGACCATCCGGCCGTTGAAGTAGGCACGGCTGCGCCCCGCCGCGGGGATGACCCGCCTGAGCACCAGTTCCTCCTCCCAGGGGAAACCCGCCTCCTCCCATGCCTCCTGCAGGTCCGTACGCCCCGGGAGATCGAAGCGTGCGGAAACCTCCGCTTCCGCCTCCCCCGCCTTTACGGCCATCGGGTCCGCCCGCTCACCAAGCGCGAGGCGGATCGCCTCCACGAGGATCGATTTGCCCGCCCCCGTCTCTCCCGTAACGATGTTCAAGCCCCGGGCGAACGGAACGCGCACGTCGCTGAAGATGGCGAGATTGCGGACGGATAGTTCGATCAGCATTTCGGAAGGCGAATCACCGCTCTCCCCACTTGAGCTTGGTCCGGAGAACAGCGAAGTAATCCTTGAACGGGGAGCGGAAAAATCGGAGGGGAGCTTCCGCCCGCTTCACCTCGATCACGTCCCCCTCCCGGATTCCTAGCCCCACCTGCCCGTCCAGGGTCAGAAAGACGTCGGTCTCCCGTGTGCACAGCTTCGCCCGGACCTCCATGTCGTCGGGGATGACGATCGGACGGTTCGTGAGCATGTGCGGGCAGATCGGCGTGATCACGATGGCGCGCAGGGTCGGGTAGAGAATCGGCCCCTGGGCCGCGAGGGAGTAGCCGGTCGACCCGGTGGGCGTGGAGATGATCAGCCCGTCCGCCTTGAAGGACGAGAGATAAATTTCCCCGATCGTCGTCTCGATGTCAATGATCCTGGCAAGCGCCCCCTTGTTTATGACGACGTCGTTCAACACCGTGTAGTTGGCGACTCTCTCCCCCAGCCGGTGCACATGGGCGATGAGCATCATCCTCTCGTCGTATTCGAATTCGTTGCCGAAGATGCGCTCGAGTACCGGGTACAGTTCCTCCAGGGTGATCGCGGTCATGAACCCGAGCGAACCGAGGTTCACGCCCAGGATCGGCTTCCCCGAGGTCCCCACGACCCGCGCCGCGGAGAGAAGCGTCCCGTCCCCACCGATGACAATGAGGAAGTCACAATTTTCCGGGATCTTCGACCGGGTGATGGCATTGTCGTGCCGGACGAGAGCGGCGGTCTCCCTGTCAAGCACGACGCGTTTCCCGCGGGCCTCGATCCATTCGCTCAAATCGGAAACGATCTTCTCGGCACGGGGATCGGTGTGCTTGGCGATGATACCGGCGCACTCCATGGTGGATTAGGATAATATATCGGAAGGAAAAGAGAAAGAAGATGTCTGCATCCGGCAAAACACCTCCATTGTTCCCCGGGCACCGGGGAGGAGCGCAGGGCGAGGTCTCCCGCTCCTCGCCGCTGGCGGACCGGATGCGCCCGAAGACCCTGGCCGAATTCGTCGGGCAGGAGGCCATTCTGGGCGAAGGGAAATTCCTCTCCTCCGTCCTCTCCGCACGCCCGCTGCCTTCCCTCATCTTCTGGGGGCCTCCGGGATCGGGGAAGAGCACGCTCGCCCGGATCATCGCCACCGAGACGGACGCGATATTCCTGCCCTTCTCTGCGGTGCTCGCGGGGATCCGGGAGATCAAGGAGGCGATCTCGGACCTTCGGAAGGTCCGCACCGGCACGGACCGTCCTGCGATCCTGTTCATCGACGAGATCCACAGGTTCAACAAGGCCCAGCAGGACGCCCTGCTTCCCTTCGTGGAGGACGGGACCGTCACCCTCTTCGGGACTACGACGGAGAACCCCTCCTTCGAGATCCGCAACGCGCTCCTGTCCCGCAGTCGCGTCCTGGTCCTCGACCCCCTGTCCGCGAAGGACGTGGAGACCATCGTTCGCCGGGCACTCGCGGATCCGGATCGCGGTCTCGGCAAGCCCGGGGAGTTTCTTGCGCCGGATGCCCTCCGCCACATCGTGGAGATTTCCGACGGCGACGCCCGGGTGGCGCTCAATGCCCTGGAGGCGGCCGTGACGATTGCGGAACACCGGGATCTGTCCGCCGTGGACGTTACGGTGGCGGAAGAAGCGCTGAGAACGAAGGCCCTCCTTTACGACAAGGACGGGGAGGAGCACTACAACCTCATCTCCGCTTTCCACAAGAGCTTGCGCGGATCGGATCCCGATGCTTCCCTGTACTGGCTGGCGCGGATGCTCGCCGGGGGAGAGAACCCTCTCTACATCGCCCGGCGATTGATCCGTTTCGCGTCGGAGGACGTGGGAAACGCCGCGCCCGGGGCGCTCCAGGTCACGCTGTCCGCGGCCGAGACATACCGGACGCTCGGCAGTCCCGAAGGGGAACTCGCGCTGGCGCAGGCGACGGTCTATCTCGCCACCGCCCCGAAGAGCAACCGGGTATACCTCGCGTTCCAGAGGGCGATGAAGGACGCGAAGACGGAGGGCAGCCACCCCGTCCCGCTGCACCTTCGCAACGCTCCCACCCGGCTGATGAGTGAACTCGGCTACGGCAAGGAGTACCGCTACCCCCACGATTTCGCGGACGCCTTCGTGCCCGAGGAGTACTTTCCGGAGACGCTGGGAAGGAGATCCTACTACTACCCTTCAGGGGCCGGGCACGAGAAGATTATCGCGGAACGCCTACGCAAGTGGTGGGGGCAGCTCAAAGGGGAGGGACAAAAAGGGAAAGGAGATTAACGTCCTGTTATGATTGCCTCAGTAGCCGCCGGAGGCGGGCGCGCCGCCTGTCACCAGCGTCGCCTCGATCCGAAGCAGGGAGTGCGACACGAACAGGGTGCGGGAATACGTCTCGTATCCCGGCTTCCGCAATTCCAGCCGGTGCATCCCGCTTTCCACCTTCAGATACCTTTCCTGCGTAAAGTCGGACGCCTTTCCCTGGGCAACTCCATCGAGAACGACTTCTGCGTCTGAGGGATTCACGTCGAAGATCAACCCTCCGACGTTTCCCACGCCGTATATCTGCGCTTTCGGATAGCAGCCGCCGGCCAAGGCAAGCCCGCCGCAGGCCAGGAGGACAAGCAACCAAAAGGCAAACGCGGCCTTGCGCCCCGCGCCGCCGATCATGGCAGCCCTGCGCATCCGGCGCCTCCTATCTTGCCAGTTTCACGATATCGTTGACGGCGAATCCCTCGCCGTTCACCCGCCTGCAGATCGCCGCGTCCTCGCCGAAAAAACCCGAGACGACGATCTCCCCCTTTTCCCTGCCCGGCTTTCGCCCGAGGGAGAGCTTCGTGTCGGGATCGACCACCTCTCGTCCCTCGCCGAACACCCGGAGCCTGTCTCCGATGACCAACCCCGTCTTCTGCCCGGCGTTGATGGCGATTTCGGCCTCGTCGACGGCGGCGATCTTCCCGCTCCACGGAATCGCTTCCATACGCTGGATCAGGTTGTTGATGAACTGGGAGACGGCCGCCCGCAGGGCCTTCCCCTCCAGGGTCTCGTCGTACCCCTTGGCTCCTCCGATCCCCAGAACCTGCGTCGAGCTCTCCTCGTGGACCCCCGTGCCGCTTTCGGCGAAGATGACCTGCCCGGTCGTGGCGTCCACGACCCGGACGTCGACGGTCGCCTCGGCCGTCTGCGTCTTGCTCGCGCCGATCAGATAGGTGGCTGACTTCTGCTTGACACCGAACTGCGACACGGCCCCGGTGACGATCGCGTTGAGGCCCAGAACCTCCCCCGATTTCGCCCCCGTCCCCTCCTTGACGACGCCCGACATCCCGAGGTCCTGCTCGTCCAGGACCAGGTTCAGGTCGTCGCCGCGGGAAACGAGGATAAAGAGGCCGGATTTGGCGAGTTCAGTCGTCAGGATATCCTGGACCGCCCCCCCGAGGCGGCCCCGCCCGTAGGCGCTTTTGTCCTCGAACTTGACGATCGCCACCCGCTTCTTCGGCACCCGTGTCACGATGGGGGGTGCGGGTTCAACCATTGCCGAGGGCTCAATCTTCGGCATCACGGCGGCCGGGGCCGAGGGGCTGCTCGATGGGCCCGTGACGGGGGGCGTCGTGGCGCACCCGGAGAGGAACAAGCCGGCAACGTAGGCCAGAACGATCGCCATGCCGGTTCGAGAACCCGAAAAACCCGCCTTTTTCATCTGGTGCCTCTCCCTTCCGCCGGAGTGGCCGCTTCCCGTGCCGTGTTGTCCTGCGCCGGTGCGGGTTCGTGCCCTTCAAGCAATCCGCCCGGCAACTTTTCGGCGATATTCCTGGCGACCGATTGGCCGTACGGGGTCATCGGATTCAACAGCAGGTTCCCGAAGGCGTTGACGGCGATCTCGGCCCCGATATCCCTCCCCCCGTGCGGGACGAGCACCTTCGATTGCGTGTCACTGCCCTGCCACGCCCGGGTACCGTTCCGGGCGTACAATTCGAAGGAGGCGGCGACAGTGACGTTGTTGTAGATCCCGGTTGTCGTCTTGTTCCATTCCCGGATTTCTCCGAAAAACACCCCCTCCACACCCAGCTTCCGGCATACCTCCCCCGGGGTGGTGGAGGCGAGCTGGCCCCCGTAGGTGATCCCCAATGACTCCCGAAGCGTCCTGTCGCTTTCCTCCGTCGGTATGACGTTCCATCCTTCCCGGGTGATGGCCTCGACGAATGCGGACCGGATGATCTCGGAAGCGTTGATGTCGTTGCTCCTGTTTTCCATCGGTGCCACGGCAACTCTCGGCCCGGTAGCGTCGGGTCGGGGCGGCCCCTCCCGCATTGCGGCCTTTCGCCCCCCGCAACCGGTCGGGGACAGAATCAGAAGGGCGCACAGAAGAACTTCTCCGGCTCGCCTCTTCCCGACTCCCATCTGGATAAGACGACCGGCGCCGGAAACTATTCACCGCCTCCGGCGCCCGCCCTCCCTACTCCTTCCAGTGGATGCAAGAAACGGGGCAGGAATCCATCGCGTCCTGGATCTCCGACTCGCTTGCGCCGTTCGGATCGTATACCTCTGCCTTGTTCTCTTCGTCCATCTGGAATACCGTCGAGACCATATCGACACAGACGTTGCAGGACGTGCACTCCTCCTTGTCGACATACGGAACTTTCGCCATGCCCTTCCTCCTGATTGCGGATTTGTGAGACCATAACATTATACTGAAAACGGTCCGTCGCTCCAGGAAAGGGGACATGAACAGGAAAAACGAAGCGCGTTCCCTCGAAACGGTCGTTTCCCCGAAACAGGTCCCGGGGAAGCACAGGACCGCCGATCCCGCCCCGAAACCGGCGGATTACGACGTCCTGGTGGTGGGCGGAGGCCCGGCGGGACTCGTCGCCGCCGCCTGTTGCGGGAGGAAACTGCTGCGGACGGGGGTCTTCGAGGGTGATTCCTGGGGGGGAATCCTCACCCGGTGGTGTCCGGACAAGCGGATCGACAACTACCCTGGAGTGCGACCAGGCATCCTCGCCCGGGAACTTGCCCATTTCCTGATCGAAGACGCGAGGCGCGCCGACGTCGACCTGATCGAGGGACGGGTCGAGGAGATAACACCCGGCAGGAAAGTCGTGGCGGGAAGCGTGAATGCGAGAGGAAGGATTCTCATCCTCGCCAATGGAAGCACGGCTGCCGAGGCGGGAATCCTTCGGGAACAGGAGTTCGCCGGGCGCGGCGGAGGAGTCCATTACCTGGTCCGCGACCCCGCCGCCTTCCGCGGGAAACGGGTTGTCGTCGTCGGGGGGGGCGAAACTGCGATCTCGTTCGTCCAGCGATTGTCGGGGGTCGCCTCCCGGATCACCTCCGTCCATAGACAGTCCGCCTTCCGCTTCCCGGGCGTCCTGCCGGAAGAGCTCGACCGTGACAAGGGAATCCGTTTTCTCCGGAACTCCACCGTGGAGGAGATCCTGGGATCCCGCTGCGTCGAGGGTGTCCGGATTCGGGAGCACGCCACGGGAAAGACGGTGGATCTGCCGGCCGATGCCGTGATCATGGCCGTGGGGAGGAGGCCGAACACTGCCATCTTCCGCGATTTGGACCTCACCCTCGACTCTGGCGGGCAGGTCCGGACCGACCTCTGGCAAAGGACGAACGTCCCGGGGGTCCTCGCCGTGGGCGACGTCTCCTCGCATCTTAAGATGATCGTGACGGCCGTGGCGCAGGCGGCCACCGCCGCCCACCAGGCGTACCTCGACATCCGGACCCCGTACTGGAAGTAGCCCTCCCGGGGGAAGGGGTCGACCTTTCTTGACGGAACGCACCCCGCGGGGATATCGTGGTTTTCCTGCATACAGAATACGGGTGGAGGATACGAAAGATGCCGGAATTCCTTTACCAGGACCCTTTCCCTCAGGGGAAGGACGACACGAAGTACCGTTTGCTCACCAGGGATCATGTCTCCGTCTCCCGCTTCAACGGGAAAGAGGTCCTCGTGATCGACCCGGAGGCGCTCGCCTTCCTGGCCAACCAGGCGTTTCGCGACGTATCTTTTCTGCTTCGTCCGGCCCACCTTGCGAAGGTAGCCGCCATTCTCGCGGACCCGGATGCTTCCCCCAATGACCGGGGCGTCGCCGTAGCCATGCTGCGAAATGCCGAGGTCTCCGCCCGGTTCGTTCTTCCCTTCTGCCAGGACACGGGAACCGCCACCGTCATCGGGAAAAAGGGGCAGCAGGTATGGACGGGAGCACGCGACGAGGAGTACCTCTCCCTGGGCGTCTACCGAACCTACACGGAGGAGAACCTTCGGTATTCCCAGACGATTCCCCTGACGATGTATGAGGAGAAGAACTCGGGGAGCAATCTCCCCGCGCAGATCGATCTCTACGCCACGGAGGGGCAGGAATACAAGTTCCTCTTCGTCGCCAAGGGGGGAGGATCCGCAAACAAGTCATATCTGTTCCAGGAGACGAAAGCGCTTCTCAATCCCGAAAGCCTCGAGAAGTTCCTGGCGGAAAAGATGAAGACCCTTGGAACGGCTGCCTGCCCTCCCTACCACCTCGCCTTCGTCGTCGGGGGAACGTCCGCCGAAGCGTGCCTGAAGACGGTGAAGCTGGCATCCACCGGGTACCTCGACAATCTTCCCGGAAAGGGGAACGACGGCGGCCAGGCGTTCCGGGACCGGGAGATGGAAGAGAGGATCTTTCAGGCCGCCTGCAAGAGCGGCTACGGAGCCCAGTTCGGGGGAAAATATTTCGCTCTCGACGTTCGGGTCGTCCGCCTTCCGCGGCACGGCGCTTCCTGTCCGGTCGGGATGGGGCTCTCCTGCTCCGCCGACCGGAACATCAAGGGGAAGATCGACAGGGACGGCATCTGGCTCGAGGAGCTCGAACGGAACCCGGGCCGGCTCATACCCGAAAAGTACCGAAGGAAGCACGAGCACGGTGTCGTGAAGATCGACCTGAACCGGCCGATGAAGGAGATCCTCGCCGAGCTGTCGAAATACCCTGTCACGACGCAGCTCTCCCTCACCGGGACGCTCGTCGTCGGTCGCGACATCGCCCATGCGAAGATCAAGGAACGACTCGACAGCGGCGAGGGGATGCCGCAGTACCTCAAGGACCATCCCGTCTACTACGCGGGCCCGGCCAAAACCCCCAAGGGGATGCCGTCAGGGTCCTTCGGACCGACGACCGCGGGCCGGATGGATTCGTACGTGGACCTGTTCCAGTCGCACGGGGGGTCCCTCGTCATGATCGCCAAGGGGAACCGCAGCCGGCAGGTGACCGACGCGTGCAGGAAATACGGCGGGTTCTATCTGGGCTCCATCGGCGGGCCTGCCGCTCTGCTCGCCGAAGAGAACATTCGGAAAGTGGAGGTCCTCGAGTACCCGGAGCTGGGAATGGAGGCGATCTGGAAGATCGAGGTCGTGGACTTCCCTGCCTTCATCCTGGTGGACGACAAGGGGAACGATTTCTTTCAGCAGATCGCCGGCTGACCACCGGAGTCCGGACGTTCCGCTCGACTCGCGACGCCCCGTTCGCGGATTTCGCTCCGCAGCCTCGGAGGAGGGCTCCGTTCGTGGCTCGCCGTGCGGTGAACCTGCACGGCTGCGCTTAACCTCACTGCGCCCCCACTCCTTCGGCTTGCTGCGCTTTCCACGCTAAGAACAGGGACGTTCCTAAGTACTCTTTTTCCCTTGCGGTTGGCGCCATCCGGGATGTCCCCGGTGGATTGCGTCGAGCGGAATCGGCAGCGAGCGGTCGCAGGTCGCGAGCGAAGCGAAGAGGAAGCCTCCCGCGAGCCCTTGGCACCGGGAGGAACGATCTTACTGGGATCACTGCTTAGGGGGGACATTCCTGTATCGAGCATTACGTTGAGGAGTGTCCCCGCGCTTCCGCCCGCATCTCGGTGATTCCGGCGGCGAACGTGGTGCTGAGCATGAGGATGCCGAGGACCGTAACCATCCGCCATCCGCCGTACCCGTAGGCGTGGCCACTTACCGTGATCCCGATCGACCCCCCGAGGTAGTAGAACAGGACATAGAGGGAATTGGCGCGCCCCCGCCCGGCCACAAGCCTCCGGTTCAGCGACCCCGCGGCCGCGGCGTGCACCGCGAAGAAGCCGGCGCACACCCCCGCCAGGCTCCCCACGATCGCAATCATCGAATGGAGAAAGGTGGCGAGGATCGCCATGGCGAACACCGCGGAGCCGGCGGCGATCGTGGCTCCGTTTCCGATCCGGTCGCTCAGTTTCCCCGCCAGCGGACCGATTACCACGCCGACGACATACGCGAGATACACGAGGGTGATGACCTGCGTGGAGGCGCGAAAGGCGGGCCCCGCGAGATAGAAGGGAATGTAGTTGAATATGGAAGAGAAGACGAAGAACGCGCTGAACGCAACGAAGTAGGTCCGGAGGAGTTCGCGACGCGACAGCAGCGCCAGGAACCCGATCTTCTCTTTTTCCGGTCCCGCCCCGCTTTCCGTCCTGGGGAGGATCCGCGCAGCGGCCAGGATGGCAGAGGCAAGCAGCACGGAAGCGGTCACGAACGCGTAGCGCCAGTGGAGCGGCGGGTGGATCCAGCCTCCCAGGAGGCGTCCCCCCAGCCCCCCCAGCACGGTCGCGGAGACGTAGGATCCCATGACGACGTTGAGGCGTTCGGGCGGGAGACTTCGCACCAGATACACCACGAGACACGTGGTAAGGGAGGGGATGAAAATCCCCTGCAGGAACCGGGCGCACACCAGCAGCGGCAGGCTCCTTGTGACGGCGCAGAACAGGCTGCTCCCGACGACCATGAACCCGCCCGTAAACAGGATGGGACGCATGGGGAACGTGTCCACCAGCCTCCCGAAAGGAAGGGTAGCCAGTGCGATCCCGAAGATGACCGCGGAAATCGTAAGGGAGGCGTACGATTCGCTCACCCCGAACTCGGACCGGATCACGGGCAGGACGGGCTGGGTGATGTAGATCGTCATAAACGTGGAGGAGACCAGGAAAAAGATGATCGCCTGGAGACCGATGTGCCTGCCTGCCTTCATCGCGTTCCTTTGCCCGCCTTCAGGAACAGGCAGGGACACACGGATGTTTCCGACCCTCCCTCACGGGATCAGGGTATTCACTTTCGCGGCCATGATAAAGTCGTTGCCGTGCAGACCGTGGATCTTGTGCGTCTGGAACACGACGGTGCAGTAGCCCCATCCCACCGAGATGTCGGGATGGTGCCCCTCCCCTTCCGCCAGGTCGCCCACCTTCCGCGCGAACTCCATCGCCTGGGAGAAGTTCCGGAACCGGATCGTCCGTCGGATCTTCGTCGCACTCTCCTCCAGCTCCCACCCCGGGGTTTCCCGGAGCAACTCCTCCGCTTCTTCCCGGGACATCGGAGATACGGCTTCCCTGCACGGTTCACACTTTCTCGCTGCAAGTCCCATGACGTCCTCCTGCCTTCCCCCCGACTGGACCCCCGTCCCTTTTCCTTCGCTTTCAGCATAGCAACCCCGAAGGGGCCGCAACATTCGCCGGGGAAAAATCTTTTTCCCCCCGGTAATTGCCGACTCTCCTATACTGAACCCGAAACGAGGACAGCACGGGTTTCGTTTTCTCCCGCTTCCGGGCGCTTCCGGCCGTCTCACAAGGAATCCGGAGGGGCAGCATGAACATTCTGGCACTCAACTGCGGAAGTTCCTCCGTCAAGTTCCTGGTCGCAGACGTCGAACCCGACCCTTCCGGAGAATGGCGCGAAACGCGACTGGCCCGGGGGGTCGTCGAGCGGATCGGCGGGGATTCCCTCCTCACCTTCCGCCGGGAGGGGAGGTCTCCCGAACGGCTGACCGCCCGCATCGGCGACCACGAGGAGGCGATCCGCAGGATTCTCGCATGGGTCGATTCCCCGGACGCCTCCCTGCTCCCGGGGCAACCGAACCGTATCGGCGCGATCGGGCACCGGGTCGTCCACGGCGGCGGGCGATTCTCCCGAACGACCCTGATCGAGGAGTCGGTTACGGAAGCGATCGACTCCCTCGAGGAGATTGCTCCGCTTCACAATCCGCCAAGCGTGGCCGGAATACGGGCGGCGCGCGCGGCGGCCGGGAAGTCGGTTCCGATGGTGGCCGTGTTCGACACGACCTTTCACGCAGCGCTGCCGGACCGCGCCTCCCTGTACGCGATTCCCCACGAGTTATCGACGCGGTACGGCATCCGGCGGTACGGATTCCACGGCATCTCCTACCAGTACCTGCTGTCCCGCTATTGCTCGTTGACGGATACGCTGCCCGGGGACGCGACGATCGTCGCCTTCCACCTGGGCAACGGGTGCTCTGCCGCCGCCATCCGGAAGGGGGCGCCGATCGACACTTCCATGGGGTTCACCCCGCTGGAGGGGCTGGTGATGGGCACGCGCTGCGGGGACATCGATCCGGCGATCTTCGGCTTTCTCGCCCACGAAGAAGGGCTGTCCCCTGCGGAAGTGGAAGACATTCTGAACGCGCGATCCGGGCTTCTGGGCCTTTCCGGCAGAAGCCGGGACATGCGGGACCTGATGGCAATAACGGGAGACGAGCCCCGCGCACGCCTGGCCGTGGAGATCTTCTGCTACCGGGCCCGGAAGTACCTGGGTGCCTATCTCGCCGCGCTCGGCGGCGCCGACGCGATCGTCTTCTCCGGCGGGATCGGGGAGAACGCCCCCGAGGTCCGGGCGCGGATCCTGGAAGGGATGGAATGGTTCGGCATCCGGATCGATTCCTCACGGAACGGGGAAACGACCGGAAAAGAAGGAGAGATCGGGGCGCCGGAATCCCGGCTGCGCATCTTCGTCATCCCGACGGACGAGGAACTCGTTATCGCGCGGGAAACGGCCGCCTGTCTCCGGAAGGGACGGACCTCTCCCTGAACAAAAAGGGAGATCGATGAATCGCCCGGGTCGCTACCCCGGACCGGTTTTCACCGTGCGAAGCTGGTCTGCGAATTCGGCGGGGTCGCTCGTGGGAAGCCGGCAAACCCGGTTTTCGCAGACATAGGCGGTCACCTGTCCGCCCGCCGCCGCCCTCCCCTCCAGAAGGGGGACGGTCCGGGCATTGCTTCGGAGTTCTTCCCCTTCCGTCACGAACAGGAAGATCCGGTTCGGCAGAAACTGGCGGCGGAACGCTTCCAGCAGGGGGCCTGCATCCGCCTGTTTCCCCTGCGGGGCGACAACGAGGACCTGTTTGGGCGTGTCGAGATAGAAATCGACGGCAAGCAGCATCTCGGAAAGGCCGACGGGATTGGACTGCAACGTTTCCGCCATGTACCGGAGCGTCATTTCCGCCCGAGTGCGATAACCGGCGTTCGTCGTAAATTCGTGGAGCCGGAGAAGGTTGAGGACCGCCACGGAATTTCCCGACGGCTCGGCGCCGTCGTACGCCGGCTTCTCGCGCACCAGCAGCGTCTCGTGATCGTCGCGGGTCAGAAAATATCCGCCGTTGACCCTGTCCTCGAAATGGCTCTCCAGGATGCCGTCCAGTTCGATCGCCTTCGCAAGCCATCGCGGATCTCCGGCGGCCTCGTACAGGTCCAGGAGCCCCGCGATAAAGAAGGCATGGTCTTCCAGGTACGCGTTGTTCTTCGCCTTCCCGTCCATGAAGGTCCGGTGGAGCCGGCCGTCGCGGTACAGATTCGCCAGGAGAAACTCCGCGGCTCTGCCGGCCTGCCCGACATAGCGGGAATCGCCAAGGACGAGACCGGCTCGCGCGCAAGCCGATATGGCCAACCCGTTCCAGGCGGACAGGATCTTCTCGTCCCGCAGCGGAGGAAGGCGGCGGTTTCTTTCCCGGTACAGGATCTCCTTCGCCTCCGGAAGAATGGCGCGCAGTTCCGTTTCCGGGGGGATCCGGTGTTCTGCGACAGCCGCGGGAGTACCCGGCGCATGCAGGATCGTTCGCCCCTCGAAATTCCCCTTTTCGGTCACCCCGTAATACCGGCCGACTATCCGGGAACGTTCCGGACCGAGCGCCGCTTCCAGTTCCTGCGGTGTCCATGTGAAGAAGTATCCTTCCTCCCGTTCGCCGTTCGGGGTGAGGCTGTCGGCATCCGTGGCGGAATAGAATGCCCCCCCGGGAGCGGTCATGTCCCGCTCGATGAAGCGAAGCGTTTCCTCCACGACCCGCGCGAAATCCTCCTCGCCCGTTGCCTGGTAGGCTTCCAGGTAGGCGATGACGAGGAGGGCGTTGTCGTAGAGCATCTTCTCGAAGTGGGGGACAAGCCACCTCTCATCCGTCGAGTACCGGTGGAACCCTCCTCCCACCTGGTCGTACATCCCTCCCGCCGCCATCTTCACCAGGGAAAGCTTCGCCATTTCGAGGTAATCCCGGTCTCCGGTCCTCCGGTGGTAACGAAGCAGAAACCGAACGGGCAGGCTGCTGGGGAACTTCGGGGCCCCTTCCAGTCCCCCGTTCGCCGGGTCGAAACGGCTCTTGTAAAATTGCGCGGCGGAGACGAGGATATCGGCGGCCGGAAGCGCCTTCCCCCCTTCCGGGGACAGGGACTCCCGGATGTGGTTCGTCAACTGGCGGCCGATCTCCGTTACCCGCTCGGACTGCGCGTCGTATGCTTTCCGCACTCCCTTGAGGAGACTCAGGAAACCGATTCCCCGTCCCGAAGCGTCATCTCCCGGGGGGAAATAGGTCCCCCCGTAGAACGGCGTACGGTCCGGAGCAAGCCAGACGTTGAGCGGCCAGCCGCCGTGCCCCGTCAGGGCCTGCACCGCCCGCATGTAGATGGCATCCACGTCCGGACGTTCCTCCCGGTCCACTTTGACGGCGATGAACTGTTCGTTCAGTAGCCGGGCAATCTCCTCGTTTTCGAACGACTCCTCTTCCATGACGTGGCACCAGTGGCAGGTGGAATACCCGATGCTGACAAGGACGGGGCGTTTCAGGCTCGCGGCCTGTTCGAACGCCTCGTCCCCCCAGGGGTACCAGTTGACGGGATTATGCGCGTGCTGGAGCAGGTAGGGGCTCGTTTCGAGAAAAAGACGGTTCGTATATTTCGCCCGGCCGTCAGGCAACCGGTGCCTCGTCCTCGGTCGGTACCCTTCCCCCCTCGTTTTCCCTGTCTGCTCGAACCGTTCAATCAGTTCCGCATCGAACGCGGAGACACCGGGCAAAGGAGTGTCCATGGGCCGTTCCTTCCATGATCCGCTTGTTCTCCGTTCATATCCTTGCGATGTATTTCCCCGTCCGTTCGTTTTGCCCAACGGGCAGAAATCGATGATGACCCAAGGGGAGACGATACGGGAAACCGGGAGGGAAAAAGCCCCCCGGAATCGTGCAATCCGGGGGGCTTTTCAAAAACTGGCGGGGTGGACGGGATTTGAACCCGCGGCCTCCGGCGTGACAGGCCGGCGTTATAACCAAGCTTAACTACCACCCCGAAAGGAAGACAATCGGTAGGCGAAACAAGGTAGCAGACCTTCCGGGCACCTGTCAATGACGATTCCCCTGCTCTTTCCCTGTTGCGATCCGCGCGGGGAATCCGGACTCAATTGTCCGGCATAACGCGCACTTTCCGCGACGAACTTTCGATCCCGAACGGCTCCCCCAAGCAGACTTTCCGCCTGGCAACCCCTGTCCGGTTTCGTCAGGTACCAC
>JBAVJZ010000023.1:0-4587 GCA_049688015.1 Candidatus Deferrimicrobiaceae bacterium | reverse complement strand
GCATCGTCAAGCAGAGCGACGGGTACATCTGGGTGTACAGCGAACCCAATCAGGGATCGGTGTTCAAGATCTACTTTCCCCGTCACGAGTCCCCGTCCTCCGTGGAAAATAAGGAACAGTTGCCTGCCGACTCTCCCCGGGGGCATGAGACCATTTTGCTCGTGGAGGATGAGGTGCTGGTGCGGGTGCTGGTGCGCGATGTTCTCACGGGGCACGGGTACAGCGTGCTGGAGGCGAAGGATGGGGCCGATGCGATGGGAATCGCCGTGTCCCACCGCGGCCCGATCCACCTGATGATCGCGGACGTGGTGATGCCCAACATGGGAGGCCCGGAAGTGGCGGTATCCCTGGCGCCCCTGCTGCACGACATGAAAGTCCTGTTCATGTCGGGGTACACCGACGAAGCCATCGCACAGCGCGGTATTCTTCGCCCGGGGACCAGTTTCCTTCAGAAACCGTTCCGGCTCGACTCCCTGCTTCGCAAGGTCCGCGAGGTGCTGGACGGGTAGCGGCCGCGGAAAAATGCGGTATGCTGGGGGTCACGCCGCAAGGCGCGACTCCCGTTTTTTTTCCGGGGTGTGAGGGAGGCTGGCTTATGCTGATCGGGTTCCACGGCGTCGTACCGGTATGCCACGACAGCGTGTTCGTGGCGGATGGGGCGATGGTGATCGGAGATGTGGAGATCGGAGCGGAATCCAGCATCTGGTATCACACCGTCATCCGGGGGGATATTCGCCGCATCCGGATCGGGCAGCGGACCAACGTGCAGGACCACAGCACCCTGCACGTCACAAGGAGGGACCCGCTCGATGTGGGGAACGAGGTCACCATCGGCCACGGGGCCGTAGTGCACGGTTGCACGGTGGAAGACCTCTGTCTCATCGGGATCGGGGCAGTCGTGCTGGACGGAGCGGTAATCGGGAGGGGAAGCGTGATTGGAGCGGGGGCCGTCGTGCCCCCCGGGACCGCCGTCCCGCCGCACTCCCTCGTGCTGGGAGTTCCCGGGAAAGTGGTGAGGAATCTCGGCCCGGGATCGGTGGACGGGAATCGGGTCACCGCGGGGAACTATGTGGAACTGGCCCGGGTCTACCGGGAAGGATAAGGAGAGTGGTGATGGGACGCATCGGCGAGATCTGGGAGGGAGACCGGCTGATCCAGGACTTCGGGATGAAGCTGCTCGAGGCCCGGGAAGGATACGCGAAAGTGTCGGTGGAGGTGAAGGAGCGATTCCTGAACGCCCACGGGATCGGGCACGGAGTGCTCCTCTTCGCTGTCGCGGACGCGGCGTTCGCCCTCTCGGTAAACGCGGAGATCGACGCGGTGGGGGTCCAGTGGAGCATCAACGTCTTCCGCGCGGCGAAGCCGGGCGAGGAGGTGATCGGGGAGTCGAGGATCATCCACAGGGGCCGTCAGTCGATGGTCTGTGAGCTTACGGTCACCGCAGGGGACGGCCGTATCCTCGCCCGGGGGCAATCCACCGCCCTTCCTGTCGGGCGCGGATCGCACAAGGGCTCGGCGCCCCCGGACGTCAGGAAGGAGTCTCCCCCCACGGCGGAATAGCGGCGAGGCGGGGCATGCCCCCGGTAGCTTTCAGGTCGTTCCCGCCAGGATCGCCTCGCGCTCGCAGACCTTGGGCTGTTCGGCGGCGAGATAGTCGCTCACCCGAATCCGCACGATCTCCCGGTGGGTCCCCGCGGTGAAGACGATCTCCTCGTTCCCCGTGAGTTCGTGGGACACGAGCACCGGGATGTTGTAGAGGGACCCGAAGATCGGCATCGCCCCGATGTCGCAGTCGGTGAACAGGGGAGAGAACTCCGCCTCGCTCGCGAGGCGGGTCTTCTTCGCTCCGAGGCATTCCTGCATGCGCTTCAGGTCGACCCGCTCCGTCGCGGGGACGACCGCCATCCAGATCTTCCCGTCGACATTGACGATCACCGACTTGGCGAAGGAGCTTCCCGCCACGTGCGATGCCTGGGCAGCCTGCTGTGCGGTGAATGCCTCGGGGTGCGTTTTTGTCTGGAACGGGATCTTGCGGTCCTCGAGGAACCGGGCAAGATTCTGCGGGATGCTCATCGGAATCCTCCTTGGCCGATAAAGGTTCACCGCGACCGATGCGTTGCTTGCGTTACGGGTTGGCGAAGGAGTGGACGAACGACCGGCCTGCAACCGGTTCCAGTATACCGCAAATCCGGCGGGCGGGGGAAATTCCCCTGCGACGCGGGGGTATCAGTGCCCGGGGGGCGGGGGGCCGTTCTGGTGGTCCGGCCGTCGCATCAGGAGGAGGAAAGGAAGGACGCACACCATGAGAACGGAGAGGATCCAGAAGGCGTCGTTGAAGCCCATCGTCGTCGCCTGCCGGACGACCTGCCCGTAGATCATCTTCATCGACATCCCCTCGGCGGTGGCCTCCGGGATCCCTCTCCTCGCCAGCATCGACTGTCCCCACTCCACGGCGTCCCGAAAGCCCCGATCGTACCAGGTCAGGTGTTCCATCAGGTGGCTCTGGTGGAACTGGGCCCTGCGGGCGAACATGGTCGTGGAGAACGCCACGCCGACCGATCCCCCGAGGTTCCGGAGCAGGTTGTAGATGGAGGTCGCGTTTCCCATCTGGGGCTTGGGGATCGACGAGAGGGTGAGGGTCGTCAGCGGGATGAACAGAAGGCCCATCCCGATCCCGAGGTAAATCCGCGGCCACATGAGGGATTCGAAATCCGCCGCGAGGTTGAACCCCGCCATTTGCCGGGTGGAAAAGGCGCACACGAGGATCCCGAGCGCGAGCAGATACTTCGGGTTCTGTTTCACGATGAGTTTTCCCACGACGGGCATCGTGATGAGCGTGGCGACCCCGCCGGGGGAGAGCACAAGGCCCGCAAGCGTTGCCGTGTACCCGAGAAGGATCTGTGCGTACAGCGGAAGGAGAACGATGCTCCCGAGGAGGTTGAAGAAGGCGACGAACATCACCACGTTGCCCGAGGAGAACGAGATGTTTTTAAAGGCGCGCAGGTCGACGATCGGTTGTTCGGCGATGAAGAGTTCCACGATTACGAACGCGATGAGCGACAGCGCGGAGATCGCGGAGAAGACCAGGATGAAGTCGGATTGGAACCAGTCCTCGCGCTGCCCTTTGTCCAGCACGATCTGCAGGGCGCCGATTCCCACCGTCAGGAGCGCGATTCCCCAAACGTCCACGCGGATCTTCTCCGTCCTTCTCATGTAGGGCGGGTCGATGATGAACATCTTGACCATCGCGATGGCGAGGAGGCCGATGGGGATGTTGACGTAGAAGATCCATCTCCACGAAAGCGTGTCCGTGATGTAGCCGCCCATGAGGGGGCCCGCGATCGGGCCGAACATGATGCCGATCCCGAAGAGGGCCATCGCCATCCCGTGTTCCCGGGGGGGGAAGGTCTCCAGCAGGATCGCCTGGGAGATGGGCTGGAGCGCTCCGCCACCGATCCCCTGAACAATCCGGAAGAAGACGAGCATCCCCAGGCTGGTGGACGCCCCGCACATCAGGGACGCCCCGGTAAACAGGAAGATCGAGAAAATGAGGTACCGTTTCCGCCCGAAGGTGCGGGCGAACCACCCGGTCATCGGGATGATGATGGCGTTGGAGACGAGATAGGAGGTGAGGACCCAGGCGGCCTCGTCGATCCCCGCGGAGAGCGACCCCCGGATGTGGTCGAGCGAGACGTTGGCGACGCTGATGTCGATGATCTCGATCAGCGTCGGCAGCATCACGGTGACGGCGACGATCCACTTGCTTACGTTCGTCGTGCCGACCGCGTCGTCGCCCCGGTTCCCCCCGTTCATCAGACTACCGGACGAGCACCGTGGGCACGACCGACATCCCGATCCGCAGCACGTGTTCCGGATCTTCCCCCTGCTCGAGCACGATCTTCACCGGAACCCGCTGCACGACCTTGACGTAGTTCCCCGTGGCGTTCTCGGGGGGGAAGAGGGAGAAGGCGGACCCGGTCCCCGCCATGATGCTGTCCACCCGCCCGCGGAACTTCTTCCCGGCGTACGTGTCGATGCGGATGGTGACCGGCTGGCCGGGGCGGATCTTCTTGATCTGGGTCTCCTTGTAGTTCGCCAGGACCCACACGTCCGAAAGATCGGCGATGGCAAGCAGCGGCTGCCCGGGGGAGACGACCTGCCCCGCCTCCACTCCCTTGCGGGTCACATACCCGTCGGCCGGGGCGACGACCTCCGTGTATTGCCGGAGCAGATTCGCTTCCGCGAGAGCGGATTCCCGCTGTCGGAGGACGGCGTTCTGCTGCCCCACCTTCGCTTTCCGCTGCACAAGGGCGGCTTCCCGCTGGGCCAGGACGGCCTTCTTCTGGGACAGGAGTGCCTCCTGGGTCGGGATGGCCGCCTCGGCGAATCGAAGTTCTTCCTTCGCGAGGTCATGGCGGGCCCGGCTCACGGCGAGTTCCGTCTGGGCCTTCTCGAACCGCTCCCGGCTGATCGACTGCCGCTCGAAGAGGTTATCTGCCCGGTCCGCATCCCTCGCGGCCTGGGCGAGCTGCGCCGCGGCGAGGGTCACCCGGGATCGGGCGGCTGCCACGCCGAGACGTGTCTGGG
>JBAVJZ010000022.1:0-17383 GCA_049688015.1 Candidatus Deferrimicrobiaceae bacterium | reverse complement strand
GTGCATAATAGATCCCGGCGTGCAGTACACCGCTGTTGCGCCCCGAAGCGTGCATCCCCGGGGCTTTTTCCTTTTCGACGAGGACCACGTTGCCGCACCCCGCCATGACCAGCCGGCGGGCGAGCGTGAGCCCGATGATCCCCGCTCCCACGATGAGCACGTCCGCTCTGTCCGGAACGATAGCCATACCTGCCCGCCGCCCGCCCTCGCGCAGCCCGCCTATTCCCCGACCATCTGGACGATGATTTCCCGCCTTCTTTCCCGATTGTCGAAATCGAGGAACACGACCTGTTGCCAGGTTCCCAGGGCAAGGCGGCTCGAAAGGAGAGGGATGGTGACCGACGGCTTGAGGAGAGCCGCCCGGACGTGGGAGAATCCGTTGCCGTCCCGCCAGCGCCTGTCGTGCTCGTAGGGTACGTTCGAGGGAACGAGCTCCTCGATCACCCTGGCAAGGTCCGAGAGGACGCCCGGTTCATACTCGATGGTAGTGAGGGAGCAGGTGGAGCCGGGGCAGAACACGTTGACAATGCCGTCCCCGATCCCGGAGCGATCGACCGCCGCCGCCACTTTCCCCGTGACGTCGATGATGTCGCAGAATCCTTTTGTCGACAGGGAAAACGTTTCCGTAAACACCATGGGGATCCTCGTGTATTATATGGGGTCAAATCTCACTATATTATGACACCACGGGCAGCGAATCCGGTGTCCCGATTTCGAAACGGTGCCCGGTCACGTGTCGTAGGGCAGGGAGGTAGGCATGGCAGAGCAGCACAAGGGGGGCGGACTGTATCGCAATGCCATCAGCTTCTTCGGCGCCTACATGGCGATCATCAGCGTTTTTCTTATTCTCTTCACCCTTCTTCTGATGTTCAGCTTCAAGTCGCCCAGCCCCTATATCGGGATCTTTTCCTACATGATCTTCCCGGCCTTCTTCACTCTTGGCGTCATCATCTTCCTGTACGGCATGCGGCGGGAGAGCATTCGCAGGCGGCAACTCGGCGTCGACGAAGCCCTGCCGTACCCCCGACTCGACCTGAACGACCCCAAAACCCGTAAGACCTTCAGCTACGCCATCCTCGGGGGGTCATTCCTAGCGATCCTCCTCGCCTTCATTTCGTACCACGCCTTCCTGTACACGGAGACCGTGTCGTTCTGCGGACAGCTCTGCCACACGGTAATGCAGCCCGAATACGTGTCCTACAAGGCATCCCCCCATGCCCGCGTGCCCTGCGTGGACTGCCACGTCGGTTCGGGCGCCTCCTGGTACGTGAAATCGAAGATCTCCGGGGCGAGGCAGGTCCTGGCGGTGATGCTGAACACGTACCCGAGGCCCATCCCGACACCGATCGAAAACCTGCGTCCCGCCCGGGAGACGTGCGAGGAGTGCCACTGGCCCGCGAAATTCTTCGGCACGCAGCTCAAGCAGATCCCCCACTTCCGGTACGACGAGCAGAACAGCCCCGAACAGATCAGCCTGGGGATCAAGACGGGAGGCGGCAGCGGGCAACTGGGGGAGAATGCCGGAATCCACTGGCACATGATCACCGAGAACAAGATCCACTTCATCGCGACGGACAGGAAGGAGCAGGAGATCCCCTGGATCAGGTCATCGCGGCTCGACGGAACCGAGGACGTATACATCACCACGGACTACACGGGGGATCCGGAGGAGCTCGCCTCGCGGGAAAAGCGAGAGATGGACTGCATGGACTGCCACAACCGTCCCACGCACATCTACGAGCCCCCCGACGCCGCAGTGGACAAGGCGATGGCCTCCTACTTCATCTCACGCACCCTGCCCTGGGTCAAAAAAGTGGTCGTGGACTCCCTCGTCGTGGACTACCCGAGCAGGGAAAAAGCCATCGAGGGCCTGCGCACCGATATTGCCACCTTTTACCGGGACAAGTACCCGAACGTGTACAAGGCCCGCAAGGCCGACGTGGACAAGGCCATCGGCACCGCGATCAACATCTACGACCAAAGCGTCTTCCCGGACATGAAGGTGAACTGGAAGACGTACGCCTCGAACATCGGTCACCGGAACTGGCCGGGCTGCTTCCGGTGTCACGACGGCAAACACGTCGCAAAAAACGGGAAGGTTCTGACGACGGAATGCACAACCTGCCACACCATGCCGGAGCGCGGGCCGCTTTCGCCGCTGGGCTCGATGATGCCGGGCCCCTCCAAGATGAAATGGCACCCCATGGACCTGGAGGGTAAGCACGGACAGATCCTTTGCAACAAATGCCACGAGGCCGGGTACCGCCCCCCTATCGATTGCGCCGAATGTCACAAGATCGATACCTCCGCCCCCATGATGTCCATGGCGTGCGCCGACTGCCACGAGAAGAAGTTCGAGGCGCAGCCGGTTACGTCCTGCCGCGAGTGCCACGAGAAGCTACCCGGGCTGCACCGGAAGGGGGAGCACCCCGATCTCTCCTGCACGGAGTGCCACCGTCCCCACGTGTGGGAAGTCACCGGGCGCGATACCTGCCTTTCGTGCCACGACGACAAGATGGACCACAACAAGGAGGAAGGGACTTGCACGAACTGCCACGATTTCCGGGGAAAGGCCTCCTCGGGCAAGACCCGTTCCGGGTAGGGAGGAAGCGGCCGAGAGGGCGACCGGCATGATCCCCTACTTCGAGCAGCCCGTCCTCCATCTGGGACCGTTGAACATCCACGCCTTCGGCGTGCTGGTCGCGACCGCCATGCTCGTCGGCATCCGGATGTCGCTTACGCGGTGCCGCAAGTTCTCCCTCGATCCCGATCTCTGCGCGGACCTGCTTTTCTACACGCTGATCGCGGGGTTCGTAACCGCCCATCTCGTCTCCGTCCTGGCGTATTTCCCCGGGGAGGTGGCAAAAAACCCGCTGATTCTCCTGAAGATCTGGGAAAACATCAGTTCCTTCGGAGGCGTTCTCGGGGCATTGTTCGGGATCTGGCTTTTTTTCCGTTGGAAATCCCCCTCCTTTCCACCCGGCACCGGCTGGAAGTATCTTGATGTGTTGGCGTTCGTATTTCCCTTTGCGTGGGCAATCGGCAGGCTGGGTTGCACCGTCGCGCACGACCATCCGGGGACGGTCACGCATTTCCCGCTCGGGGTGAGCCTGTCCACGCCGGAGGCGAGGGCGTACATCACGTATTTCTACGAGGCCGCCGGGCGGCTGGCGGATCTTCCAACGGCGAAAACACTGGCGAAAATGGCCTATAACGACCTGGGCTGGTACGAGTTTCTCTACACTCTCCTCGTCATCGTTCCCGTATTCCTCGTCCTCGACCGCAAGCCCCGCCCGACGGGATTTTTCCCGATTGCTTTCGTCCTGCTGTATCTTCCGGTGCGATTCTTCCTCGATTTTCTCCGTCTGAGCGACGCGCGGTACGGAGGCCTGACATTCGCGCAATACGCAAGCATGGCCGGATTTGCGGTGGCGGGTTACATCCTGCTGCGAAGGATCGCCGTCGGAGTCAGGTGATGAATCCATGAAGACGCTTCCCTTTGCCGGACCGGAAGGGGCACGGGGGCCGGCAGTTTCCCTCTTTGGCGTCGTCAAGCGCTACGACGACGTCGTCGCAGTGGACTTCCTGGACCTGGAAATCCGTGCCGGGGAATGTTTCGGTCTGCTCGGTCCCAACGGCGCGGGAAAAACGACGACCATCGAGATCCTGATCGGCCTGCAGAAACCTACGTCCGGGCAAGTCGTCGTTCTCGGGCAAACGTGGGGGAAGGACGATCGCAGGCTTCGTTCGCGTATCGGGGTCTCCCTGCAGGAGACACGTTTCCCGGAACGTCTCAAGGTAGCGGAGGTGGTGACGCTGTTTCGCAGCTTCTACCCCCGGGGCCGCGACGTCCCGTCCGTCATCCGGGAAGTGGGGCTCGAGGAGAAGGCCCGCTCCTGGACGAGCAAGCTCTCCGGCGGGCAGAGACAGCGGTTGGCACTTGCCTGCGCTTTGGTGGGGGACCCGGAACTGCTCGTCCTGGACGAGCCGACGACGGGGCTTGACCCCCAGGCACGCCTCCAGTTCGGCGACTCGATTCTCTCTTACAAGGACAGGGGGTGCACCATCCTCGTGTCAACCCATTACATGGAGGAGGCGCAGCGCCTCTGTGACCGGGTCGCCATCATCGAGCGCGGGAAGGCGATCGCCATAGGGTCGCCCGGCGAACTGATCGCCTCACTCGACGGAAACCTCGTCGTCGAGGTCGAGATGGCGGCGGGGGACGTGGAGGACGAGGTCGTCCGGAGTCTTGCCGGGGTAACGTCGGTCAGGCGGGAGAACGGAGCGCTCCTCGTATCCGTACGGGAAGCGCATGTCACCGTCCCCGCGCTGCTCGATCTTTGCCGGGCCCAATCCGCCTCCCTCGCCCACCTCACGCTTCGACAGGCAACGCTCGAGGACGTCTACGTATCGCTCACCGGGAGACAATACCGTGATGAGTAGACCGCTTCGCCATCTCGTGCTGGCGAGACTCCTCGAAAGTCTGCGGCATCCCGAGACGATCTTCTGGACGTTTATTTTCCCGATCCTCCTGGCGGTCGCACTGGGAATCGCCTTCCGCGGGGAACACCCCCGCCCGACCAACGTCGTGGTGGTCGACGGCCCCGGGGCGGTAATGATCGAACGGGGCCTGCAGGCGGACAGCGGGATGCGCGTCGAGGTGCTCTCCCGCGAGGCGGCGGACCAGCGTCTTCGCACGGGGCGGGCGGTGGTCATCGTCATCCCCGGGGACCCGGTCGTCTTCCGGTACGACCCGACCCGTCCCGAGAGTCGTCTCGCAAGGGAGCGGGTGGACCGGGCACTCCAGCATGCCGCGGGACAAACCGACCCGCTCGGGGTCTCAGACAGCCTCGTCTCGGAACCCGGAGCTCGCTACATCGACTTCCTCGTGCCGGGATTGCTCGGCATGAACCTGATGGGAGGCGGGTTGTGGGGAATCGGGTGGGTGATCGTCGAGGACCGGATCCGGAAGCTTCTCAAGCTGCAGCTTGCGACGCCGATGCGGAAACGGGACTTTCTCCTGGGGCACATGCTGGCGAGGCTTACTTTCGTTCCTCTCGAGGTCGTTCCCCTTCTCTTCCTTTCCTGGCTGATCTTCGGCGTGTCCTCGGCGGGGTCGCTGCTCTCCCTGTCGGCGGTGGCGGTGGCCGGGGCTCTCTGCTTCGCCGGCCTCGGGACGCTTGTTGCCAGCCGCGCCCGCACGACCGCGACGATCTCGGGGCTGATCAACCTCGCTACGTTCCCGATGATCGTCGTTTCGGGGGTCTTCTTCTCCACCAGCCGGTTCCCCGATTTCCTTCAACCGCTGATCCGTGCCCTCCCTCTTACTGCACTGATCGACGGTCTCCGGGGGGTCATGACCGACGGAGCGCACCTTGCCATGCTTTGGCCCCACTTCCTTGTGATGGGTCTCTGGGGCGCCCTATGTTTCGCGGGCGCCCTTTGGCTCTTCCGGTGGACATAGGGCTTGCTCCATCCGCCTGGCGGATGGTAGGTCCTCCCTTCTACTCCTGCTTCGATTTCAGCGACCAGACCCATTTCTCCAGTTCGGCCGCCGCGATGTCGCGTCCGCCGATGCCGAAGGCGATGGCCACGGCGATCGCGACCGCTCCCAACAGCATTCCGAACGCGATGTTGATGATTTCGTTCGCCAGTCCCATCTGCCGCAGCGCCATCGCGCCCGCTAGAACGATGATGGCCACCTTTGCGGCAATACCCAGGAAATTGGACTGGGTCGTTCCCGTGGCCGTGAGCGCTCCGGATACGGCGTTCGCGAGCGCAAGCCCCACTGCGAAGATGACCAGCCCCGTGAGGATATGCCCCGCGAAGACGATGAACTCGGCCACGAGCGTCGCAACCACTTCAAAGCCGAGCAGCCGGGATGCCTCGAGAGAGGCGAAGAACAGGATCATCAGAAGCACCACGCTCCCCACGACCGCCGACGGGGTCCATTCCCCTTCGTGGGTCTCCTGTCCCAGTCCGAGGCGGGCCAGGACGTTGTTGAACCCGATCCCCTCGAGTAGGCTGCTGACCAGGCCGGATATCATCTTTCCCGCCGCGTAGGCGATCCCCAGTAGGACGGCGGCCGCGAAGAGTCTCGGAAGCGTCTCGAGGATCATGTTCAGCATGTTGCTGGCCGGCGCCGTGATGGACTCTAACTGCAGGGTATTCAGGGCCGCGATGGCGATCGGGATGAGGATGAAGATGTACACGATCAGCCCGACGAGTCCGGACAGCTTCTGTTCTCCCAGCACCTGGGACAGTCCCGCCTTCTCGCCGAGACTATCCGCTCCCACGGCAGCAAGCAGATTCGTCAGGATTTGCCGGACGATGCGCGCCACGAACCATCCGATCAGGAAGAGAACGCCCGCCGAGATGATGTTGGGGAGAAAGCCCAGGAGCTTGTTGAACATTTCCTGTACCGGACTGAGAATCCCCTGCAGGGACAGGGCTCCGAGCACGGCCGGAAGAAACAGCAGCAAGACAAGCCAGTACACTGCTTCCGCGATCGATTTCGACAGGGATACCGTTTTCCCTTCCGCTCCCTCCTTGCGGCCGAACCGCTCGTCGATGTCGGCTGCTCCGAGCCCTTTCAGGACGATCATGTTCAGCACCTTCGCCACGACCAAAGCGACCACCAGCAGGAGGGCCGCTCCTGCCACCTTGGGGACGAATTCGAACACCTGGTTCAGGAGACGGTTGATCGGTTCCGTGATGAGGGGGACGCGCAAGGTCTGGAAGAACGCAACCAGCACAAAGAGCATGATCAGATAGAACAGACCCTTTCCGATCCCCTTTTCCAGGTCGATCCGTTTTCCCGGCTCATCCACACCGGTCAGGCGGGTCATCCGCTCGTTCAACCCCATCTTGCGTAGAGCTTTCTCCCCGATACTCGAGATGGCCAGCGCGATCAGCCATCCGATTACCAAGATCGCCAGAGCGCCGATGAGACTGGGGATGTAGGTTCCCAAGGAGCCGAAAATTTCGTTCATCATGCTTTGCATGGTTCCCTCCTGTTCGCTCTCCAGTTGATCCCCTGGGATCGCCTTTCCTGCGTATTCCTAATGGGGTTTGTCGGGTGAAATGCGAACCGCCTGCCGGAGCGGGAACTGCCCCATGAAAAACCATTCCGAACCGGGCGTAGCGGGATTCCCCTCGGATCCCACGCTGCCGATCGGATCTTGTTCCCAATTATTGCATTTTATTGTTAATCCTCTCAACCACGGGAACTTCCTCCCTCCCGGACACCCATGCCAGCCGTCGCCCTTGTCTCGCCGGACGGTCTTTCCTTACGCCAGGAGGCGGATCTAGACGAGCCCCTTCACCGCGGACAGGACAGCGTCGTAGTCGGGCTCCTTGGCCACCTCCCCTACGTGCTGGACATAGCGGACCACGTCCTTCCCGTCGACGACGAAAACGGATCGGGACAAAAGCTTCAGCTCCTTGATCAGCACGCCGTAGGCTGAAGCGAAGGAGCGGTCCTGATAGTCGGACAGCGTCTTTACCTTGTCCACTCCCGCCGCCGCGCACCACCGTTTTTGGGCGAAGGGAAGGTCCAGGCTGATGGTCAGCACGACCGCGTTCTCCGGGAGTTTCGCCGCTTCCTTGTTGAACCGGCGGGTCTCCGTGTCGCACGTGGGCGTGTCCAGGGACGGGACGGCGCTCAAGATCTTTATCTTCCCCCGGAAATCCGCCAAAGTCACAGGCGACAGGGCGTTGTCCACGACCCGGAAATCGGGGGCCTTGTCACCCGTCCGGATCTCCGGCCCCAGCAGTGTCATCGGGTTTCCCTTGAACGTGATGATGCCTTTCCGCTCTTGCATCGTCTCCTCCTCCTTCCGGGAATGGGGGGTTGCCGGCCGCAGTCTGCGCCTTCCCGCAGGTGCGCTGTCAGGCGGCCGTGACTTCCATCTCCTTGGTGTACTTGCCGAAACGCGCCGCGCTGTTGCATCGCGCCCGGTGGTGGAAGGCGCTCTGGGCGGTGGCGACGTTTTCCGGATCCCCCTTCCATGCCTTGAGGACCGGCTCCTGCAGAGCTCGCCCGTAGGAGAAACTCAGCTCCCAGGGATGCCTGCCCAGTGCGTTCATGGCGCTCAGGTGCAGAGTCGCCTGTTCCGGGCTTTGGCCGCCCGAGAGAAAGACGATCCCGGGAACGGCGGAGGGGACGGTACGGCGCAGGCACCGGACGGTCGCCTTGGCCACTTCGGATGGGCCCGCCTGTTTCGGGCAATCCTTTCCGGAGAGGACCATGTTGGGTTTGAGGAGCGTCCCTTCGAGGGGCACGCGATGCTCGAGAAGTTCGGAAAAGACGACGGCAAGGGTGGCGGTCGTCACCTCCTCGCAGCGATCGATGGTGTGGGAACCATCCATGAGCACCTCGGGTTCCACGATGGGAACCAGGTCCGCCTCCTGGCACAGGGCCGCGTAGCGCGCGAGCGCGTGGGCATTCGCCTTGATGCAGAACGCCGTCGGAATGCCGTCCCCGATGACGATCACGGCGCGCCACTTCGCGAAACGGGCCCCCCTCTCCCGGTATTCGGAGAGCCGCTCCCGCAGACCGGCAAGTCCCTCCGTGACCTTCTCCCCCGGAAAGCCGGCGAGGGACTTCGCCCCCGTGTCCACTTTGATGCCGGGGATGGTTCCCTGCCCGGAGAGAACCTGGGGGAAGGATGTGCCGTCCCTCGCCTTCTGCCGGATCGTCTCGTCGTACAAAATGACACCGCTGATGAACTCGGAAAATCCGGGGGTGGTGAATAGCAACTCCCGGTAGGAGCGGCGGTTCTCCTCGCTGGAGGGCAGGTTGATGCTCCGGAACCTCTTTTCGATCGTGGGCGAACTTTCATCGGCTGCCAAAATTCCCTTTCCTTCCGCGACCAGCGACCGAGCAACCGATTCCATTCCCCTGGGTGGCATACGTTTCCCCCTCTTTCGTTTGGGGTGTGCCCGGCCTTTGCCGAAAACCGGGCGTTGAAAGGCAAATTATCTTTCTGTTTGGATTCGTTTGAGGAATACCGGTTTCACGACGGCAGGCGAATCACGGCCGCCCCGGGGAAACTCAGGCACGAAGAGGAACGTTAGACTTCCGGTTGGTGACCCCCGTATCGGAATTGGTTCCCGTCTCACCTGAAGGAAAAAGAATCGAGACGGAAGAGGGAGATCTGTTTGGATAAAACACAGTCTTGAAATATGATCTATGGGAATACTGGTCCCGGAGACAGAAGTTGGCAGGAATCTCTCAGGAGAGAGGCGTGTCCCGCTGGGGGAAAGACTGGATCCTTCGCACGGTTTCCGCATGGCCCAGGCAATTCCGCCTGACGCTTCTTAGCATTGCCGTGGGGTTGGTGGCGGGCCTGGGGGCCGTTCTGTTTGACCAGATGCTCCACCTCGCACTCGAGGGGCTGCACCTGGTGACCGGATATTTGGAACCCGGCAGGGGTTCTCCCGCGACCCTTGCCGCCGAGATCATCGAAAAGCACTCCTACTGGTTTCTTATCATTCCGGCCCTCGGAGGGCTGGCCTCCGGCATCCTGGTGTACAGCCTCGCGCCGGAGGCGGAAGGGCACGGGACCGACGCCATGATCGAAGCCTTCCATCAGAAAGGGGGCCAGATCCGCAGGCGCGTCCCGATCGTGAAGATCATCGCATCGGCGCTCACCATCGGCAGCGGGGGATCCGCGGGGAAAGAGGGACCGATCGCCCAGATCGGTTCCGGCTTCGCGGCGTTCCTTTCGTCGACCCTCAACCTTAAGGCAAGGGACCAACGCATCCTCGTGCTGGCCGGGGCGGCGGGCGGCATCGGGGCGATCTTCCAGGCCCCCCTGGGGGCGGCCCTGTTCGCCCCCGAGGTCCTCTACCGGGAGACGGAGTTCGAGTACGAGGGGATCCTCCCCTGCATCATCTCCTCCATCATCGCGAGTTCCGTCTACACCCAGGTCTACGGGAGAAAGGCCCTCTTCTTCCCCGGCCGGGTCGATTTCGAACTGACGTCCGAGCTGGTGCCGTACGCCCTCTTCGGGGTCGTCTGCGCGCTGGTCGGCTATTTCTACATCCGGGTCTTCTACGACCTCCGGGACAAATTCTTCCACCCTCTCCGGATCAGCAACATGCTGAAGCCCGCCATAGGCGGCCTGATGCTGGGGGTCATCTCCTTCCTTTCCCCTGCGATCCTCGATGGAGGATACGGATGGATCCAGATGGCCCTGGAGGGGAAGATCATCTGGTGGATGATGCTGCTGCTCGCGCTGCTCAAGATCCTGGCGACCTCCTGCACCATCAGCTCCGGGGGAAGCGGAGGCGTATTCGGCCCCTCCATCTTCATCGGGGCCATGCTGGGCGGGGCCTTCGGGTTTTTCGGGCAGAAGGTCGCACCCGGCTGGATCGTCCACCCCAACTCTTTCATGCTGGTGGGGATGGGCGGTTTTTTCGCCGGCGTGGCCAAGGTGCCGATCGCCTCGATCATCATGGCGTGCGAGATGAGTTCCAGCTATACCCTGCTGGTCCCGCTGATGCTGGTTTCGTCCATCTCCTACCTCCTGCTTCGTAAGGTCAGTCTGTACGAGAAACAGCTGATCAGTCGCATGGCATCGCCGGCGCACGTCACCGAGTTTTCCCGCGGTCTCCTCGAGAGGATCTCCGTCCACGAGGCGGTAAAAATGAGGCCGGTGAACCGGATTCCCGAGGAGATGCCGTTCGGCCAGATGGTGCAGATCATGATCAACTCCCGGGAGATCTATTACCCCGTGGTGAACCGGGAGGGGAAAATGACGGGGATCCTGTCGATCAACGACGTCCGGGAATTCATGTTCGAGGAGTCGATCAACCACCTGATCCTCGCCCGCGATGTGGCCACCCCAAACGTCGAACGCGTTCTCTGGAACGATACGCTGCAGCAGGCGTTGGACAAGATGGCGCTCCTGAACGTCGACGAAATGCCGGTGGTGTTAGAGGACGCCCGGGACGAAATCGTCACCATGATCACCAAGCGCGACATCATCAATTACTACTACGTAAGAGGCGGGTCATAAAAACCGGTGGTGGGCCGATGCGCGTCGCGCTGGTAAACACCAACCGGATCGTCCCGCCCATCGCTCCCATCGGGCTGGATTACGTCGCCGAGGCGCTCTGCGCTTCCGGGCACCAGGCGGAAATTCTCGACCTTTGCTGGGAAGAGCGGTGGGAGCCGGCCATCGCCGGGTTCCTGGGGAGCGGGGAACATGCCCTGGTCGGGGTGTCGATCCGCAACACGGACGATTGCTCCTTCGCCACCCGGGCCTCCTTTCTTCCCGACCACGTGGCCGTGGTGAAATGCATCCGGGAGCACACCGATGCCCCGATCGTCCTGGGAGGGGTCGGGTTCTCCATCATGCCGGAGGCAGTTCTCGCACGGTGCGGCGCCGATGCGGGAATCTGGGGGGAAGGGGAATTCACCCTGGGGGAGATTGCGGGCCGCCTGGAGAAAAACCTGCCGTGGAACGATCTTCCTGGCCTTGTATCTCGTCTCGGCGCGACGTGGCGGCGAAACCCGGGCGTCGCGCGCCCCCTGGCCGGCCTGCCCCCGATGAGCCGCGGCTTCCTCGACAACCGCCGATATTTCCGGGAGGGAGGACAGGCCGGGATCGAGACGAAGCGGGGCTGCCCCCGCCGATGCATCTACTGCGCCGACCCGGTCGCCAAGGGAAAAACCGTTCGCGTCCGTCCCCCCGAATCCGTGGCCGACGAACTTGCCCGCCTCGTTTCCCTGGGGATCGATCACATCCACACCTGCGACAGCGAGTTCAACATCCCGGCGGATCATGCCGCCGAGGTATGCCGGGAGATCGTCCGCCGGGGGCTGGGCGAACGGTTGCGTTGGTACGCCTACTGCGCGCCCATTCCCTTCACGACCGACCTGGCCTACCTCATGCGGCGCGCCGGCTGCGCCGGGATCAATTTCGGCACCGACAGCGGCGACACCCGGATGCTGAAGCTCCTCGGGCGGGACTTTCGTGCGGAAGACATCCTCCGCGCCGCCCGCCTGTGCCGGGACGCCGGCATTGCGGTCATGTTCGACCTGCTTATCGGAGCCCCCGGCGAGACGCGTGAAAGTATCGTCCGCACCGTCTCGCTGATGAAGCAGGCGGACCCGGACTGCGCCGGCGTCGCCGTGGGAGTCCGGGTCTACCCGGGCACGAAGCTATCGGGCATGATCGCCGGTGAAGTTGGGGAACGCGGGTGCGTGGGAGGCGACGATCTGGCGGACCCGGTCTTCTTCCTCGAACCGGAGGTCGCTCCCTTCGTCTTCGGCCTTCTCGACGACCTCACGAAGGACGACAGCCGGTTTCTCTTCTTCGACCCGACGAGGCCGGAAAGGAATTACAACTACAACGCCAACCGGGTGCTCGCCGACGCCATCCGCGCCGGATACCGGGGGGCGTACTGGGACATCCTTCGCCGGTGCCCGCAGAATCGAGACGACTGATCCTCCAATTTCCCGGCACAACGGATTCCCGAGGAAGTTTCCTGCATCAAAATTCCATCGACCGGGAACAAAGCAAAATCGGGACAGCCACCATGCGCGTCATGAACAGCCGGATACCGGGCATCCTCATCCTCCTCGGATTCCTTTCGTGCACTCCCGTGGAGCATCCGGTCGAGCGACCGTATTCCGAGTCGGTGGGAAGCCATCTGCGGGCCAAGATCGAGTCGGACCGGGGACTTGCGCAGTTTTCGTGCCGGCAGGAAATCTTATGCGGCTCGTCGGTCATCCCCGTCTTCTATCAACGTCGGGGATTTTCCCCCGCCTGGAGCAAGGAGGACGGGCCCCTTCCCCAGGCGGATTCCCTCATCTCGGCGATCCGGGAATCGGAACGGGAGGGGTTAAAGCCCTACGACTACCACCTCGACACCATCGAGTCGCTGCTCTCCGACCGAAAAGAGAAACGCGTCGGGAAGACGCTGATTGATCCGGAAAAGGAGGCCGACCTCGACCTGCTCCTGACCGATGCCTTCCTCCTCTACGGCTCCCATCTGCTGTCGGGCCGCGTCGATCCCGAAACCCTGCATGCCGACTGGATCGCGAACAGCCCATCCGCGGACCTGGTCGCCCTCCTGCAATCGGCCCTCGACGGGAACAATGTCGAGGAGAGCCTGAAGGAACTTCGCCCGCCCGGGCCCGGCTATACGGGGTTGCAGGATGCCCTTTTGCGATACCGGGACATCGAGCAAAACGGGGGATGGCCCAAAATCGCTGCCGGAGACACCCTGCGGAAAGGGGACCGGGGTGAACGAGTTTACCTGCTCCGGGCCCGCCTGGCGATAACCGGCGACCTGGATGCGTCCGCCGTGGAGGACCCTTCCCTTCTCGACGACGCTGTGGAGACGGCGGTCCGCGGGTTCCAGCGAAGACACGGGCTCGCAGACGACGGCGTCGTCGGCCGGTATTCCCTGGCCGCGTTGAACGTCCCCGTCGAGGAGCGGGTCCGGCAGATCGAGTTGAACATGGAACGATGGCGATGGATTCCCCATGACCTGGGCTACCGGCATATCCTGGTGAACATCCCGGATTTCCACTTGAGAGTCGTCGAGGGCGACGAAACCGTGATGGAGATGCGGATCGTCGTCGGGAAGGAATATACGGCAACGCCGGTCTTCAGCGGGACGATCCAATATCTGGAGGTAAATCCCTACTGGAACATCCCGCACAGCATCGCGGTCGAGGAGATTTTGCCCAATATCCGGAAGGACCCTGATTATCTGGCGAAACAGAGGATCCGGGTGTTTCAGGACTGGCGGGAGAACGCGCCGGAAATCGATCCGGCGATTATCGATTGGGACCAGGTGACCGACAGGAGCTTCTCGTTCAAACTTCGCCAGGATCCCGGCCCGTTAAATCCCCTCGGCCGGGTGAAATTCATCTTCCCCAACAAGTTCGCCGTGTACCTCCACGATACCCCCGCGCGGGGATTGTTCCAAAATCTCGCCCGGGGCCGAAGCCATGGCTGCATTCGGGTGGAAAAACCGTTGGATCTGGCACTGTATCTCCTGCGCGACGACTCCCGGCGGACGCGCAAGACCCTGGCGCAAACGATCGATGGCGGCGTTCCGGAAGTGATCTCCCTGCGGGACCCGATCCACGTGCACATTCTCTACTGGACGGCGTGGGTGGACGCCGGGGGGACGGTGAATTTCCGGAACGACATCTACGAACGGGATCCGCCTCTTGACATGGCCCTGAAGGAGGGCCCTCCATCCGTGAGGGGGTCGTGACAAGGGGAAACCCTTACGGAAACTACCAGAAACGGATCCTGCCGACATCGACGTGCACGAAGTCGGACTTCGGGTAGTACCCCACCCCTCCCCTCGAGAGGTCAAGGGCAATCCGCCGAAGCGAACGGAGGTGTACACCCGGAAGGCGGATATCCACCGCCTTTCCCCGCACGTGGAGACTGTTCGTGGCGACGTTTTTCGATCGGGCGTGCAGTTTCGCATTCGTGGCCGGGGAGCGGTACCCGGAGATGATGTGAAACGGGCCGCGGGTTCCCAATTTCCGGGATATCGCATGGAGGAAATCCAGGACTCCCGGATCGATGGAGGCGACCTCTCCCGTCCGATGGTCGCGAAGAATGTGATCGATCTGCTGCAGGGCCTCGGGGAAATACCGCCCCCGGACGCAGTAGTCCGTATCCAACGATTCTCCCGTGTGCGTGTTGTAGAGGGACAGGCTTCGCACGGGGAGAGCGAAACGATTGATGGCTCCGAATGCCGAAATGGGGGAGAATCCCGCTACAGTCGCCAGGGCCCCCAGCTTGAGAAATGCACGGCGATCGATCTTCCGACGGTTCATGACGCCCCATGGAACAGTGTCTCCCCTCCGCCATGGACGGGGAGGATACGAATAAAACTCCTGCGCATTATATCGGAAGATCCCGCCGGAACCTTGAAAAAATTCACGGGAAAAAAGACGCCTTCCTTGATCGGTTTGCATCCAAGGAAGAAAAGAGCCTCCCCGGGGGGGGGCAGGCGCTTGCGACGTCGGGAGGATGTAAGGATCACGGACCGAAAAGAACATTTCGGGGGCACCAGGCGGCAGGCTATTGCCCGCCGCCTGATAACCCTCTTTTTCCCACTCCTCGTATTCGGGTGCGGTGGGTCCAGCGGGGCTTCGGACCAGGGTACTCCCCTTCCCCCCACGGCCTTGCAGATCGCCCTGGTCACGGCGGGATCGGGTTTTACGCAGCCCGTCCAGGTCACCCACGCCGGGGACGGCAGCGGGCGCACGTTCGTCGTGGAGCAGGCCGGCACGGTCCGTACCCTGGACAACGCCGCCGCCCCTCCGTTCCTCGACATTCGCGACCGGGTGCTGTCCGGCGGCGAAAGGGGCCTGCTCTCCGTCTCCTTTCCGCCTGGATTCGCTCAGACCGGGCGGTTCTACGTCGACTATACCCGCACTCCCGACGGCGCGACCGTCGTCTCCCGTTTCGTCGTGCCGGGCGGTTCCGCCGTGGCGGACAGCGCGAGCGAAACGGTCCTCCTGACCGTGCCCCAGCCGTTTGCAAACCACAACGGGGGCCAGCTTTCCTTCGGCCCAGACGGGTATCTGTACATCGGGATGGGCGACGGGGGAAGCGGAGGGGATCCGGACAACAACGGGCAGAACAAGGGAACTCTCTTGGGGAAGATCCTGCGGATCGACGTGGAATCCGGGCAGTCCCCCTACGCCGTCCCTCCGGGCAATCCGTTCCTCTCGGACAACTCCGCGAGGGGGGAAATCTGGGCCTTGGGGCTTCGCAACCCGTGGCGCTTCTCTTTCGACAGCGCAACCGGCGACCTCTACATCGGCGACGTGGGGCAGAACCTGTACGAGGAGATCGACTTCCAGCCCTCCGGAAGCGCGGGAGGGGAAAATTACGGATGGAACGTGATGGAGGGAACCCACTGCTACAACGCCGTTTCCTGCGACAGCACGGGGCTGGTCCTTCCCGTGGCGGAGTACGATCACGGGCAAGGCAACTGCTCGGTCACCGGCGGAATGGTCTATCGGGGAGCGGATTTCCCTTCCCTCCAGGGGACGTACTTGTACGGGGACTACTGTTCGGGAAAGATTTGGGGACTGAAAAGAACCGGCGCATTGTGGGAGAGCTCCCTGCTGGCGGACACGCCGCGCCAGATCTCCTCTTTCGGGGAGGACGAGGCGGGAAACGTTTACGTAGCCGGTTACGGGAACGGGACCATATACCGGGTCACGGCGAGGTAGCCGCCGGCTGTCCGGAATCCCTGAATCGATATCGGATGATCTCCGGAAGCATGAATCAGCGGGCGAGTCCGGTCATCCTAAAGGAAAAGACCCAATGGGCGGACCAGTCGGCACCCTCGATTGACAATAAACAGCGGGAAAAGGAGGAGCGATGAGACAGGCGGTGAAAGGAGACACCGTAAAGGTTCACTACACGGGAACGCTGAAAGACGGCACGGTATTCGACTCTTCCAGGGAACGCGAGGCGCTTAATGTGACCCTCGGCAGCGGCCAGCTGATCAGCGGTTTCGAGGACGCCCTGATGGGGATGACCGTGGGCGAGACAAAAAAATTGAAGATCGTTTCGGAACAGGCCTACGGCCCGCGAAGGGAAGAACTCGTGATCCACGTGGAAAAGGAAAAATTCCCTCCGCACATCGCGCCTCAAAAAGGGCTCATGCTGAACCTGAAAGGACCCCAGGAAGATCAGATCCAGGCCATCATCACGGAGATCTCGGAGGAATCCGTCACCCTCGACGCAAATCACCCGCTCGCAGGGGAAGACCTCACCTTCGATATCGAACTTTCGGATATCGTGTAATCACGTCACTCCACCCGTACCAGAGGCCTGTCGGGGCATCCTCAAAGCCCCGGACCGTGCCGTAGCTCCTTTCGCGGGACAGTTTGATTCCCGCCTGCCGCGACAGCCTATTCGCCCGGAGCGGAGGCCGTTTCCGTGTCCGAACCGCGGCTAACCGCGAGCAGCGTCGGAGACGCCTTCTGCCACCGGCTCAGGGTGATCGACTGGGTCGCCGCGGCGAGACCGAACGATAAGACGCTTAACACCAGCGGCACGCCCTTGGTGCCAAGCAGGTCGGCGGTGGACGTCAACGCCCCCGCCGCGATGACCAGGATGGCCACGTTGCGGATCTCCCGATTGCGGACGCGGAATGCGTAGAGACCGAGTCCCAGGGCGGCCAGGTTGATGATGATCGACTGGGAGCACGGGAATGCATCCGGCCCTCCGGAGCCGCCGGCAAGGATATGGAAAGCGATCCCCCGAAGGAAGAAGAAGGAACCGGTCAGCGCGACCAGTAGGGTGACTACGCCGCTTACGTCCTGCTTGTCGTAGTTCCCGAACAGGGGGGAGCGGGCGGGCGGGGCGTTGCGTCG
>JBAVJZ010000021.1:0-2513 GCA_049688015.1 Candidatus Deferrimicrobiaceae bacterium | reverse complement strand
AAAATCGGTTTGCCTGTCAAGCGGAAAGGGGAGTAAAATACACCGCTATTATGGCGTAGGGATCCCTGCAGGGGCGGGATGCGGCGACGGAACGGGGGAAGGTGTGCATCGTACCGGTCGGGAAAGGGAAGAGATAATGCAAGGTTTGGAGTGCGGTACAACTCCGGGGGCGGCGGACAAGCCCCCCTGCTGAGGTCCTTCTGGCTCCGCCGGAGGCGGGGAGATTACCGAGAGGGTCCCGGGTTTTATCCGGTGGCGGGAAACGGCGGCGGGGCGCGTGCCGCAGATCTCCGGGCGGCTTCGTATCGCGGACCGGCTCGGTGCATGGAAGGTCCGGTGGGGGGCGGGGAGGATGTCGTACCATGTCCCTCCGGGGCTGTATGCCATCGGGGCGCCGACGCCTGGGGATCCGGTGGCCGTCACCGCCAACTACAAGATGAGCTTCGACGCCCTCCGCAGCGCGCTTGACGGCCGCAGCGCCTGGATCCTCGTGCTGGAGACCTTCGGGGTCAACGTCTGGTGCGCCGCGGGGAAGGGAACCTTCGGGACGCAGGAACTGATCCGCAGGGTCGCCGAGACGGAGCTTTCCCGGGTAGTGCGTCACCGCACTCTCCTGCTCCCGATCCTCGGTGCCCCCGGCGTGGCGGCCCACGAGGTGGCGCGGTGGACGGGATTTACGGTCCGCTATGCGGCAATCCGGGCAGGCGACTTCCCCGAATACCTGGACAACGGCATGGTGACGACCGAAGCGATGCGCCAGATGACGTTTTCGTTCCGGGAGCGGCTGGTCCTCGTGCCGGTAGAGCTCGTGACGGCGCTTCGTCCGGTCTTGGCGATCACCGTGCTGCTCTTTCTTGCGGGATGGGGCCTAAGAGACGCTTCCGCGGGCATTTCGGCGACGGCTGCGTTCCTGGGAGCCGTAGTCGCGGGGACGGTGGCGGGGCCTCTATTGCTTCCCTGGATCCCCGGCCCGAGCTTTGCGGGGAAGGGTGCCCTCGTGGGACTGGTCTGGGGTATGATTTGGTATTTCATGGTCGGCGACGGTACCACGCTTGCCGCTGCTGCTGCGGGATGCCTCGCCCTGGCCACTGTTAGTTCCTTCTTCACGCTCAATTTTACCGGATGCACCCCCTTTACCTCTCGCTCCGGCGTGAGAAAGGAACTACGGGTGGCGCTTCCGGCGATGGCGGTATCCCTGGTCTGCGCGGCGGCCCTTTATGTCTGGGGGACGATTCTGTAAGGAAGGGCAGGCAGTCGACTGCCGGAATGGATAAGGAGGAGTAGTTGAACGGATACCGGTACCTGAAGAACGTATCGACGCTTGTGCTGGAAACGGACCGCTGCACCGGCTGCGGCCGCTGCGCGGAAGTCTGCCCCCACGGAGTTTTTTCGGTGGCGGGCGGACAGGCGCGCATCGCCGACCATGACGCCTGCATGGAGTGCGGCGCCTGCGCAAGGAACTGCCCGGAAGGGGCGATCGACGTCGACGCCGGAGTGGGGTGCGCAACCGGCCTCATCAACGAATGGCTCCGGGACAGGGGGCTGCACCAGACGGGAGACTGCTGCGGGACGTAGTTTCCGGAGCAATACCGCGCGGACTCTCACTTGAGGACGAATTCGACGCGGCTGTTCCGCTGATTCTCCTTTTTCTCCGGGACCAGCGTCCTGGGCTCCACCAGGAAGACCCTTCCCGGCTCTACCTGCTTCGATGCGATCAGAAAATCCTTCACGGCCTGGGCCCGCCTCTGCGCCAGCAGCCGCAGGTCGTCGTCGGTCACCTGGAGGTGAGCGAACATCAGCTTCTCCATCTCGGGGACGGGGAGGTCCTTGACCATTCCGATGAAGTTCCGGGGCTTGGGGAACTTCTCCGCCCGGTAGGCCCGCTTGAGGTACTCGGGATACTCCTTCGCGTCGACTACGACGTTGTCGAGCGAGGGAACTTGCCCGCCTTTTCTCACGAGGTCCTTCTGTTTCTGGGACCAGACCTTCCGGTCGAACAGGGACTGCCGCAGCGCCTCACGGTCCTTTTCCGTATCCACGTGCCCTGCGATCTCGAGCTTCAAGGAAGGCCGGTCGTGGAGCGCCTTGGAAAGAGTCTTGAGCTTGGCTTCCCCCGCTTTGCCGAGCGTGTCCTTGCCGTAGTCGAACTCCAGGTAGCTCAACTCCTCGCCCCCGCCGAAGACCGCACCAAGAAGTGCGAACGGGGAAGTGCCGGCCTTGGTCAGGAGGTTCACGATGATCTTGACGATGACGCTCCCCAAACGGAACTGCGGGTCGTCGAGGGAACCGCTCACGGGGAGGTCGAGCTTTATCTCGCCGCTGCGGTCCTTGAGCAGGGCCACGGCCAGCCGGACCGGCAGCTTCGTGGCGTCGGGGCTCTCCACGGGTTCGCCGAAGCTGAACTGGTCGAGGAAGACGTTGTTGCTCGACGTAAGCTTCCTGTCCACGATCCGGTATTCGAGATTCAGGGAGAGCTTCCCCTTCTCGATCGTGTAGCCCGCGTACCGGTCGGA